>JBBWZW010000225.1:0-7044 GCA_039649305.1 Burkholderiales bacterium
TGCCTTGCGGGGCGCTGTACAAAATCACTCCAGGCAATCTCATTACAGGAATCAACATGCTTCGATCAATTGGTTATGGCGCTACCGATGCGCACTCCCCTTTGCACACGTTACGCTTCGAGCGCCGCGAGCCGGGGCCGTACGACGTGCAAATCGAAATTCTGTACTGCGGCGTCTGCCATTCAGACCTGCATACGGTGCGCAACGAGTGGGGCAATACCGTTTATCCGGTGGTGCCGGGTCATGAGATCGTCGGGCGTGTGACCCGCACCGGCGAACATGTCACCCGTTTCAAGGAAGGTGATATTGCGGGCGTCGGATGCATGGTCGACTCCTGCCAGCATTGCGCCAGTTGCGCCGAAGGCCTGGAACAGTACTGCGAAAATGGTTTTGTCGGCACCTACAACGGTGAAGAGATGCATACCGGCGGCATGACCTATGGTGGCTATGCGAGCAACATTGTTGTAAAGGAGAATTTCGTCCTGCGGATATCCGATAAGCTCGATCCGGCTGCGGCGGCGCCACTTTTATGCGCGGGGATCACCACCTGGTCGCCGTTGCGCCATTGGAAGGTTGGCAAGGGACACAAGGTCGGCGTCGTCGGCCTCGGCGGATTGGGTCATATGGGTATCAAGCTGGCTCGCGCATTGGGTGCGCATGTGGTGCTGTTTACGACGTCACCTGATAAGCGGGAAGATGCGCTGCGACTCGGCGCTCACGAGGTGGTGGTATCTAAGAATGCAAGCGAAATGGCTGCGCATGAAAACACCTTCGATTTCATCCTGAACACAGTTGCCGCTCCGCATAGCCTCGATGCGTTCCTTGTATTGCTCAAGCGAGAAGGCACGATGACGCTGGTCGGCGCGCCGGCCACTCCGCATCCGTCGCCGCAGGTCTTCAACCTCATCATGAAGCGCAGGAACCTGGCCGGCTCGCTCATCGGCGGAATCGCGGAGACGCAGGAAATGCTGGATTTCTGCGCCGAGCACAACATCGCTTCCGACATCGAACTGATACCGATTCAGGACATCAACGAGGCCTACGAACGGATGCTGAAGAGCGACGTGAAGTATCGCTTTGTGATCGATATGGCGTCATTGCAAAACGAGGCGGCATCCGGATAGCAATGAGGTGCACCGACGCCGGACCGTCCGATCCGGCGTGAAGCGAAAACTGCGGGGGAGACACACGGGGTTGCGATGAGCGCGGCTGTGGCACCTATCGCATTTTGTGCTGCAACGAACTTACTTATTCACCGCGTCTTTGAATGCTTTGCCGGCGGAGAATTTGACCGTCTTGGCGGCGGCAATCTTGATTTCTTCTCCGGTGCGCGGATTGCGGCCGGTACGCTCTGCGCGCGAGCCGGAGGCGAAGGTGCCGAATCCGACGAGCTGCACTGTATCGCCGTTAGTTACGGCCTTGACCACGTTGTCGATGATCGAGTCCAGCGCGCGTTGGGCTGCTGCTTTGGACAGGTCGCAATCTGCTGCAATAGCGTCGATGAGTTCAGTTTTGTTCATACAACATCCTTGTTTGAAAGAGTCGGGATTCTAGCACTAGAGAATCGATTTGGTTGTTGCTTCTTTGTTGATATAGCTAACAAATTCAACACTGGATAAGCCTGCGCGGCCGCAAACCGGAAGTCCGTCCGCCTTGCGTCACATGGGTATCTTGAACGGCGCAAGATGAAACCATACCAGAACATTACGCTTCGTGGCTCAGTGGACATTCTTTACATGATTGCATAATCGCAACCGCACCATGTCAGAGCGGGGATCGTCGACGCGTCGGTTGCAGTCCACCATTTACCCAACACACTACCCTTGCACAATGCATCCAATGCGCTCAAGACATAGACAGCAAGCGTAGCCGTGATAGCATGTCCCTGGTTGGCTTCAGGCATTTTTCGAGGTAATACAAGAGGCAACAGCAGAGGCATCAGCGTTAACTATTTCTTACTGGCGTCACGGAATTCCGACCGGCCAGTGCAGGGAGAAAAAGATGGGTGAGCCCCAACTGGTGATGTTAGCCGAGCAATTAGCGGTCGCGCTGCTTGCTCCTTTTGCATGGCTTGTTATATGCAAGACAATACGCGGATTGCGGCGCCGGGTCGGTTTCAGTTACAGCATTGCATCCTTAATGGTCCTGATCACCTGCCTGGCGCAGCCGAAGGGCCTCACTCCGCCCGGAGCGATTGCCGCTGTTATCGTCCTTGCAATCCTTTACGGCATGTACCGGCGCGCGTTGCGTAAGCAAAGCTTCGAGGCATCTACCATCATCAGTTACGAAAACCACGACATCTTCTGATCCAGTTGCGCAGTTAGAAAATCAACAACTGATATAACAGGCTCGAAGCCGCCGGAAGCGACCGGCGGTCATTTCCACCGCGGGCCTGCTATGCATGCGTTACTCCCATCGATCCTGTCCCTGCTTTTATTGAGCGCCTGCGCGTCCCCTGCACCGACGCCGGACGCATTAATGACTCTTCCACCCGACGAGGTGTTCGAAGTCAGGGACACCGCGCCTGTTCCCGCTGCCATGGCCTACGCAAACATACTTGAACGAGCGCAGCAATGTTGGCAGCGCCCCGATCGGAGGCTGGACGCCGACTCTTACACTTCGCGCATCGGCCTTGCGCGGTTAAGTGTGACGAAGTTGCCGGGAGACGTCTCACCTGGCGTGGTGTTGGTAGTGGTTGAGGTATCACGGCAGGCAGAAGACGGGGATGAGAGGTCGCGACTCGTAGCAAGAAGCCTGGTCGCAACGCGCGAGCGCATGCATGACCTGCAGAACTTGCGCATGTGGGCCGAAGGGAAGAAACCTCCGTGCGCAGGCTCACCATGAAGCCGCAGTGAAAGCCTCGGATATGTTGTAAACTCGGCCATTTTTGTCCGGGCAAAACGCGGCCTGGCCGTGGAGTGGCATTCGTGAAACAAGTATTTGCCTGGTTGCGGGGATTTGCGCCGGCGCCGGTCGCTGTTAATAACGCGGAAAGACTTCGAGCCTGTTGCGGAGCGCTTATCGGGGTGTTGTTAACCAGCCTGGTAAGCCGCATGGTGCTCGGCCCCAGCTCGGGACTGCCCCTGCTGATTGCGCCGACCGGCGCATCCGCTGTACTGTTATTTGCCGTACCGTCGAGCCCGCTTGCCCAGCCCTGGTCCGTCATCGGCGGCAACATGATATCGGCGGTCATCGGCGTGGCATTCGCGCAGTGGATCGATGATCCGATCCTGGCCTCGGCACTGGCGCTCGCCGCAGCCATCGGCGTGATGTTCGCACTGCGCTGCCTGCATCCGCCAAGCGGAGCGATCGCTCTTACGGCGGTGCTCGGCGGGCCCGCGATCCTGGCACAGGGCTACCATTTCGCGCTGTTCCCGGTAGGCGTGAACTCGCTGCTGCTGCTATTGACCGCCATCCTGTTCAACAACGCGACGCGCCACCGCTACCCACATCCGCAGCGACCGAACCATAGCAATCCACACCGGACAGCAGACGCCCGCCCGAGTGATCGGGTCGGTTTCACACCGGCGGACCTGGACGATGTACTCAAAAAATACAATGAAGTGCTGGATGTAAGCCGCGACGATCTCGAAACAATTTTCCTGCAGACCGAGATGCATGCATATCGTCGTCGTTTCGGTGAAATCACCTGCGCGGACATCATGTCACGCGACGTGCTCACAGCCGAATTCGGCACACCACTGGAACAGGCATGGTCCCTGATGCGCCGGCATCGCATCAAAGCCCTGCCGGTTATCGATCGCGCCCGTCGTGTGACAGGCATCATCACCCAGACCGATTTCATGGAGCAGGCAAACCTCGACAGCTACGACGGCGTGGAAGCCAGGCTGCGCCGTTTTCTGCAACGCATACCGTTCATGCATTCGGAAAAACCCGAAGTGGTCGGCCAGATCATGACCAAACACGTCATCACAGCCAGGCAAAATATGCACATAGTCGAATTGGTGCCCCTGCTGTCCGACTCCGGATTGCATCACATACCCATCATCGATGATGAACGGCGACTCGTCGGCATGGTTACCCAGTCGGATCTTGTTGCGGCCCTGTACCGCGGGCGGATTGTTGATGCGGCGTCCGATAACGTGGTGCAGTAATACATCCAGGCCGCCGGTCGGTGGCCCGCGTCCATAGACGAAGGATCACCTTGCACATCCGGTCCGGCACACTAATTTTCTAAAGAAGTCTGCGGAAGGATGTTGAAGAACAGGAGTCATCATGAGCTATATCGATCGCGATACCTATGGCATGTACAAGAAACAGGCCGCCAAGGGCGCCGGTCCCATCCTGATGGGCGCGGGCACGCTTATCGGGGAGGAAGTCTACAACGACAGCGAGGAACACCTGGGGGACATCAAGGAATTCATGCTGGAACTGGACAGTGGCAGAGTCGCTTACGCCGTGTTGTCTTTCGGCGGATTCCTGGGCCTCGGCGAGAAGCTGTTCGCGGTACCGTGGGATGCATTGAAGCTCGATCCGGCAAATCAACGCTTCGTCCTCAGCGTCGGAAAAGATCAGCTCAAGAATGCGCCGGGGTTCGATAAAGACAATTGGCCGGACATGAACGATCAATCCTGGGCCTCCGGCGTTCGTTCGTTTTACGGTGGGACACAGCCGCGGACGACCAGGCATTAGTGCAAATACTTGCCGGCAACGCGGCCGCCGGAACGTTCAGTTTGATCCAGATCAAAGATTGCGCTGCTGTACAGCGGCTGGTCGAAGAGCCACTCGTCTATACTTTCATTACGCAAAGTTGCGAGGACGGATTCTGCGTCCGCAAACCGGAATGAAAGTGGAAATGACAGCGGACCATAACAACATTGCCTATCGCGTTCGCTGCGACGAGCATTTCGTGCATTTCTATCAAAATGATGACCGCCTCCTCGCCGAGGTGGCCGAATTCGTCGTTCGCGGACTTCAAGCGGGCGACACGGCGATCGTCATCGCCACAGCAACGCATCGTGAGCGGCTCAGCCGCCAGGTGCTACGGGCAGTCCCGCACCTTGAAGCTTCCTCCTTCTATCGCGACCAGTACATTGCACTCGACGCGGAAGAAACCCTGTCCCGGTTCATGGTCAACGGCTGGCCGGACGAGCAACGCTTCACCGAAGTCGTCGGTGGCGTTGTGAGACGGGCAGCGCAGGCCGGGTGCGGCCGTATCCTGGCTTTCGGAGAAATGGTCGCGCTGCTTGTTGAACAAGGCAAGACGGAAGCGGCCATCCGCCTGGAAGAACTCTGGAACGAGCTTGGCAAACACTACTCTTTCTCCCTGTTCTGCGCCTATCCGACGCGCCTCTTCCGCGACCCGGCACATAGCAGTGCGTTTGCGCGCATCTGTCACACGCACACCCGGGTTTGCAATACCAACTGAACTGCATCACCGAGCAGGCACATGGGCCCGGTTCCTTCATGACGGCCATTCCTGACGAATTGATCGTGGCGTACCGCGCCACCCATTACCGCGTTTGCTTGCCCGAAGGGGACATCACGCTCCGGGTAGACGCATATTGCGAACCACTTGCCAAATTGCATACCTTGCATGGCGTGGGCTCTTCCGCTTTCATTACTGCCTGGAACCCTTACAGCAGGCGGGCATCGCAGCAGGAAAACATCATTGCCCTGCAAGCCCTTTTATTTGAACTGAACGCACTCGGGTTGCGCTGGATCAATGGCGAAGGCGAAGCGCCGTCGGGAGAGTGGCCCGCAGAGCCGAGCTTACTGGTACTCGGAGTCGATCATCAGAGTGCGCAAGACATCGCTATGCAGTTCCGACAAAATGCCTTCCTGTTCTGCGCCGCAGATGCTGTACCCAGGCTGGTATTGACGAGGTAGTCCCTCCATTGCTTGCCCCGCGCAAAATTTGGCGGCACAATTAACGCACTCCTTTCAGAGTTCCCCGGAACCTCAGAGCCGCATCTCACGTGACGAAGGTGCCCCATGTCGGACTCGCGCAACTCGCTACGGCATTGCAACAGCCTTCTCCTGTCACTGTTGTCCGATGATGATTTCCGATCCCTGTCTCATTACCTGCAACCGGTACACACCGAGTTCAGGCAGGTCATTACAGAACAGGATGCACCGATCGAATTCGTCTATTTTCCCTGCGATTCGGTGCTCTCCGTACTTTCCTGCACAAGCAATGGCGCGGTGGTCGGAATCGGCACCATAGGCAACGAAGGGCTTTCAGGTTTTGAAGTGCTTCTTGGCGGTGATTTCGCCAGCCAGAACATGATTTGCCAGGTCGCAGGAATCAACCTTCGCATGAAGGCGTCCGATTTCGGGCAAGCGACGTTGGGCAATACTCCATTGCGCCGCATCACCCAGCGGTATCTACAGGCGTATCTGAGCCAGGTGTCGCAATCCGTTGCCTGCAACCGCCTGCATACGACGGAAGAGCGCTTCGCTCGATGGGTGCTGATGACGCACGACCGGGTGGCCGGCGATTCCTTTCACCTGACACAGGAATTTCTCGCCGACATGCTCGGAGTGCATCGACCCGGCGTCAGCATGGTCGCCAGCGAGTTTCAACACGCCGGGCTCATCAAATACGTGCGCGGCAACCTCACCATCCTGAATCGGTCAGGGTTGGAGGAGGCGGCATGTGAATGCTATGCACTGGTGCGAAGCAAGTTTGCGCGACTGTGGGGGGAAGGCCGGGGCTGACGGGCTGCCGGCCAAGCGTTTTATTAGCAACACTGTTTGAGCGACTTCAAATGACGAGCACATTCCGGCTGGTATGTAGGCGACCGTACAGACCGGGGCCGGTGAGGAGCGCAGAATTTTCTCGTCACCAGCAACGCTGCGGGGCTCAGATGGAACACTCTGCTGCATATACCGTTTTCCCATCCACTCCAAAGGTCGTGACCCGACAGGAAGTAATTTTGTTCGAACACTGCGACCCATGCTTGTTGCTGGATAAATTGATTGCAGAGATGCATCTGGAAAACGATGCGGCGCTCGCACGTGCGCTGCAACTACACACACGGATAATCGAGATGCTCCGGGAACGCAAGCTGTTCCTGACCT
>JBBWZW010000464.1:0-17711 GCA_039649305.1 Burkholderiales bacterium
AAGTGATGGACTCGCCGTCGATCTTCTTCCAGGACATGGCCGGTACGCAAAGCGCGATCGCGGTTGCGCACGGTGAAGGCTATGCGGACTTTTCACAAACCGGCGACATCAGGCAGGCGCTTGCCGCGATGCGCTATGTCGATAACAAGGGGCAGGCGACAGAGGGTTATCCGTACAATCCGAACGGTTCGCCGCAAGGCATCACATCGGTGACCACGCCGGACGGCCGCTTCACGGTGCTGATGCCGCACGCGGAACGTGTGTTCCGCACGGTGCAGCATTCGTGGCATCCGACATCGTGGGGCGAGTATTCGCCATGGATGCGCATGTTCCGCAATGCGCGGAAGTGGGTGGGGTAAGGTAGGGAATCCAACCTATGTCATGCTGCGGGCTCCGCGACGAGCCCGCAGCGTTATAGGAATCCTGCTTAGAGCCGAAATAAAGAAAGGCGCTCCGCGGAGCGCCTTTCATATTGCTACTGCAATTCTTACTGAATCTTAGCCTTCTTGCGCAGGTCTTCCTGGTAAGCCTGCAGCTTCTTCTGCTGCAGCGATTCCGCGATTTGCGGCTTCACTT
Source organism: Burkholderiales bacterium (assembly GCA_039649305.1). Taxonomy (GTDB): domain Bacteria; phylum Pseudomonadota; class Gammaproteobacteria; order Burkholderiales; family Burkholderiaceae_D; genus Noviherbaspirillum. The sequence goes on from JBBWZW010000464.1 coordinate 577, forward strand.
CTTCCATCGACGGGACCTTCGCTGCGCGTACGTCTTCCAGCTTGATCACGTGATAACCGAACTGGGTCTTGACCGGTGTTTCGGTAACCTGGCCTTTTTGCAGTGCGACCAACGCATCCGAGAAAGGCTTGACGTAGGAGGCCGGGGACGCCCAATCCAGATCGCCGCCGTTGGCTGCTGAACCCGGATCCTTCGATTGCTTGGCCAGCTCTTCAAACTTCGCGCCGCCCTTCAGCTTGGCGATGATTGCTTTGGCATCTTCTTCCTTGTCGACGAGGATGTGACGTGCACGGTATTCCTTGTCACCGGCTTGCGACTTGAACTTGTCGTATTCCGCCTTCACCTCTGCGTCAGTGACCGGATGCTTTTTCAGGTAGTCAGCGACCAGTGCGCGAATGATGATCGACTGGCGCGCGATGTCGAGCTGGCTTTTGACGTCAGGGTTGTTGCCGAGGCCGAGCTTGTCCGCTTCCTGGATCAGGATCTCGCGGTTGATCAATTCTTCCTTGACCATGCTGCGCAGCTGCGGCGAATCCTGTTGTCCTTGCGCGGCCAACTGCTTGACCATCGCGTCGGCGCGGGAGGAGGGAACCGGCTTGCCATTGACGACGGCGAGGTTTTGCGCCATGGCGGGGAATGCAGCGGCCGCAACGAGAATCATCAGCAAGCGAGCAGGTTTTAAAGTCATTATCTGTTCCTAAAATTGCGAAGTAAGTAATCTGAGTTAATGTGAAAAAGGCCTGAAGCCAGGCCAGCGGGGACGCCTATTTCTCTACTTCTGACGGCGCCAATGCAATGATGGCGAGAGCGTGTATGTCGGCGTGCATCATGTCATTGAGACAATCATACACCAGCCGATGCCGACTTACGCGATTTAACCCTTCAAAACGGTCGGAAACGAGTTGAACGCGATAGTGGCCGCCACCGGATGCAGCGCCGGCATGACCGGCGTGCAGGTGGGATTCGTCCATTAACTGACAGTCGAGCGGTGCGAAAGTTGCAAGCAGCCGGCTGCGGATCTGCTCCATCCGGTCGCTCATCTCGAATCCTTGACATACTTGGACAAAGCCAGGCTCTGCGCAATGATGAAAGCCACCATCAGGCCGGTGAAACCGAACAACTTGAAGTTGACCCACGTGCCGGTGGAAAAGTTATAAGCCACATACAGGTTGATCAATCCCATCGCGGAAAAGAAGGCTGCCCAGGCTAGATTGAGCCGCTGCCATACGGCGTCGGGCAGGGTCACCTGCTTCTCCATCATCAGCCGGATCAGATTCTTTCCGAGCAAGGCCTGGCTGATCAGCAATACCACACCGAAAGCCCAGTAAAGCACCGTCGGTTTCCATTTGATGAAGGTCTCGTTATGGAAGTAAATCGTGGCGCCGCCGAACACCGTGATGATGGCCAGCGAGATCCACAACATGTTGTCAACTTTCTTGCGGCGCGCGAGCAGAAAAATGATCTGGCCCACGGTGGCAATGATGGCAACCGCGGTCGCCAGCATGATCGGCGCCTGGGCGGCTCCTGCGCCGCTACTTGACACCATGCCGGACAGGTATTGCTGGACGTAGGCGTGCGCGGCTTCGGGATTGCCCTCACCCCATTTGAATACGCCGAAAAAAAGGATGACGGGGAGCAGATCGAACAGGAACTTCATCGCGGATTTTTATCTTTCAAAGGTTTGGGTTCGAAGCGCAGCGCGGCCGAGTTGATGCAATAGCGCAAACCGGTCGGCGGCGGGCCATCCGGAAATACGTGTCCGAGATGCGCATCGCAGACATTGCACAAAATCTCGGTGCGTATCATGCCATGGCTGCGGTCGACGCGCTCGCTGACGTTTTCAGGATTCAACGCGCGGAAGTAGCTCGGCCAGCCACAGCCTGATTCAAATTTCGTGTCCGATTCGAACAGCGGCGTACCACAGCAGACGCAGGTGTAAATGCCTTCCTCATGATGATCCCAGAAACTCCCGGTGAAGGCGCGTTCGGTCGCTGCGTGGCGGGTGACTTCGTATTCCATCGGGCTGAGCTGGGCGCGCCACTCTGCGTCGGTTTTGACAACTTTTTCTTTCATGATGAACAACTCACTTCCAATTCGTTTGCCCAGTCGGGCGGGAGGTCTGCATATTTTTCGTGTTCCGGCTGCTCGTCGAATGGCCTCTCAAGGATGGAGAGCAATTTTGCAACTTCGGAAAAGTCCTTATTTTGCGCCTTTTCGATCGCAGTTTGTGCAAGATAATTTCTCAGCACGTACTTGGGATTGACCGAATTCATCGCAGTCTTGCGTTGCGCGTCCACGCTATGTTCCTGCCGCAGGCGTTCACGATATTGCTGCACCCATGCATCAAAAGCGGAGCGGTCGATGAACAGGTCACGTAGCGGTTCGTCCGCCGCAGGATTGTCGACTTGCAGATTTCCAAGGCGGCGGAAGAACAAGGTGAAGTCGACATGACTGTTCTGCATCAGCGCAAACATCGCATCGAACAGTTTGTTGTCATCAGCGCGATGGGCCTTCAGGCCCAGCTTCGCGCGCAGCAATTGATCCAGCTTGCCCTGGTACTCCGCTTTGTAGACTTCCAGCGCGGCATGCGTGCTGTCCACATCGCCGATCAAAGGCAGCATCGCCTGGCCGAGCGCAAAGCAGTTCCATTGTCCGATCCCCGGCTGCATCTGATAAGAGTAGCGGCCCTGCTGATCGCTGTGATTGCAGATATGACCGGCATCGAACGCTTCCATGAAGCCGAAGGGGCCGTAGTCGATGGTCAGTCCGAGGATAGACATATTGTCGGTGTTCATCACACCGTGCATGAAGCCGACCGCTTGCCAATGCGCGATCATGTGTGCGGTGCGGCGCGTGACCTCTTCGAGGAAGGCCTTATATGGGTTTGCTTCAGCGCGTAACTGCGGATAGAAGCGGTCGATCACATAGTCGGCCAGCGTTTGCAGTTCGTCCTTCCTGTCGCTGTAATACCAGTGCTCGAACGATCCGAAGCGGACAAAGCTTGGCGCCATGCGCGTAGCGACGGCGCTGGTTTCCGGGGTCTCTCGCATCACCAGCATGTCCGACCCGACTACGCACAGCGCTCGCGATGTCGGGATGCCGAGCGCAGCCATTGCTTCCGAACAGAGGAACTCGCGTATCGACGAACGCAATACCGCGCGTCCGTCGCCCATGCGCGAATACGGTGTCAGGCCCGCGCCCTTCAACTGCAATTCCATCATGCCGGGTTGCGGCAAGTCGCGCGCGGGGGCCTCTCCAAGCAAAATCGCGCGGCCGTCACCCAGCTGACCGGCCCACACGCCGAACTGGTGTCCGGAGTAGACAGCCGATAGCGGTATTGAACCGGGCAGGTTGCGATTGCCTGCAAAGGCCTGGACGAAGCCTTCCGTCTCGAACTCAGCCGGATCGAGTTCGATCAGGGCCGCTGCCGAGGCGCTGGCGCCAACCAGGTAGGGGGCCGGCACCGGAGTAGGTTGCAGGCGCGTGTAAAACGCCGGCGGTAGCGCTGCATACGAATTCGCGATCGGCAAATCATCCGTGCGATGCGGGGCTGTCGGAACGTCGGGAGCATTCATCTTGTTTCCTTGCGTAGTCTTGCGCAGGCTCACGCGCTGCCTATGGGGATTTGAGCGGAGCCCGGCCGATATGTTCAGGATAGCTCTTGGTGGGCACGCAACTGTTGAAGCACTGACAGTCTTGTCTGCTAGGATGTAAGGATAGGGCCGGCACCACACCGCAAAAGCCCGTATTTTGACAGAGAAGAGGAGACGACACATGAACGCACCGGAAAAGCTGGTTATCCCATCCCTACAAGACAAAGTGTCGCCGGAAGAGTGGCAGACCCGCGTCGATCTCGCCGCCTGCTACCGGCTGGTAGCGGATTTTGGCTGGAGTGACCTGGTCTTCACCCACATCACTGCCCGCGTACCCGGCACCGACGATCATTTCCTGATCAATCCCTACGGCATGATGTTCGACGAGATCACCGCCTCGTCGCTGGTAAAGATTGACATGCAAGGCAATAAGCTGGGGGAGTCGCCATTCCCGGTGAACCCCGCCGGCTTCACCATCCATTCGGCAATCCACGCGGTCCGGCATGATGCGCAGTGCGTTTTGCATGTACACAGCCTGAATGGTGTCGCGGTCTCCGCGCAAAAGAACGGACTATTGCCGCTGTCGCAACAGTCGATCTTTGTGCTGGCGAGCCTTGCTTATCACGGTTACGAAGGCGTTGCACTGAATGACGAAGAGAAGCCGCGGCTGGTGGCCGATCTTGGCAGCAAGAACTATTTAATGTTGCGCAACCATGGCCTGCTGACCTTGGGCAAGACAATCGCCGATGCATTCATCAACATGTACATTTTCGAGGCCGCCTGCACGATCCAGATTCGCGCCCAGGCCGGAGGCGGGGACCTCATCCCGATTCCGATGGAGATCATCAACGGCGCACTCGAGCAGGCCAAGAAAGTCACCAAGTCGCAAGGCGGCATGCTGGCCTGGCCCGGATTGCTACGTCGGCTGGACAGGATGGATCCTTCCTACCGTACCTGAACCCACCGACGCCGGAGGCAATCATGAATGATCGCGCCACGTTTCGCGACATGCAGCACAGCACCGCTGACGACTGGAAAATCATCGCCGAGGAATTCAAGCACTATGCGAGCGCTTTGCCCGATCGTGTACTTGCCCACCTGAGGCTGCTTGAAGGGGATTGCGGCGGCTTTCCGGTAGACCGCCTGACACACAGCCTGCAGACGGCGACGCGGGCGCACCGCGATGGGCGGGACGAGGAGTATGTGGTGTGCGCACTGCTGCACGACATCGGCGACACGCTCGGCAGCTACAACCATCCGGACATCGCAGCAGCAATCCTGAAGCCCTTTGTCAGCCCGGAAAACCTCGCCATCGTCGAGAACCACGGAATTTTCCAGGGCTACTATTTCTTCCACTATCTGGGCATGGACCGCAATATGCGCGACCGCTTTGCCGGCGAACCGCTGTACGCGGCCACCCTCGAGTTCTGCGAGAAATACGATGCGCCGGCATTCGATCCGGACTACGACACCTTGCCCCTGCAATTCTTTGAGCCCATGCTGCGGCGCGTAACGGCCCGGCCGAAGAACACGATCTACAAGACTGTTTCTGACTGATGCGGCAATGCACCATCGAAAGTCATTGACGCTTTTTGTTACCCCGTTCAAGAATCATGATCAAAATTCAATAACTATCAAGAAATCAACTCACATCTAAGGAGACAGGATGGCAGAGTATCCAAAGAGCCCGTTAATGGGTCAGATGATGAGCACGCCGTTGCTCATTTCCAGCATCATCCAGCATGCCGATCGCTACTTCGGCGACAACGAGATAGTCTCGCGCAGGGTCGAAGGCGACACGCATCGTTATACCTACCGCGACTGCCACAAGCGCGCCCGGCAAATGGCCAATGCATTGACAGGCCTTGGCGTGAACATGGGGGACCGCGTCGCCACCCTCGCATGGAACGGCTACCGCCACCTGGAGTTGTATTACGCGATTTCAGGTTCCGGCGCAGTCCTGCACACGCTCAATCCTCGCCTGCACCCGGAGCAGATCGCCTACATCCTCAACCACGCCGAAGACCAGTACCTGTTCTTCGACATGACCTTCTTGCCGCTGGTCGAAGCATTCGCGCCACATGCCAAGACGGTCAAGGGCTACGTGATGATGTGCGACCGCGACCGCATGCCGATGGAAACCAAGATCGCCAATCTGTTGTGTTACGAAGACCTGATCACCAGTAGTTCCGCGGATTACGAGTGGCCACTGTTCGATGAAAACTCGGCTTCCAGCCTGTGCTATACCTCGGGCACCACGGGCAACCCAAAAGGCGCGCTGTACTCGCACCGCTCCACTTTGCTGCATTCCTATGCGTCGACCATGCCGGACGCGCTGAACGTGTCGGCGCGCGATTCGGTGCTGCCGGTCGTGCCGATGTTCCACGTCAATGCCTGGGGTTTGCCGTATTCGGTGCCGCTCACAGGCGCACGCATGGTGTTCCCCGGTCCTGCGCTGGACGGCAAATCCCTGTTCGAATTGTTCGAGCAGGAAAAGGTGACTTTCTCCGCCGGTGTGCCGACGGTATGGCTGGGCCTGCTGACCTATGTCGGGCAGAACAACCTGCAGTTCTCCACTTTCAAGCGCACCGTCATCGGCGGTTCGGCATGTCCGCCGGCGATGATGAAGACCCTGCGTCACCAGTACGGCATCGAGGTGGTGCATGCATGGGGGATGACGGAGATGTCGCCGCTCGGCACCGGCAGCACGCTGCAAGCCAAACACATGTCGCAGTCGGAAGAAGAGAAACAGGCCGTCCTGGAAACCCAGGGCCACGCAATCTTCGGCGTCGATATGAAGATCGTCGACGATGCCGGCGTCGAGTTGTCATGGGACGGCAAGACCTACGGCAATCTGCTGGTCAAGGGCCCATGGGTCATCGGCAGCTATTTCAAAGGCGAGGGCGGCAACGTTCTGCAGGATGGCTGGTTCCCCACGGGCGACGTGGCGACCATCAGTCCGGATGGCTATATGCGGATCACCGACCGCAGCAAGGACGTGATCAAGTCCGGCGGCGAGTGGATCGGTACCATTGATCTTGAAAACATCGCGATGGGGCACCCGGCGGTGCAACAGGCCGCCTGCATCGGGATTGCGCATCCAAAATGGGACGAGCGTCCGTTGCTGGTGGTGGTGAAACGGCCCGGGGCCGAAGTCAGCAAGGAAGAGTTGATCGGCTTCTACGAGGGCAAGATTGCCAAGTGGTGGACGCCGGACGACGTGGCCTTCGTCGATGCGTTGCCGGTCGGCGCCACCGGCAAGATATTGAAGAATCGTATGCGGGAACAGTTCAAGGGGTACAAGTTGCCCACTGCCTGAGTTCGGCCCCCGAGTCCAGCCCTAATGTTGCCGAATCAGTTTGCTTCGTTCCCGGTGTTGTACCAAACAATATTTCAAGGAGAGACAAATGACACTTCGTATCCGACCACTGGTTTTGGCAATATCCGCTTCCACGCTTCTTGCAGCTCCGCTCGCTTTCGCTGATAACGCCAAGATTGCACTGATCGAAACCCTATCAGGCCCGTTCGCACCGATCGGACAAAATCAGCTGAAGAGCTATCAGATGCTGGCCGAGATGGCGAAGCAGCAAAAGTGGGGCGGCGGGCACACTCTCGAGTTCGTGGGCTTCGACAATAAGGGCAGCCCGCAGGAGGCGCTGACACAACTCAAAGCGGCAATTGACCAGGGTTATCGTTATGTAGCCCAGGGCAATAGTTCGGGCATCGCAGGTGCGTTGATCGACGCGATCAACAAGCACAACGAGCGCAATCCCGGCAAGGAAGTCGTCTTCATCAATCACTCCGCAGTCGATCCGGATTTCACCAATAGCAAATGCAGCTTCTGGCATTTCCGCTTCGACGCGAGTTCCGATATGAAGATGGAGGCCATGACGACCTTCATGTCGACCAACAAGGACATCAAGAAGGTCTTCATCATCGGCCAGAATTACCAGTTCGGCCACCAGGTTTCGCGCGCCGCGAAAGAATACCTGAAGCGCAAACGCCCCGATGTCGAAATCGTCGGCGATGACTTGCACCCGATCGCCCAGGTCAAGGACTTCTCGCCCTACGTTGCAAAGATCAAGGCGTCCGGCGCGGACACCGTCATCACAGGTAACTGGGGCGCCGACCTTGCGCTGCTGATCAAGGCCGCCAAGGATGCCGACCTGAAGGCGAATTTTTATACCTATTACGGCTCCACCTCCGGTGTGCCGACCGCAATGGGTGCTGCCGGCCTGGACAGGGTCAAATACGTCGGCTACTGGAATGCTAATAACGAGACGTACAGCGGCAAGGAAATCGTGGAAGGGTTCAAGAAGCGCTACAACGATGACTTCTACGTGATGGCCACGTATTCGGTGGTCTCGATGCTGTCCAAAGCCTTCAAGGAGACGAAAACCGTGGATCCGGTGAAGGTCGCATTTGCGATGGAAGGCATGAAGGTCCAGAGCCTGAACGGTGAAGTGGAAATGCGCAAGACCGATCACCAACTGCAACAGCCCCTGTATATCGCGACCTGGTCAAAGACTAATGACAAGGATGTGCGCTACGACCAGGAAAACACCGGCTTCGGCTGGAAGACCGACCGGAAGTTCGACACCTACATTGCGTCCCAGCCGACCTCCTGTCAGATGAAGCGCCCGAGCAGCAACTAAATGCCCGCCGCTGCGTGCCGGCCGCCCCCGGCACGCAGCTTTCTGTCGCTCATGGATTCATTGTGGATAGGAACGCTTCGTGGAGTTCACGCTAATCACTTTGCTTAACGGCCTGAGCTACGGGCTGCTGCTGTTCATGTTGTCATCCGGTCTGACGCTTATTTTCAGCATGATGGGCGTCCTCAATTTCGCCCACGCCAGTTTTTACATGATCGGCGCCTATTTCGCATATGCGATCAGCGTCAAAATCGGTTTCTGGCCGGCCCTGTTTGTCGCTCCGCTGCTGGTAGGCGTGCTCGGAGCATTCGTGGAGCGTTACGGCCTGCGTTCGGTACACAAATACGGACACATTCCCGAACTGCTTTTTACCTTTGGCCTGTCCTATGTGATCGTCGAACTGGTGCAACTGATCTGGGGCCGCGCGGCGGTACCTTACACCGTTCCCAGGGAGCTCGACGGCCCGCTGTTCACCTTGTACACCACCACCTTCCCGACCTACCGCGGGTTCATGATGCTGATTGCGTTGCTGATGCTGGTGTCGATCTACCTGCTCTTTACACGCACTCGCATAGGGCTGGTTATCCAGGCGGCACTGACTCATCCCGATATGGTGGAAGCCCTCGGACATAACGTCCCACGCGTGTTCATGCTGGTGTTCGGCGGTGGTTGCGCGCTCGCCGGTCTTGCCGGTGTCATCGGCGGCAATGCGTTTGTCACCGAACCGGGCATGGCGGCGATGGTGGGCAGCATCATCTTTGTGGTGGTCGTGGTCGGCGGCATGGGGTCGCTCGCCGGCGCGTTGATTGCCTCGCTGTTAATCGGAGTGATCCAGACGTTTGCGGTGGCGCTGGATTACTCCTTTCTCACTGTGCTTTCCAAATTCGGCGCACAGGTCAGCTCATCGACCTTCGGCTATTCGGTCCTGAAGCTGACCATTGCGCAGGTCGCCCCGATCCTGCCTTATCTGTTCCTGGTGCTCATCCTTATCTTCAGGCCGCGCGGCCTGATGGGCACGAGGGAGGCCTGAACAATGAATACCATGATGCACACCATGACAAAGACCGGCACGATGGTGTACAAGCCGGTGAACCTCGGCCGCTGGGTAGTCTGGAGCCTGTACGCAATCATCCTGATCGTTGCGCCGATGATTTTCAACAAGGGCGCGGCGCTCTCGATCCTGTCGCAGATGGGCACCGTAATCATTTTCGGCCTGTCGTACAACATGCTGCTCGGGCAGGGCGGGATGCTGTCGTTCGGCCACGCGGTCTATTCCGGCCTCGGCGCCTTCGTCGCGATCCACGGGATCAATATGGTAGCCAAAGGCGCGATGTGGTTGCCGATCAGCCTCATCCCCCTGGTGGGAGGACTGGCCGGCGCGTTTTTCGGCATCCTGTTCGGCTACGTGACCACCAAAAAATCCGGCGTGACGTTCTCGATGATTACGCTCGGCATCGTTGAGCTGGTGTTTGCCTGCTCGCTGATGTTCTCGGAATTTTTCGGCGGGGAAGCGGGCATCTCCACCAATCGCGTGGTGGGCGAACCATTCCTCGGCATCACCTACGGGCCGCAAATCCAGGTGTATTACCTGATCGCTCTCTGGCTGTTCATCTGCACCATCGGCATGTACGCTTTCACGCAAACGCCACTTGGACGCATCATCAATGCGGTGCGTGACAACCCGGAGCGGGTGGAATTCATCGGCTATGACACGCAGTGGGCACGCTATCTGACGCTGATCATTTCCGGATTTTTTGCGGGTATTTCCGGCGGCCTGACGGCAATCAATTTCGAACTGGTCACCGCCGAAAATGTCAGCGCGGTGCGCTCGGGTGCGATCCTGTTATTCACCTTCATCGGCGGCATCGGCTTCTTCTTCGGTCCTATCATCGGCGCGATCATCGGCGTGTTCCTGACCGTGCTGTTGTCCGACTTTACCAAGGCATGGCAGATCTATCTCGGCGCATTCTTCATCATCATCGTAATGTTCGCGCCGGGCGGCGTGGCCAGCCTCATCATGCTGAACCTGCGCGTGGTGAAATACGGGAGATTCCATCGCGTCTGGCGACCGATGCTCGCGTGCGGCGGCGCATTGCTGGTCGCGCTGGTCGGCGTCGTCATGGTGGTCGAGATGCTGTATCACCTGACGCTGGAATCGATGAACGGCACCGTGACGAAATTATTCGGTTTCACCGTCGATACCGCCGCGCCGTACGGATGGATCGTCGCCGCCGTGATTTTCCTGATCGGCGCGCTCGCATTCCGGCATACGAAAAAGCGGTTCCAGCATGCGTGGGGTGAAGTGAATATCGAGATTGAAGACCTGATCCGGAGGGCGCAGGCATGACGTCCCTCTCTCTCGAACTCAGGGATGTACGCAAGAATTTCGGTAAATCGGAAATCATCCGCGGCGCGAACCTGCAGGTGCCGAAGGGCGAGCGCTACGCGATGATCGGGCCGAACGGCGCCGGCAAATCGACGCTGTTCAACCTGATCTCCGGACGTTTTCCGGTCAGCTCCGGTGATGTTTTGCTGAAAGGGGAAAGCATCCTCGGACTCAAGCCGTTTGAAATCAACCGGCGCGGACTGTCGCGCAGCTTCCAGATCACCAACATATTCCACCGCCTGTCGGTGTATGAAAACCTGCGCTGCGCGGTGCTCTGGTCGCTCGGCTACAAGTATTCATTCTGGCATCGCTTGAACGGCCTGAAGGATGCCCACGAGCGGGCCGAGTCGGTACTTGAGCAGATCGGCCTGAAGCGCCGCCGGAATACCGCCGCGGGCCTGCTGACCTATGCGGAGCAGCGCGCGCTGGAGATCGGCATCACAATCGCGGGCGGTGCGGATGTAATCTTGCTGGATGAGCCGACTGCCGGCATGAGCCGGTCGGAGTCGGATGCCGCAGTGGAACTGATCCGCAAGGTGACAGTCGGTAAAACCTTATTGATGGTGGAGCATGACATGAGCGTGGTTTTCGGGCTGGCCGACAAGATCGCGGTGGTGGTCTACGGGGAGGTGATCGCCTGCGACACGCCGGCCAATATCAGGGCTAACCCAAAAGTACGGGAAGCCTATCTCGGCGGCCATGCACCGGTGGAGGCCGCGTAATGACAACGCTGCTTGAGATCAAGGGTTTGCATGCTTTCTACGGGAAGAGCCACGTATTGCATGGCGTCGACCTGCATGTGAATCAAGGCGAGATCGTGAGCCTGCTGGGGCGCAACGGTGTCGGCCGTTCAACGACCGTCAAGGCGACTATGGGGCAGGTCGACGTCACCGGTTCGATCCGCTTCAGGAACGAGGACATCACCGGCCTGAAAGCATTTGAAATCGCGCACAGGGGCCTGGGCTACGTGCCGGAGAATCGCGACATCTTCCCGACCCTGACCGTGGAGCAAAACCTGATGCTCGGCGAGAAGAAGGGCCGCAGCGAAAAGAAAGCCGGGCGCTGGACGCTCGACGACATGTACCGGCTGTTTCCGCGCCTGAAAGAACGCCAGCACACGCAGGGCGGGGTGCTGTCGGGCGGCGAACAACAAATGCTCACCTTGTGCCGTACGTTGATGGGCGACCCCGACCTGATCATGATCGACGAGCCGACTGAAGGCCTGGCCCCGAAGATCGTGGAATTGGTGGCGGAGTACCTGAAAGAATTGCAAAACAGGGGGATCTCGGTACTGCTGGTCGAACAGAAACTCGCGATCGCGCTCGAGATTTCGCAACGCGTTTACGTGATGGGCCACGGCTCGATAGTGTTCGAAGGAACGCCGCAGGACCTGCGTACGAATGCGGCGATCCGCAAGGAATGGCTGGAAGTCTGACGGCAAAAAATATTCTCAACTCACTTCTCTGCGTTTGATCCAGCGCTAGGTCTGCGCGTCTTTCCATCCTCTTCTGTTGTGACCCTGCATACCATATCCAACATAGGATAAATGGCTTGAGTCCTGCTTTTCTGACAGGACAGACTGCCGCTCATTACCAGCTTGCCTGGAGGGACCATGAACCGCGTCATACGCCAGCTCGGCTGGCTTGCACTCGCCATTGTCGGTGCGTTTGCGTTAGGCATCGTCGCCCTGCAGCGTGGCGAATCCATTAACGCCGTGTGGATAGTCATAGCGGCGGTATGCGTCTACCTGATCGCCTATCGCTTTTACAGTCGCTTCATCGCCGACCGGGTCCTGCAACTGGATCCGAGGCGCATGACCCCGGCCTACAAATTCAACGATGGGCTAGACTACGTTCCTACCAACAAATACGTTTTGTTCGGTCATCACTTTGCCGCGATCGCAGGTGCGGGTCCGCTCGTCGGACCAGTGCTAGCGGCGCAAATGGGTTATTTGCCGGGCGTGCTATGGATCCTCGCGGGCGTGGTGTTTGCCGGTGCCGTGCAGGACTTCATGGTGCTGTTCATTTCCATGCGCCGCGACGGCCGCTCGCTGGGGGACCTGATCAAGTCGGAACTGGGGCCGGTGCCAGGGGTGATCGCGCTGTTCGGCACGTTCCTGATCATGGTGATTATCCTGGCGGTGCTCGCCTTGATCGTTGTAAAGGCGCTGGCCGAGTCGCCGTGGGGCATGTTCACCGTCGCCGCGACGATGCCGATTGCGATTCTGATGGGCCTCTACATACGCTACATCCGCCCGGGCCGCATCGGCGAGATTTCGGTGGTCGGTTTTATCCTGCTGATGCTGGCCATCGCCGGCGGACAGTACATCCATGACAGTCCGACGCTGGCTCCCATGTTCACGTTCGACGGCAGACAGCTCACCTGGATGCTGATCGGCTATGGTTTTGTCGCATCGGTATTGCCGGTTTGGCTGCTGCTTGCGCCGCGCGATTACCTGTCGACCTTCCTGAAGATCGGCACCATCCTTGCCCTCGCGATCGGGATCGTCGTGGTGGCGCCGCATATGAAAATGCCGGCGTTGACCAGGTTCGCCGTCGACGGCAACGGACCGGTGTGGTCGGGCAGTCTGTTCCCGTTTCTTTTCATCACGATTGCCTGTGGCGCGGTCTCCGGTTTTCACGCTCTGATTGCCTCCGGCACTACGCCTAAATTGCTGGAAAACGAGTCCCATGCGCGCTTCATCGGCTATGGGGCGATGCTGATGGAATCCTTTGTCGCGATCATGGCACTGGTGGCTGCGGCCTGTATCGAACCGGGTGTGTATTTCGGAATGAACAGCCCCGCGGGACTGATCGGCACGACTGCGCAGTCCGCGGCCGCGGCCGTTTCCCAATGGGGGTTTTACGTCACGCCCGAGATGCTGACGCAGACCGCCAAAGACGTCGGCGAGAACACCATCATTTCCCGCGCCGGCGGCGCTCCCACTCTGGCGGTGGGCATGGCGCAGATCCTGTCGGGTGCGATCGGCGGCAAAGGGATGATGGCGTTCTGGTACCACTTCGCCATCCTGTTCGAAGCGCTGTTCATCCTGACAGCGGTGGACGCGGGCACTCGAGCCGGACGGTTCATGTTGCAAGACTTGCTTGGTACCTTCGTGCCGTCGATGAAACGTACGGAGTCGATATTCGCGAGCCTGGTTGCGACTGCGCTGTGCGTGGGCGCATGGGGATATTTTCTCTACCAAGGGGTAGTCGATCCGCTCGGCGGCATCAATACCCTGTGGCCGCTATTCGGCATCTCCAACCAGATGCTGGCCGGTATTGCGTTGATCCTGGCAACCTGCGTACTGTTCAAGATGAAACGCGACCGCTATGCCTGGGTCACGATCGTGCCCACCATATGGCTGCTGATCTGCACATTGACCGCAGGGTGGCAGAAGGTATTTTCCTCCGACCCGAAGGTAGGTTTCCTGGCGCACGCGGAGAGATTCAGTGCCGCTTTCGACAAGGGCCAGGTGCTGGCGCCAGCCAAGTCGATCGAGGAAATGCGCCGGGTTATCTTCAACGACTATGTCGACGCGGCATTGGCTACCTTGTTCATCCTGGTGGTGATCAGCATGCTGATTTTCGGCATCAAGACCATACTTGCCGCGCGCGGCGGAGGAAAGCCGAGTGTCAAGGAAACGCCTTACGAAGCATTGCCGGGCGGCGCGCTGCCTTAGTGATCGGAGACGCTGATGCTAGACGATATCGCCAGGGCAGGCCGTTATATCGGGCAAACCATGCGGCTGATGGTTGGTTTGCCCGAGTACGACACTTACGTGACCCATATGGAAAACACGCATCCCGGGGAGCCGGTGATGACGTACGAAGAATTCTTCCGCGAACGGCAGGCGGCGCGATATGGGGGCGAAGGTCGGGCCGGGCCTTGCTGCTGAGGCGGCGAACCGCAGCTCTTCCCCGGGCGAACGTTTTTCTATCCGGAAAAATACGATCGTTCTTTTCTGCGGTATAGTGAGCGTCTAAAACTCAAACAATCACAATTCCTATCATTGAGCAGAGACCCACTAATAAAGGAAGAGATATGACTGCCGAATACAAAGTCAACGGCGATGTCGCCGTCATTACCCTGAACAATCCCCCGGTAAATGGCCTCGGTCATGCGACCCGCGCCGCGGCGGTCGAAGGGTTGAAAAAGGCGCAGGAAGACAGCGCGGTCAAGGCGATCGTCATTACCGGCGCAGGCAAGGCGTTTTCCGGCGGTGCGGACATCAAGGAATTCAATTCGCCCAAGGCGCTGGCAGAGCCGACGCTGCACACGCTGATCAACGTCGTTGAGAGTTCGGAAAAGCCCGTGGTCGCGGCCATCCACACTGTGTGCATGGGTGGCGGGCTTGAGCTCGCGCTCGGTTGCCACTACCGTGTCGCATCGCCGGGCGCGCAGATCGCGCTGCCGGAAGTCAAGCTCGGCATCCTTCCGGGCGCCGGCGGCACGCAGCGTCTGCCGCGCGTGCTCGGCCTGGAAATGGCCCTGAACATGATCGTATCCGGGAATCCGGTGCCTTCCGAAAAACTGGCCAAGACCGGACTCTTTAGCGAGCTGGTCGAAGGCGATCTGCTGGAAGGCGCAATCGCGTTCGCGAAAAAGGTTGCGGACAAACGTCCCCTGCCGAAGGTGCGCGATATCAAGATCGATTATCCGAACCATGAAGCGTTCCTGCAATTCTCGCGCAACACCGTTGCGGCAATGGCTGGCCCGTTCCCGGCTCCGCTGAAGTGTGTCGAGGCGGTAGCTGCCGCCGTGACACAGAAGTTTGACGAAGGCATGAAGACCGAACGCGCGCTGTTCGTGGAGCTGGTGCAGACCAACGAGTCGAAGGCTTTACGGCACTCCTTCTTCGGCGAGCGCGCAGCGGGCAAGATACCGGATGTGCCGGAAGGTACACCGACCCGCGAGATCAAGAGCGTTGCTGTGGTCGGTGCGGGCACCATGGGCGGCGGCATTGCGATGAACTTCGCGAACGCCGGCATTCCGGTCACCATTCTGGAAATGAAACAGGAAGCGCTCGACAAGGGCCTGGCGACGATCCGCAAAAACTACGAAAACACCATGAAGAAGGGCAAGCTGACGCCCGAAAAATTCGAGCAGCGCACCGGCCTGATCAAGGGCACCTTGTCGTATGACGAAATCGCCCAGGCCGACATCGTGGTGGAAGCCGTGTTCGAAGACATGGGCGTCAAGGAGCAGGTGTTCAAGAAGCTCGACGAAGTGATGAAGCCCGGCGCCATTCTCGCCTCCAACACTTCGACGCTGGACGTCAACAAGATCGCCGGCTTCACCAAGCGTCCGCAAGACGTGATCGGCACCCACTTCTTCAGTCCGGCCAATGTGATGAAGCTGCTGGAAATCGTGCGCGGAGAAAAGACCGGCAAGGATGTGCTCGCCACGACGATGGCGCTGTCGAAGAAGATCAAGAAAACCGGCGTGGTATCCGGCGTATGCGACGGCTTCATCGGCAATCGCATGATCGAACAATACAGCCGCCAGGCCGGCTTCCTGCTGGAAGAGGGCGCTTTACCGGAGCAGGTCGACAAGGCGATCGAAAAATTCGGTTTCGCGATGGGCCCGTTCCGCATGGGTGACCTCGCAGGCAATGACATTGGCTGGTATATCCGCAAGCGCCGTTACGTTGAAAAACCGGAAATCAGCTATTCGAAGACGGCCGACCTGCTGTGCGAAATGGGCCGCTTCGGCCAGAAGACCGGCTCAGGCTGGTATGACTACAAGGCGGGCGACCGCAAGCCATACCCGTCGCAGATCGTCAACGACATGATCGTCAAGCACTCGGCCGATCTCAATATCGAGCGCCGCAAGATCAGCGACCAGGAGATCGTCGAGCGCCTGGTGTATGCGCTGGTGAATGAAGGCGCAAAGATCCTGGAAGAGGGGATCGCGATGCGGGCTTCGGATATCGACATGGTCTACCTGACCGGTTATGGCTTCCCGCTGTTCCGCGGCGGCCCGATGTTCTATGCGGACACCGTAGGCCTGCCGAATGTCGTCATGGCGATGGAGAAGTACGCCAAAGGCCGCCATGGCGATGCGTGGAAGCCGGCGCCGCTGCTGGCGAAACTGGCGGCGGAAGGGAAGACTTTTACCTGATCGGTTTTGCGTCCCGGAACAGCCCGCGCAGCGATGCCGGGCTGAATCCGCTCTTCCGGTTACGGGTCAGTCAGCTCCGGGGTTCGGCGCCGATTTCAATTCATGCAGTCTCAGTTGGATAATCCTCACCGCCGTTTTCTTTCTCTCGATCTCCATTTCGATGCTGTTTAGCGCAATCATACCGTCAGTAGGAGTCCGGGGCTGCCGTGCGGCAGATACTTCTAGCGGGGCAAGGACAAAAACGGAATGGATTGACGAAACGGGTTACCAGTAATTTTCCGTGACGAACTGCCCTGGCGTCAGGCGACGGACCGGTTTCAAGCCTCTTCCGTGCAGGACTTTCCGCGT
This sequence comes from Burkholderiales bacterium, assembly GCA_039649305.1. GTDB lineage: Bacteria > Pseudomonadota > Gammaproteobacteria > Burkholderiales > Burkholderiaceae_D > Noviherbaspirillum. The sequence continues at coordinate 17,679 of JBBWZW010000464.1, forward strand.
ATCTTCAATCATGTCCGGGTTGCCGCACAACAT
>JBBWZW010000469.1:0-6604 GCA_039649305.1 Burkholderiales bacterium
TCACCGCGCGCGGCAACAAGATGACCATCCGCATTCCGCCCGAGATCACCAACTACGTTGATCCGTTCATCAAGCACGTGATGGGCAAATACGGCAAGAACCTCGGCATCGCCAACGCCGACCACGATTATGCAAAGGCCTGGACCGCATTGTTCAAACCGGCATGGGAAGCCGCGGGCGGCAAAGTGGTCGCTGAAAACCCGATGTCTTATAACAAGGCGACCGACTTCTATAGTGGCGTCAGCCGCGTAATGCAGGGCAAGCCTGACGTGCTGTTCGTCGGCGGCGCATCCGAGCCGACCGGCCTTGTTGCCAAGCAGGCGCGCGAACTCGGATTCAAGGGCGGCATGGTGGTGATGGATCAGGCCAAGCTGGATGAAATGGCCAAAGTGGTCGGCGGCTATGGTCCGCTTGAAGGTTCGATCGGCGTGATGCCGCTGGTGGATGACCCGACCGCAGAGGCAAAGTCTTTTGTCGATCGCTTCCGCAAGGCCTACCCCGGCAAGGATCCTAGCTCCGAAGTCTCGCTGAACTACTCGACCGTCCATGCCACCGCAATCGCGATGAAACTGGCCGGAACAGTATCAGATGCGACTGCGATCCGCGCGCAGATGGACAAGGCCTTCAGGAGCCTGCCGAAGGAAGCGAACCCGAACGCCATCGATGGCGTGAATGACGTCGGCGGCGTGCTTGCCAATACCACAGTCGCGGTGGTAGAGAACGGCAAGATCCAGGGTGTGCAGCTGCGTAACATCAAGTAACAAGACGCTGCTCTCAGGTAAAAAACAAGCCGGCGTAATTGCCGGCTTGTTTTTTGGTGGAAACGATTCTGTAGGCGTGTCCCACGCAACGATCACCGTGCACGCCGACAACCATCGGTGCGTGAGACGCACCCTGCGGTCCTGCCCGATTCAAGCCGTCGCGATCGCGGCACAAAAGCGAAAAACACAAGAACGATAGAATAGCCGCTTCGCCAACGCGACCCTCCATGCACCTACTCCAATTCCACAGTGAAAACTTCCAAATCCCTTCCCCACTGGTCCATCATCTCTCCCGTCATCGCCTGGCTCCTGCTTGCAGGAGCGGCCCTTGGCCTGGGCGATTTTCTCGGCGGCTTCTACACTGCCCTCCTTGTGGCTGGTCTGTTCGCCGGAGTGCTGGCCGCGGTGTTCCATGCGGAAGTAGTCGCGCACCGGGTGGGCGAGCCCTATGGGACGCTGGTGCTCGCAATAGCGGTGACCGCCATCGAGGTCGCGTTGATCGTCTCGCTCATGATCGCCGGTGGTGAGGCGACAACGGGACTTGCACGCGACACCGTGTTTGCCGCCGTCATGATCATCCTCAACGGGATGGTCGGAATATGTTTGCTGGCAGGTGGCTCGCGCCACGGCGAGCAAAGCTTCGGACTGTACGGCGTGTCAGCGGCGCTCGCAACGTTGGCGGCAATTGTCGTGCTGACGCTGGTGCTGCCTAACTACACAACCTCGACTCCGGGCCCGGCCTATACCAACAGTCAGCTGGCTTTCATTGCCGTTATCTCCCTTGTGCTCTACGGTACCTTCGTCCTGGTCCAGGTGGTGCGGCACCGTGACTACTTCCTTCCGGAAGTCGCACCGGGCGATGAGGACGTGCACGCGGATCCGCCCCCGGCCAGGATGGCATGGATCAGCGGAGCGCTGCTGTTGGCATGTCTCGGAAGCGTGGTCCTGCTGGCCAAGTCGCTCGCACCTGCTGTAGAGGCGGCGGTACTCGCAGCGGGCGCACCGAAGGCGCTGGTGGGCATCATCATCGCAGGCGTTGTGCTCCTGCCGGAAGGGATCGCGGCCTATCAGGCGGCGCGCGCCAACCGCCTGCAGACCAGCCTCAACCTGGCGTTAGGCTCGGCGCTGGCCAGCATCGGCCTCACCATTCCCGCTGTGGCGATCGTGTCGCTCGCGACAGGTTGGACCTTGTCGCTGGGGATTGATGCCAAGTCCACCGTGCTGCTGGTGCTGTCCATTATTGTGGCGACGCTGTCGTTGGGTACCGGACGCACGACTGTCATGCAGGGTACGGTGCACCTGGTGATATTTGCGGTCTACTTGTTTACTACGATCGTTCCTTGAAAGAAAATCCAGACGCTGATGCATGCAAGGGAGCCGTCGGGCGCCCGTGGTCTGATTAAGTCGAACCAGCAGTTGGCCGTCCCGACCGGGCGACGGCGAAAACGTCCCTTCCCATCCAGCGCCACAGGCTTTCAGCATCCTGCGACGCCCCCTCAACACGCAACTCGCACGTCTGAAGCATCTCGAGCGGCGTCCGGTGTCCCGTCCACACTTCCGTTAATGCGCGCAGGCTGGACCGCACAACGAGAGTCGGATCGCGTCCGGGATCATCGCGGCAAAGTTCTGCGACGCCTTTCTCCACCACCACCAACCACCATGCTTGCTCGCCAGGCCGCGCATCGTGGAACAGGAAATGAATGACCATTGGCCGCCGTGGATACGCTGCACGGCGCAGTGAACGCAGTACGTTCGACATGAGCAGCCCGGCATCAAGCTCATTTTCATGCAACCGGCTGCCGATCCAGCGCGCGCCCCAGTGGCCGAGCGCCATGATGATCGGGCGTAATTCATCACCTGCGTCGGTAAGGCTGTATTCCCAGACCTTGCCCATGGCGGTACGGCGTACGATGCCGATTTCTTCCAGGTGGCGAAGGCGTTGCACCAGCAAACTGGTGGACATTCGCGGTACGCCCCGATGCAGGTCATTAAAGCGCTTGCTGCCGCATAGCAATTCGCGTACGACGAGGGGCGTCCAGCGCTCGCACAGCGCCTCGGCACCGTGCGTACCCGGATAGAACTGAGCGTTTAAGTCGTCCATGATGGAGCCTCCGCAGTCCAAAACGCTTCAAATTCTGGACTGGACGTAAGTTCGCGTCAAGCGCACGCTGCTTACTGCTCAGGGGAGTCTCTGGGTCCCTTGCAGTCGTCTGCGCATATACCAGTTCACATTTTCGCCTTCAATTCGAGGAAAAAAATCATGACCGCTATAACCCCGGAAATGGAAGTACTCAAGGCCCGTCTCAAGGCAACATGGATGTCAGGCGACTACGGCCACTTTGCCAAGTACCTGGAACCTGGCGCTATGGATTTCTACACGCGCCTGGGGGTGACGCCAGGTACACGCATGCTGGATGTCGCCTGCGGAGCAGGACAGATTGCCATTCCGGCCGCTCGTGCCGGGGTCCGGGTAACAGGTGTCGACATTGCCTCGAACCTGATCGAGCAGGCAAAGTCGCGCGCCAAGGCCGAGGGTGTGGAAGCCCGGTTCGATGAAGGCGACGCCGAGATGCTTCCGTATCCCGATGCCTCGTTCGACCTGGTGGTCAGTCTCATTGGCGCGATGTTCGCTCCTCGCCCCGAGCGCGTCGCCGCCGAATTGGTGCGTGTGTGCCGGCCTGGTGGGCGGATCGTCATGGCCAACTGGACGCGCGATGGTCATGTCGGCCAGATGTTCAAGATCATCAGCACGCACGTGTCGCCACCGGCGCTGATGGCGCCACCGATGAAATGGGGTGATGAGGCGACCGTCCGCGAGCGTCTGCATGCGGGGACAGCCAGCATCACCTGCACAAAATGCATGTATCCGATGCGATACCCGTTCCCGCCGGCCGATGTGGTCGAGTTTTTCTTTAACTATTACGGTCCAACGCTTCGTGCACTCGGAACACTTGATGACCGCGGACAGAACGCATTGCGTCACGACCTTGTGCAACTCTGGACGAGCAATAATGATGCAAACGACGGCACTACAGACGTTCAGTCTGAATATCTCGAGGTGGTGGCAATACGTAACTGAGGTCACTGTCATACCGCCGATGGCATCACGAAAGATCCAGTATAGTTTCATGGCTCAGGCCTTCATACGAAGGCCCTCCAAAGTCCACCGGAGAAAGTGCCATGAAACCCAGAATCACTGTGATTACCATCGGCGTTGACGATCTTGAGCAGTCCGTGCGCTTCTATCGCGATGGTCTGGGGCTCGAAACTCAAGGCATCATCGGGCAGGAATTTGAACATGGGGCAGTCGCCTTCTTTGATCTGCAATCGGGGTTGAAGCTCGCGCTCTGGCCTCGCAATAGCATCGCGCATGATTCGGGCCTGTCTCTTCGGCCACCAAGCGCTACCGAGTTCACGATCGGACACAATGTTTCGTCGAAGACTGAGGTCGATGCCGTGATGGAGCAAGCGAAGCAGGCCGGCGCTGTCGTCGTAAAGCCCGCCGGCGAAACATTCTGGGGCGGCTATACTGGTTACTTCCAGGATCCGGATCAGCACTTGTGGGAAGTTGTATGGAACCCGCAGTGGTCGCCCGGGGGCGGCGAATAACAATTCATGCGTTTGAGGCGAAGACGCAGCAGGCAGTTCCATCTTGCAACATGTTGGTGAGATGCATTGCAACCAGCGGAACACGGAGGTAGATCATGGCGGCGGCTCCATCGTGGGAAATCAGCGGTCAATACTATGAGACGTGCAATTGTGATTTCATTTGCCCGTGCGTTCCCGGGCAAATGGCTGTCAGGCCTACCAAGGGATCATGCATGTTCGCGATGGGGTTCCAGATAGATCGTGGCCATTATGATTCGGTCTCGCTCGATGGCCTCGGATTCATCGTCCTCGGATTGACGCCGGAAGCAATGGGCAAAGGGAATTGGTCCGTGGGCGTCATTGCCGACGACCGGGCAAGCACGCCGCAGCGCGATGCCATCACGGCGATTGCCAGCGGTGCAGCAGGCGGCCCGATGCAGGCACTCTCCGGCCTCGTCGGATCGTTCCTCGGAGTCGAGTCCGCGCCGATCCGCTTCGACCGTAAAGGGGCGACGTGGTCCGTCACATCATCGAATTTCGTCGACATGGCGGCTGAGGGCGCGATGGGTATTAACCCCAACGCGATCGAGCCACTCCATCTCGACAACACCGGCCATCCAGCCGCCGACCGCTTCGCACTCGCCCGCGCCTCGCGCAGTCACGTACACGCTCTCGGCCTGGACTGGGATGATGTGAGCGGCAAGAACAACGGCCAATACACGCCGTTTTCCTGGCAGGGCGCGTAAAGCTCCCTCCCCCCAAGCCCCCGATCCTGCCGTGGTCGACAGACTCCCCACCCGCCACAGCATCATCATCTGGTGCTGCCTGATCGCGATCGTGGCGTTGGCATGGGTTTATCTCTTTGACGTCGCGCATCAGATGTCGTCGGTTGTCGAGCATGACAGGATGATGACTGAGATGGGCATGTCGATGGAGATGGCGTGGACCCCAGCCGAAGTCCTGTTCACTTTCGGAATGTGGGTCGTGATGATGGTCGGCATGATGGCTGGATCGGCAGCGCCGGTGATCCTTCTCTTCGCCGCCATGCATACCCGGCAAGGCGCGCACCGGATGCCGCTTATCGTGTTGAGCTTCGGGCTGGGCTACGTGGCCGTGTGGGTCGGATTCAGCGCCTGCGCCGCGCTCGCGCAGTGGGCGTTGCACGATGCCGCGATGCTGTCGCCGGCGATGGCCGCCTCAAGTTCCCAGGTGGGGGGCGCGATACTCTGTGTGGCCGGCGTGTATCAACTGACGCCGTTGAAGCGAGCCTGTCTTACGCATTGCCAAAGCCCGCTTGGGTTTCTGGTGTCGCGGTGGCGTGACGGGACGCTTGGCGCTCTGCAGATGGGACTACGTCATGGTGCATACTGCCTTGGGTGCTGCTGGGCACTGATGTGTGTACTGTTCGTCGTGGGGGTGATGAATCTTGTTTGGGTTGCAGCGCTTACGCTGCTAGTCTTGCTGGAAAAGATTGGACCGAAGGGAATGGTTGTAGCGCGGGTGGCTGGTGTGGCGATGATGGTGGCCGGGGCTATGTTCTTCGCCGGCTTACGCTGAATTCGGGCTTCTTCGACTTTCACGCAGGGTGGGCGCGGAGTTGTCGGACTTTCGAATAAAAACGGGGCGGCCACGACGGGCCACCCCTTTCGATTTCGCCTCAGTCGGCAATCGCAGTTAATTCGTATTCGCCGGATAATCGCGTATCCATACGTTTCCGCTTAGCCCTGCCCCGACAACTGCCGGCTGGCTATTGACCGTGATGCTTGGTCCAACCAGGTCCCTACGCGCAAGCGGACCCTCTTCGCTATTCGGTGCGGCCGGGCGTTCCAGCTTTGCCGTGGACATGGTGACCTTCATGGAGAAATGCCCCCTCATGTTTTCAAAAGCAGCCAGCTTCGGGCCGGCCTGCGCAAACGCAGCCTCCAGGTCCGCGAGCAGGACGACGCTGCTGTCGTCTCCATAGGCATCCAACACCTCGCGTATGGGCAGCAACCTGACGGAGCCAGTCGACGCAGCGACGCTTTCGCGCACTTCGACGCCGGTTGCCGTGCGGCCGTACACATGCATTTGCGCCCCGTCGATCACGCGGGCTGATGCCAGCCGGCCGTTGGCGTCGGTCTTCAATTCCACACCGTCGATCACGAATTTCATGCTCTCCGCTGCTTCGCCTGAGGCGATGCCGGGCGAGGCAGGACGCTCGGTAAAGTCGAATGCGATACGTCCGACCGCCGTCTGATTGTCGACTGCCTCACCGG
>JBBWZW010000484.1:0-3004 GCA_039649305.1 Burkholderiales bacterium
ATGTTGGGATTCGCATCCCAACTCCCCTTTCCCGTATGCGAGAGGGAAGAGAAGCGCCAGGACCGTTCCCATAACCGGGAACGAGGGAGCCTGCCTATAGGCGTCGTCGAAGGTCTATGCGAACCCATCATGTCGGCATTCAACACCAGCTTCCAGTATGAAACCCTGCATCGGGCGCTTACGTCCATGCGGGCGCGCGGGAAGCTGAGGTATATACCGAACCGCGGCAATGCCGGCGACAGCCTGATCGCGGCGGCAACCTGGCAATTGTTCGGGCGACTGCACATGACCGACCGCATGGAAATCGATGGCGATATTCACGCCGGCGACAACGTGATCTATGCCGGCGGCGGCAACCTGATTCCCGAATACACCCAGGCGCGCACCGCTATCCGCGCTTGCATGCGTGCCGGCGCCGCCAGCTTCGTATTGCTGCCGCACTCCATCAATGGCAATGAAGATTTGCTGCGGGAAATGGACAACCGGTTCCATCTGTTCTGCCGGGAGCGTCAGAGTTTTGCGCATGCGCGTCGGCACGCGACAAAAGCCCACGTGTATCTGACGCATGACCTCGTATTCGGACTGGACCTTAACTTGCTCAATCAAAGAATGGCTTCGAACCTGCTGCGGCTTGCGGCCGGTTTCGATGCCGGAACGTTGATGGCGTATCTCCGCTGGCGGCTGAAGATACTCGCGATCAGGCCGCAGCAGGCGCGCGAGATGCGATTGATGCGCGTCGACGTGGAGTCGAAGCATTCCGGTATCTATCCGGAAAAATATGATCTCTCCTCACAACATCAATCCGCTTACAAGGAGAGGTGCGAAGCGGAACTGGTCTCGCGCGATTTCTTCCATGTGCTCGATCGCGCCGACCACATTGTTTCCGACCGTCTGCATGTATGCATAGGCGGCGCACTGTTGGGAAAAAAGGTGACGATGCTGGATAACTCGTACGGGAAAAACGGCTCGGTTTACCTGACGTCGATGCAGGACAATTTCCCGCGAGTTGCCTTTCCCGATATCCAGGCGCGAAGCTGATGAATGTATCGAGGATCACAAAATTAGACTCTATAAATCCGTCGAGCCGAAGGCGACGCTTGTGTGGAGCGTCGTGGTCTGTTGTTATAACAGCGCGACAAGAATAAGGGATACGCTGTGCAATATCCTCGACGCCATTCAACGCCGTCCGGCCGGCTCTGTCGAGGTGGTGGTGGTCGACAATGCGTGCACGGACGATACCGTCAGGGTCACGCTCGACACCGTGAAGGAACGGTCATTCCGGTTCCTGAAAGTCGTCCGTGAAGAGAGGCCGGGCCTCATGCACGCGCGCATCGCGGGTGTGAAGGCGGCATCGGGAAAATACATTGCCTTCATCGATGATGATAATTGGCCGTGCGAACGATACTTCGATATCGCCGAAGCGACCTTCGATGGCAACCAGCAGGTTGGCGTGTTTGGATGCGCATCGGCCTTGCCGCCGGGTCAATCGATTCCCCGGCCGCTGGAGAAATACAGTAATCATTTTGCAGTGGGGCGGCAGCCGTTCAAGCCCGGTCCATTGGCGCCGTGCCTGTATGTATGGGGCGCGGGAATGGCGGTTCGCCGCAGCAGGCTGCTTGCGGTGTTGGATGCGGGATTCGACCCGGTGCTGGTCGGGCGCTTCAGGACTCAGCAGTTCGCTGGCGACGATACCGAGCTGGTGTCGGTGATGGTGCTCGCCGGCTCGACCGTGTGGTACGAGAACCAGCCTCTGATTACGCATGCGGTCGATGCACGCCGCTTCTGCCGTGAGAAACTGCGCACGATGTTTGAGGGGTTCGGTGCGTCGACTATGTTCATCGACAAGTACTCGTGGAGCATTCTTGGTGTGCCGGTGCACTACCCGGTGATCTTCATTCTTCTTACGCCGTTTATTTTTTTGAAGGATATTTTTCTGGTGGCGCTGTCGGCGGTGAAGAATCTCGCGCTGGGGCCAGGGGTTTTTGATTTTGAATTGCGCACCCGGCTTCTTTTTTCCAAGTGGCGGTTTTACTTTGCGAATCCGCGATTGAGGTCGGTGCAGAGGGAGAATATCGCGCGGATTATTTTTTTGCGGAAGAGGCGCGTGGCGATGGGGAAAGGGTATGAAAGAAGGGAAGGACGTAGGTTGGGATGGTAATCCCAACGTTCCGCCCTGTGCAAGACGAAAGGCTCTCGCAGATGCCCGAACGTTGGGATTGTCGTCCTCTAAAAACTAACCACTACCCCAGTAGTCAAAATCCCGTACCTCTGATCAAACCGCCTGGCAGTCATGGTGTTATACGCAAACGGAATCTCACCAGTGAATTGCTTGCTCATGTACTGCCCACGCGCGAACAACGATACATTCTTGACGAGCTTGTACATCACTTCGCCGATAAGAATGTGATTAGCCTCGACCGCTTTGCCGCCGCGGCTGCGGATGAGGTCATCAACGTTATCCCGGTCCAGTGCCTGGTATTGATAACCGCCACGGAGTTGCCAGTCGCCGTCGGTCCACTTTGCTGAAAGGCCTGCGTTTACAAAGCGTGCGTTGTAGCGGGTTTCCTTGTAAGGGTCGACGCCGAATGCGCTGTAGGGAAGGGTAAAGCGATCAACCACGGTGCTAGCGTTGCACATTTGTGCGAGGGTGCCGACGACTTCGGTTGGGCCAAACGCGAGGTTGTAGTTGCAGCCGCCTCGGCTTGTGGTGCCATTGATGGAACCCACTTTGACGCGGCTGGCGCCGATGCCACCGAATGCCGACAGCTCGGTACGCTCCGAAAGCTGCCATGTGGCGATGAGGTCGAGCTGGTATTGGGTGTCCTTGGGGTCGACCACGTTCACCGAATTGAGCGTCTGTCCCTGGAGGCTGGTGGGCGAGCTTTTTGTGAGCTGCTCGGCATAGTTGCCCCACGCGCCGGCGCGCCCTGCGACGCTCGGCCGCGAACCGGCGCCGTCTGACAGACGGTATTGCGCCGCGACCTGCCATGTATTGATGCTGGCC
>JBBWZW010000502.1:0-6615 GCA_039649305.1 Burkholderiales bacterium
GGCGCGATCGTCGACAACAAGCGACTGTCAGCCGTGTTGGAGCAGGTCAAGGCGCAGCAGGCCGCTTATCCGGCGCGGCAGCAGCGAGGGCACGTTGCGCGGCAGCGGCCGCAACACCAGCTACCCGCCCACAGGGCCTGTTTACTTGTCAGCAAGGCGCGTCGCTCGTCGTCTCACTGTTGATGCTCGTTGCAACGCTGTTGCTCGGCATATCGGCCGCGCAAATTGCCCTTCAGGGCGAGAAATCGTCCCGCAATGACCGAGACCGGCAGATCGCTTTCCAGGCTGCGGAAGCCGGCTTGATGGACGCGGAAATGGATATCGAGAAATCAGGCGACGCCAATTCCCGCAGCCACATTTTTGCACCTGACAGCCAGGAAGGGTTCATCAATGGCTGCGGCACGGGCATCTACTTGGGATTGTGCAGCCGGTCGGAACGGGGTGCGCTTCCGGTATGGAAAACAGTCGGTTTGGAGAAGGCCGACGCCAAGACCGTACCTTATGGCCATTTCACCGGGCAGGCCTACGAGGTCTACGAAACGGGAAAAGGCTCGCTACCGAGCAAGCGGCCCAGATACATCATTGAATTGATGGCTTACAACAAAGAGGGGGAGGGCGCAAGCCTGGGCGACCTGACCTACTTCTACCGTGTGACGGCGATTGGGTTTGGCACGCGCGACACGACCCAAGTCCTATTGCAAACGTTCTATAGAAAAGACGGGATGTGAGGAGAATGAAAACGAATTCGTCAATCCGCAAAAGCGCCTTTCTACTACTCTGCGCCCTCGCTGCGCATGCCTGGGCGAACCAGCCCGACGTGAAAATAGCCGACGTTCCTCCCTTCGGCGGCCATGCTACCGTTCATCCGAACATGCTGCTGAGCTTGTCGGTCGAATTCCCCACTGTCGGGATTGCTTATCGGGGTGACAACGGCACCTACAACAGAAGCAACGAGTATGTGGGGTATTTCAATCCATTGAAATGCTATGGCTATAACGGTGGCAATCGAAACCTGACCGAGAGCGGCTATTTCACCATCCTCAAAAACGCCGATCCCATTACGCATGAATGTGGAGGCGGGTCGTTCAGCGGCAATTTCATGAACTGGGCATCTGCTTCTGCAATCGACATGTTGCGCTACGCGATGACCGGAGGCGATCGCGTCGTCGACAAAGGGGATCTGACAATCTTGCAGCGCGCCGTGCTTCCGAATACCACGGGCGTAAATTTCTACGCCCACGGCACTTATTTTCCTCGCAGAGTTTTGAAAGGCGGAGGAAATGCAAGCGCTCCAAGCCAGGTCACTCCCTTTCAAACCGACACACTCTACATAGTGTCGTGCAGCAATCGCATCCTCTTTAGCGACGCTAACAGTGGCATCAGCGGAGGCGCAGATGCGGCAAAGGCAATTGAATACTGCATGTCGGTCTTTAGTGACGCGAACAAAGACAAACCGGAAACGACGGACAAAAGGCTCGGCGAATATCTCGCGCGGGTCAAAGTATGTGACAGCGTCGAGGGTGCCGCGAGGACGACGCTCTGTCAAAAATATGGAACTCATTACAAGCCGGTAGGCGCAATTCAGCGCAATTCGGACAGGATACGATTGGGCGCGATGGGGTACTTGCTTGACGACTCCGCGAAGCGCTATGGCGGAGTGCTGAGGGCGCCGATGAAATACGTCGGGCCCAAGAAATTCGAAGCACCAAAATTTGTCGCGGTGGATAACGACAGGGCTGAGTGGGATCCAAACACCGGGGAATTTATTCTTAATCCGGAGGGGAACAATTCGGTTTCACGCAGTGGGGTAATTACTTACCTCAACAAATTCGGCGATTCGGGAAAATACAAACGCTACGATCCGGTGGGCGAGTTGTATTACGAGGGAATTCGCTATCTGCAGGGCAAAGCTCCGACGGCTGAAGCAACGGCCAATATGACCGATGCGATGCATGACGGATTTCCCGTTATTACAGAACGGACGGATCCGGTCGTCGCCTCCTGTCAAAAGAATTACATAGTCTCCATCGCTGACGTAAACACGCATTGGGATCGTTATATTCCCGGAAATACACGCACCACCTATGGAAACAGCGTAGATGCGAACGATGCGGCGCGCGAAATTGATGCCGCCGTCGTTGGCAAGACGCCCGAACTTGATGTCAAACCGTGGACAGAAGCAGTCGGCAAAATGGAGGCTAGCCGCAATGCGAACCTCGCCGATCTGCATACCAAAGACACCGGATCGGGCGGGCACGGCACGTACTACATGGCGGGGTTGGCCCAATGGGCAAATACACAGGATATTCGGCTCGACAAGAAGATTCGCGTAAAGACTTTTTCGATCGACGTTGATGAAGGAGGCAACGGCCTGATCGATGGAAATAACCGAACGATCAAGCCGCGCGACAGCCAGCTATACCTCGCAGCCAAGTATGGCGGCCGCACTGGCAATGAGTCAGAGTGTGACGCCGGTGGCGACACGCCCTCCAATTATTTCCTGGCCAGCCAGCCAAACGAAATGATCCGGTCCATCCGTACTGTCTTCGATCGCATTGGCGGTACAAGCGGGACTATTTCGGGCGTCTCCGTTTCAACCACGAAGATATCTTCTGACGGTGCGTTTGTCTTCCAGCCGGGTTTCAACTCGTCGAACTGGTGCGGCAGTCTAAAAAAACTCAGGCTTAGTCTCGATAACGACACAGTCACCATCGCGAAAAACGCGGTATGGGATGCAGGCGAGATATTGACGGGTAAGGGTGAGACAGTGGCTAATCCCCAAGCCGCTGACCGGAAGATATACACCTCTGCGATCGAAGGAAGTAAGTTCCTGGCTTCCATTCCGTTCAAATGGGAAACCAACGATGTGTCAAAGGGGTAAAGACGAATTGACCGAGGGGTTGAAAGCGCTGTTCAAGACGAATCCGGGCAATGGTGCGGAAGACGGGCATGGAATGGACCGGGTTCGGTATCTGCGTGGCGATCGCTCCCTCGAGACGAGCAAGCCAGGTGGGATATTCCGCGCGCGAGGCAGCGTACTCGGGGACATCATCAACAGTAATCCACTCTATGTCGGACCGCCAGCGCTCAACGTGCAAGGAGATAACTATCAATCGTTTTACGACAAAAACAAGGCGCGCGCGAAGGCGGTCTATGTAGGCGCGAATGACGGCATGTTGCATGCCTTTAGCGCGGACGACGGCAGGGAATTATTTGCCTATGTTCCGAATGTCTTGATACCCGCATTAAGCCAGTTGACCCGGCCGGATTATAGTCACAGGGCTTATATGGACGGGATGATGAGCGTGGCCGAAGCAAAAGTTGATACGGAATGGAAGACGGTTGTGGCGGCCGGTTTGGGCGGCGGCGCCCAAGGCGTGATTGCATTGGATGTCACCAATCCGTTGGACTTTGGCGGCGCGATCTTCGAATTTACCGACGCGGACGACAAAGATATGGGTAACGTGGTCAGCGCGCCGGTCATTGCGAAGTTCATGACGAAAAGCCCCAAGAACGCAGCACCTGAATACAAGTACTTCCTCGTGGTCTCCAGCGGCTTGAATAACTATAAGGATGACGGAATCGGGAAGTTCAACCCCGACGCGCCTGGCGTGCTGTTCCTGTTATCGCTGGACAAAGCGCCTGGGGCAAAGTGGCAAGTCGGTAGGAACTATTTCAAATTCACTACGCAAAATACGGATGCAACTTTGCAAAACGGCTTGGGTTCTCCCGCGCTTGTAGTCGGTGCGAATGGTGTGGTCCGTTACGGTTATGCGGGCGACCTCCAGGGCAACTTGTGGCGATTCGATTTCACCGGCGCCGAGCCGTTTTCAAAGAAGCCGCCAAAACCGACTCTTTTGTTTACTGCAAATGACGAACAGGGCCAACGCCAACCCGTTACCACCCAACCCAAAGTGGTGTTTGCGCCCGGCGGGGGCTATGTTGTGTTGTTCGGGACTGGCAAGTTTCTGGAGAATACTGACGTGGCACCGGGCGAGTTCAGGTCGCAGTCCTTCTACGGCATCCTCGATACAACCAAAAGCGATTACACCGTAAGCGGGCGTAAAGACCTGGTCAAGCGCGTCCTTGAAACACGCGACAACGGTGCTTCACTTGAGCTGACAGGTAACGAATTTTCCTACCTGGATTCCAAGGGATGGTATTTCGATTTTCTCGACTCCGCCACAACTGGCGAGAGAAGTGTGACCAACGGCCTGGTTGCCAATGGCAGGATTTTCTTCAACACGCTTATCCCTGGTGCAGACCCTTGCTCCGCAGGCGGGGGACGGACCTATATTTTGGATACATTGACGGGAATGCCCCAGCCCACGACGGATCCGCTCACCGGGCTCCCTTCGCGCATCATACGCACGGGATTCCGATCCACAGTCGGGATGCTGAGTTCGCCGGTGGTGTTTGATACCAGCGCCAACGTAGGAGACAGGAATGCAGTCGGCAGGCGCAAGGTAACGAAGAACAGTTCAGTGTTCAATTTCGGTACAGACGGTGCAGCGCCTGCGGAAAGAATTGCGACAGATGTGCCTGCAGGGCGTTTCAGCTGGCGCGAAATTCTGAATTGGCTCGATAAATGAATCGGAGGCGGTACGTGGATACGAGACAAATTTATCGGAGCGGGACTGTCGCCATTACGGTTTGCCGGGGCTTTACCCTGATTGAACTCATGATCGTCGTGGTTGTGGTAGCAATATTGGCGGCGGTGGCTTATCCGTCGTATCAGGAGGCGGTCCGGAAAGCGAAACGGGCCGAAGGCCGTGCCGCGCTCATGGAGCTTATGCAGCAACAGGAACGCTATTACTCACAAAACAACACTTACATCGAGTTTTCCTCGACCTCCACGGATGCCAATGAAAAGCGATTCAAATGGCACTCGGGCGACAGCCCGCAGAGCAGTGCCTATGAGATCTACGGTGCGGCGTGCGCGAATGACATCAGCAATTGCGTGATTCTGACTGCACGTCCGGGTACAGACAAAGTTTCCCGCTACGTCGATAACAAGTGCCGCGAGCTGACGTTGTCCAGCACCGGAAAAAAGACGGCCGTCGGTAACGATTGCTGGTAATGGTATGAGAGCGCAAGTACTGTTCTTTCAAAAAAAGCACACCGCGGGATTCACCCTCGTGGAGTTCATGGTAGTGCTGGCCATTGCAGCCATCTTGTTCTCGATGGCCGTTCCCAGCTTCCGCGCGCTGATACGGAACATGCAAGTAACAACTGTGGTCAACGATTTTTTTTCGGCCCTGAACCTGGCTCGGTCGGAAGCCATCAAGCGAGGCACCCGTGTCACCCTGGCGACGGTAAAGGCAGATAGCGGTTGGGAGGATGGCTGGGTAGTTTTTGTCCATAACAACAGCACTACGGTGCCTGACGCCGGGGATGAAATAATTTTCGAGCGGGGCCCGATTCACCGCGGGATTACCATCGTCCCCAATCTGGGCGGCGATCCACTCAAGTACATCTCCTACAATGGAACGGGGCGCACGCGGACTGATGACAGCGGACAAACGGCGTTGTTAGGCCATTTCGCGTTTATCGTGGACGGCGTAACCGTCAGGCAGATCATAATCACCTTTCTCGGCCGTCCGCGCGTGTGCACTCCCGCGAAAAAGGATTGTTGATTAAGGTGAGTGGGCGGGATAAGCGACGCAGCCGGCAAGGGCGTTGTCCGGGCGGGCCATATAGGGTGGCAGGCGGTGTTTACGCTGTCACAGGTCGGTTTCGGTGCAGTTCGATTCGTCAGCGAAATGGCTCGTCGTTCGGATCCGAATTGGATGGATCGCTCCATAGATCGGTAAGCTATCGAGCAGTGCCGGATCGTTCCCGTCAGAAGTCGAATGGAATGAAAGATGGCTACTAACGCGGCAGGCTGTGCGCGGGCTTTATCGAGAGAACGCTTGCTTGCCAACGGGCGCCTGCATCCAGGAGCAGGCGCCGAAATAATTCAGCACTTCCTCGGATCAGTAGCGGTTGTGACAGACGGATCGCACGTCCGGATGTCGCCAAATGCCGGAATCAGGACCCGGAGCGGCCGTCTGGCCGAGCCTGATTTCAGGTCGAGATCGATTTGACGAATCCAGTCGTTACTCGCGGTGACCACGCGGCCCAGTCCGGTGAAGATTACGCTCGTCCGAGCGTTACCATTGCCGTCATGGGCGGATATGGAGGTCTTGCTTGAATCCTGGTCCTCCACAATGCGAATGATGTAAGGGTCGACCGATTCCGAAGGGGCTGCGTCGCACCTTCCACCCGGATTTGTCCGGCTAACGACAACGTGGGGCCCGGAACCGGCGAGAGCACATTCGCCATTCAGGCTGTTCACCAGTGAAAACTGCACCGCCGTATTGCGTTTGATGGCCTCCTCCCGAGCCAGGCGCAATGCGTTCACCACCTTCTCCGAGTCGGCCTTTATCTGCTGGTGATTCGTGTAGGTCGAAAAGCTCGGTACGCCAACCGCAATCGTCGCGACACTGACCGCCATGGCGACAGTAAGCTCGGTTAGAGTGAATCCCTGTTTTGATTTACGTCCCAACATGAGCTGCCTCTTATACAAATTGAGAGAAGAAACGGAGCTGTCATTATCCGGCAAAAAGATGATAG
>JBBWZW010000535.1:0-11031 GCA_039649305.1 Burkholderiales bacterium
TCAGGAATTCGCAGGACCTTTCTCTTAGCAATGGCAAGAGCGTACGCCGCCTCGGGTTCATGTTCGTGAATCCGTCCACCGCTATCGAGGCTTTGATCCAGCGATACATTACGAAGCTGGAGCGGGACCAGAATGCGCGGAAGACGGGTCTGGGGTGATCACCCCCCCTCGGTAGACCGTAGGTTGGGATGACAATCCCAACATTCATACTCAATTAAAAGCCGGCGGTCATGCAGAGGGTGAACGTTGGGATTTCTTCCCAACCTACGTCCTGCCGTTGTAGCGTGATAGGTCGGACGCCACGAAATCCATGACAAAAGGGCTGGACCTCAACGATCCGGCCCTTTTGTTTTTGAATCGACCGCTACCGGCTCAGAACTCTTCCCACTCATCTTTCGCAGATGCCGCAGGCGCTGGCTTCTTGCGCACCGGCGCAGCAAGCGCCACGTTGGCAGGCCGTGGTTTCGACCCCTGAGCCGAAACACTCTTCTTCACCGGCGCAACCTTAACCGAGGCAGCTGCCACCGCCGTACTCCTGTGCGCGGCAATCCGAAACGTACCCACCAATTGCGCCAGCTTGGCAGCCTGCTCCTGCATGGATTCAGCCGCAGCACTTGCCTCTTCCACCAGCGCGGCATTCTGCTGCGTCACCTGGTCCATCTGTCCGATCGCTTGATTCACCTGTTCGATGCCCGAGCTTTGTTCCTGGCTGGCAGCCATGATCTCGGCCATGATGTCAGTTACGCGTTTAACACTGTCGACGATCTCGTTCATCGTCGTACCCGCTTCGCCGACCAGCTTGCTGCCGGTGTCCACTTTTTCCACCGAGTCGTCGATCAGGGTCTTGATCTCTTTCGCTGCTGCCGCCGAGCGCTGCGCCAGGTTGCGAACTTCGCTGGCCACCACGGCAAAGCCACGGCCCTGTTCGCCGGCGCGGGCGGCTTCCACCGCCGCATTTAATGCGAGGATGTTGGTCTGGAATGCGATGCCGTCAATGACGCTGATGATGTCGACGATCTTTTGCGACGACGCATTGATCGAACCCATGGTCTCAACCACCCGACTCACCACCGTACCTCCCTTTACAGCGACGTCGGAAGCAGTGACTGCGAGCTGATTGGCCTGGCGCGCATTATCGGCATTCTGCTTCACCGTGGAAGTCAGTTCCTCCATTGACGATGCGGTTTCTTCCAGCGAACTGGCTTGTTGTTCTGTACGGGAGGACAAGTCGAGATTGCCCGATGCGATTTCGCTCGATGCGGTCGCAATGGTGTCGGTGCCGCTGCGCACTTCACTGACCATGCTCACCAGGCTTTCGTTCATGTCTTTCAAGGCCTGCAACAGTTGGCCGGTTTCGTCCTTGCTGGTCACCTCGATATGGCTAGTCAGGTCGCCGCCTGCAACGGTGCGCGCGATCTCCACCGACTTGCGCAGAGGACGGGTGATGCCGACCGTTAGAACCCAGGCGCAGGCAGCGCCAAAAACCAGTACGAACAAGCCAAGCGCAATCAGCAGGGTGCGGCTGGATTCAGAAATGGCGTCGATGCCGCGGGAGGTGGCGTCGATATTTGCGCGCTGCATATCGAGCAGCTTTTGTATCACTTCCTGGTAGTTTTTCGCCGCCGGAAGGAAAGTCTGCCTGAGCAAACGGTCAGCCTCCTCCAGGTTCCCCTCCGCTTTCGCTTTGGTGGTGTCATCGCGCGTCGAGATATACAACCTGCGCTTCTCCTGGATTTCCACCCACAACTTCTTTTCTTCGGAAGTCGACAGCAACGGTTCTATCTTCTTCTGCAACTCTGCAGCGCCCTTGGTTGATGCCGCGGTGTCCTCCGCAAAGAATGGTCCGAGTGAAGGATCGGAACTCCTGGCGATGGCGCTCGTGCGGCGCACGCCGGTATAGACGTTGCGATACCAGTCGCTGATAAGTCTCTCTTTGGCCAGCGGGTCCTGCGTGAGGTCATGGGTCGCCTGGGCAACCGTTTGCAAACGCCAGATCCCGATAGCCGTCATCAGCATGGTCAACATCAACACCACGGAAAAACCAATACCCAGGCGTACGCCAATTTTCAAATTCTTCATTCTCCCTGCTTCCTTTACTCAGACCTGATTAATCATTCAATTAATCATTTCAAGTATCAAGAGCCCATGTAACTGCGGGTATCGTTGGCGAGCCAGTTTTGGCGTAATCCGAACACCGTATCGGTTGTCGGTGTTCGTCCTACCTGAACGCAAATCTCCCTTACCAAGCGGAGGATTAGCGTCCACCGCAGGCGGGTCTGGCTACTGTGGTTGTAGGCGCTTCGCATTTCCATCCTTGTCGGGCTGATGTATATTGCGCTGCCAAGCCAGCCCCTGCCTCACCCGCCCAATCAAAGAAATCAGACGTCATGAAGGAGTCGAAGTTGCAGTCGCTGTCATTGTCACTGAACGAGAAAAGCGGTGAACTGCGCGCGCAGTTCGATCCAGCGAACGGCATGCCCGCACCCGATGCGACCCTGTTCAGGCAGGCACTGGGCGACCAGGGCTGGAGCGACTTCCATCTCGATGAAAAGGCGATTGAGGTTTTCATCAACAACTGCCGCAAAACCGGCCAGCCATTGGAGAGCGTCGTCGGCATTCGGCGCAACGGCGAATTCAGCATCACCCTCGACGATGACCTGATGTCGGCCTGGCTTACGCTGTCGCCGGCCCAGGGCGGCCAGCCTGTCACCTCCGCAAGGCTCGATGAAGCATTGCGAACCGAAGGCGTCATACACGGAATATTGCGCGAAGAGATCGAAGCTGCGCTGGCTGCCGGTCACTGCGAACACATAGCCATTGCTCGCGGCGAACCGGCCAAGGAAGGAGAGCCTACCCGCTTCGAGAGCCTGTTCGACAAGGAAAAAGAAGCATCCGGGAAAGAGGACCTCGAGCGCATCAGGTATGCCGACCTCTGCCATATCCTGGTTGTTAAAACGGGTGACCATCTGATGCGTCGCCTGCCTCCGGTGGCGGGTACCAAAGGATTCAACATCAAGGGACATCCCCTGCTCGCGAGGCCGACGCCCGACATCCCGTTTCGCACCGACCTCAAAGGTGCAGCGCGCGACAAGGAAGACCCTGACCTGCTGATCGCCATTGCGGGAGGCCAGCCTGTTTCGCTCGGCAACGGTGTGATGGTCAATTCAGTGATTGATGTCGCCGATGTCGACCTTGGCACGGGGAGCATCGAATTCGAAGGAACCCTGCGCGTCGGCGGCGATGTCAAGGCGGGCATGCGCATCAAGGTCACGGGCGACGTGGTGGTCAATGGGACAGTGGAAGCAGCCGAGATCACCGCCGGCGGCAATGTAGCCGTCCGCGGCGGCATCGTCGGCCATCCCGATCCGCGGCCGGGCTCCCACGGGTTGCCGGAAACCACCGCCAGGATTTTTTGCGAAGGTTCCGTGCAGGCGCTGTTCATAGAGAGCGCGCATATAGAGGCCGGCAAATCGATCATCGTCGACCGCAGTGCGCGCCAGTGTGAACTGATGGCGCGCGAGGAGATCGTCGTCGGCAAAGCCAAGACCGGCCACATCACTGGCGGCCGCACGCAAGCCACATTACGAATTGCGACCGGCAGCCTCGGTTCTTCCACCGGGACGAAAACCTTTCTGCAGGTGGGGCTCGATCCCTACCTGGAAAAGCAGATCGGAGAAAAAGAGCTGGAGCTCAAGCGCAAGGTGGATGAAGTCGACCGCGTCATCAAGCTGCTCGCTTATTTCCGGCAAAACCCGCAAAAGGGCGCCGGAGGCCTCGCCGAGAAAGTGGAAGGCACGCGCCGCATGGTCGTCGCCGCCATCGATGACCTCAGCGAAGAACTGAAAGTGCTGCGCGAAAAGATGGAGCTGAGCGTACACGGCTGCGTGGAAGCCCGCGGCGAGATTTACTACGGGGTGGAAGTACGGATTGCGAACCAGATCTGGCATGCGCCGGATGATATCGGTGCGGCTCGCATACAGATGGAAGGTGGCAGGATCGCGGTGGACCGGTCGGGGCGTTAGGCGGTGCCTTAGTCGGATACTGCTGTCGCACGCGCTGGGGCAGCGCGTGGCTACGCGACGAGCCCGCCGCGTTATGAGAATTCTATCTACACCTGCATATTCATAATATCCTGATAAGCCGAAACCACCTTGTTCCGCACCTGCACGGTGGCCTGGAACGAGATGCTCGCCTTCTGCATAGAGATCATTACATCCGACAGGTTGACGCTGTCGTCGCCCGCCGCAAAACGCTGGTTCAGCGCGGTCGCCTGGTTCTGGGCACTACTGACCTGATCCAGCGACGCCTTCAACGCGTCGGCAAAATCGACCTTGCCCGCGACCTTCTCGGTCTGGACCGGGCCGACGCCACCCTCGGGACGCATGGCCGCGGCCCTGAGCTGGGAGATCATTCCCTCGATACGGCTGGCGTCAAAAATTCCTGTTTTCATACTCTCATCCCTTATGGACCTGCCACCCCGACACGTTAGCACCTCCGATGCCTTCGCTCGGCCTGATAAACAGCCCAAATATCGCTTTATTCGAACGATTGAAATCCGGCGCTGCAACGACAATCCGTACCAAGGCAATTTCTACGAACACGCAAGACCCAAGTGAAAAGCAAAGACATCATGTTCAATCGCGCCACATTCGGAGCCACACCATGGCAGCATTAATGGAAGGCGAGGCAGCCGCCCCTTCCACCTCCCGCAATCTGGTGCAGTATGCGAAGACGCCCAACGGCCGCAACATGCTGCTCATGGTGGGCGGCGCGGCGATCGCCGCGGTGATTGCCGGCTCATGGATGTGGAGCAAGAAGCCCGAATACCGGGTGCTGTTTTCGAATTTCTCCGACCGCGACGGCGGCGCCATCGTCGCATCACTGCAACAGTTGAACGTGCCGTACCAGTTTGCCGAAGGCGGCGGCGCGATCCTGGTGCCGGCGGACAAAGTGCATGACGCGCGCCTGAAGCTGGCGTCGCAAGGCTTGCCGAAAGGCGGCAATGTCGGCTTCGAGCTGATGGAAAACCAGAAGCTCGGCGTGTCGCAATTCCTCGAACAGGTGAACTTCCAACGCGCGCTCGAAGGCGAACTGGCGAAGTCAATCCAGTCTCTCGGAAGCATTCAGGCTGCCCGCGTCCACCTCGCGCTGCCGAAGAACTCCGTGTTCGTGCGCGAACAACAGAAACCGACCGCGTCGGTGCTGTTGAACCTGCACCCCGGCCGTTCGCTCGATCCGCAGCAAGTGCAGGCCATCGTTCACCTCGTCGCCAGCAGCGTCCCCAACCTGCCGGTAAAAAATGTCACCGTGGTCGACCAGAACGGCGACCTGTTGTCTGAACAGTCCAAATCGCCCGGTGCCAAGGGATTGGATGCGACCCAGCTGAAGTATGTGCATGAACTGCAGCAGAGCATCGTGCGCCGCGTCGAGTCGATCGTCAAACCTATCGTCGGCGAAAACAATGTGCGCGCGGAAGCAACCGCCGATGTCGATTTCTCGACCAGCGAGCAAGCCGCGGAAATGTACAAGCCGAACCAGGGCCAGAACCCGGCGGCAGTCCGCAGCCAGCACAGCAGCGAAGCACAGAACGGCGGCAACACCGCTTCCGGCGTACCGGGCGCGTTGAGCAACCAGCCACCGGCGCCGGCGACTGCACCGCTGACCCAGGCCGCAAATGGGGCTCCGGTCACACCAGGTCCGACCGGTAACGCCCAGCGCGACAGCACCGTCAATTACGAAGTGGATAAAACCGTTCGTTACGTGCAGCAGCCTATGGGCGGCATCAAGCGCCTGACGGTTGCGGTAGTCGTCAACCATAAGCGCGTGATCGACAAGACCGGCAAGGCCACCTACCGGCCGCTGACCGATGCGGAAAAAACCGAGATCACCAACCTCGTCAGGGAAGCGATGGGCTTCAGCGCCGAGCGCGGCGACAGCGTCAATGTGGTGAACAGCCCGTTTGCCGATCTCGAGCAGATAGTCGAGCCGGCAGTACCGCTCTGGAAGCAGCCGGAAATGTGGGAGCTCGGCAAGGAAGCCGGCAGGTATCTGTTGATTGCCCTGGTGCTGATGTTCCTCTATTTCAAGGTGGTCAAGCCGCTGTTGAAGGGCCTGAACAAGAAAGACGAAGAAGAAAAACTCGCGGCGCTCGAGGCGCCGGTACTGGATGCCGACGGCAATCCAATTTTGAAAGCGGCTGAGGATGAAGACGGCGCCGTGGTCACCCTGAGTGACGAGACGGAGCCGATGGGGCCGGGAGTCGGCAGGTATCAGCTGAGCCTGGACCAGGCCAAGAGACTGGCGATAGAGAATCCGAGGGTGGTGGCGAACGTGATTAAGGAATGGGTAGCTGAATGAGCGATGCAGGAGTCCAAAAAGCAGCGATCCTGATGCTCGCGCTGGGCGAGGAAGAAGC
Source organism: Burkholderiales bacterium (assembly GCA_039649305.1). Classification (GTDB taxonomy): domain Bacteria; phylum Pseudomonadota; class Gammaproteobacteria; order Burkholderiales; family Burkholderiaceae_D; genus Noviherbaspirillum. The sequence continues at coordinate 6,416 of JBBWZW010000535.1, forward strand.
TGTGGAAGTGATGAAGTATCTCGGCCCGCGCGAGGTGCAAAAACTCGGTCAGGCGATGTCGGCTTTGAAGTCGATCGGCGCAGAGGAATTGCAGGACGTGCTGGACGATTTCCGGGCGCGGACCCGGGCCAATACATCGCTCGGCCTCGACTCGGATGACTACATCCGCAACGTCCTTACCAAAGCGCTGGGCGATGACAAGGCCACTTCCCTGCTCAACCGTATCCTCGGCGCACGTGAGGCCCGCGGCATCGAAAGCCTGAAGTGGATGGACGCGCAATCGGTGGCGGAACTGATTCGCAATGAGCACCCGCAGATTATCGCGACCATCATGGTGCACCTCGAGCGCTATCATGCACGCGAGGTGCTCGACCACTTTACCGAGCGCCTGCGCAACGACGTGATGTTGCGTATTGCGACGCTCGATGGTGTGCAGCCGGCCGCGTTGCGTGAACTGAACGATGTGCTGACCAAGCTGTTGACCGGCAATGAAAGCCTGAAGAAGAAACCGCTGGGTGGCATCCGCACCGCGGCCGAAATCCTCAACTTCTTCAGCGGCGAAAACGAACAATCGGCCATGGAGTCGCTGAAGAACCACGATCCGGAAATGGCTCAGGCCATCATGGACGAGATGTTCGTGTTCGAGAACATCATGGATATCGACGATCGCGGCGTCCAGGTCATCCTGCGCGAAATCCAGTCGGAGTCGCTGATCATCGCGTTGAAAGGCGCCAGCGAAGGCTTGCGCAACAAGATCTTCAAGAACATGTCGCAACGCGCCGCCGAGATGATGAAGGAAGACCTCGAATCGAAGGGGCCGGTACGTTTGTCGGAAGTCGAGGAAAAGCAGAAGGAAATTCTGCAGATCATTCGGCGACTCGCGGACGAAGGCCAGGTCACGATCGGTGGCAAGGGCGAGGATACTTTTGTGTAGTCGCGCAACCGGATATTTAGGCCCAACGGATCACGACCCCAACCATGTCTAATCTATTCACCAAGGAAAACCTCACCGCCTACGAGCGCTGGGAACTCCCCTCGTTCGGCGACAATCGCGCGAGCGCAGTTCAGGAACGAGCCGAAACCGCCGCAAGGACAGCCGAACAATTGGCCGGGCACGAAGCCGCGCGAAAAGTCGAGGAACACCAACGTGCACTCGAAGCGGAACGTCTTGCCGCCTACAACGCCGGCCTGGAAGAAGGCCGCGTCGCCGGGATGGAACAGGGTAAGGTTGCCGGCTTTGAACAAGGCCATGCCGATGGATTAACCCAGGGCCGTGCTGAAGCGGTGGAAGAAAAGGCCCGGCTCGCGCAGATTGCGCAAACCTTCGGCGACGAAGTCACGCAAGCCGGCGAACGGATCGCCGTCGATGTGCTGAACCTCGCGCTCGACGTGTCGAAGGCCATGCTGAAAACCGCACTCAACCTGCGTCCCGAACTGGTCATCCCGATCGTCGCGGAAGCAATCCGCTACCTGCCGGCCGTGCAGCAGCCTGCCCTGTTGACCCTGCACCCCGACGACGCGAAGCTGGTCGAGGGACAGTTGGGCAACGAACTCTCCAAAGCCGGCTGGCGCGTGGTCGAGGATGCACAAATGGAACGAGGCGGATGCCGTGTCGAAACCGCCAGCAACCAGATCGATGCCACGACCGGCAGCCGCTGGCAGCGCATCGCCGCGGCGCTCGGAAACAACGCGGACTGGCTCGCTCCATGACAACTGCAACGCCGTATAGCGGGCGCTGGCAGGCCTACCTGCGCGATTGCAGCGCCCTGCTCTCGATTGCCGAACCGATGCAGGTATCGGGACGGGTCACGCGCGTCACCGGCCTGGTGATGGAAGCGGTCGGACTGAAACTGCCGATCGGCAGCGCTGTCACCGTTCCCCTTTCAAATGGCACGCACATCGAAGCGGAAGTGGTCGGCTTCGATGGCGAGCGCCTGTTTCTGATGCCACAAAGCGATGTGGAAGGCGTATTGCCCGGATCCCGCGTGTTCCCGGTTGAAGTAGTACAGACCCTGCCCCGCCCCGGCGCGGTCAATCATCCGCGACGTCGCGCCAGCGACCGCGCCAAGCATCTGCCGGTCGGCAGTGAAATGCTCGGCCGTGTGGTCGACGCGGCGGGGCGTCCACTCGACGGCCTCGGTCCACTTGGCACGACGCATAGCGCACCGCTTAATGTGCGCGCCGCCAACCCGCTGACACGCGCACCGATCGAAGACATACTTGATGTCGGCGTGCGTGCGATCAACAGCATGTTGACCGTCGGACGCGGACAACGCATGGGCTTGTTCGCCGGCTCAGGTGTGGGTAAATCCGTGTTGCTCGGCATGATGGCGCGCTATACCAAAGCCGACATCATTGTTGTTGGCCTGATCGGCGAACGGGGCCGCGAGGTCAAGGAATTCATTGAACAGATTCTTGGTGCGGAAGGACTGGCGCGCTCGGTCGTCGTTGCGGCACCGGCCGATACATCGCCGCTGATGCGGCTGCAAGGCACCGCATACGCAACCTCGATCGCCGAACATTTTCGCGACCAGGGCAAGGATGTGCTGCTGATCATGGATTCGCTGACCCGTTATGCGATGGCGCAGCGCGAAATCGCACTCGCAATCGGCGAACCGCCGGCGACCAAGGGCTACCCGCCATCGGTGTTCGCCAAATTGCCAGCGCTCGTCGAGCGCGCCGGCAACGGCAAGGACGGCGGCGGTTCGATCACCGCGTTTTACACCGTGCTGACCGAGGGCGACGACCAACAGGATCCGATCGCCGATGCCGCCCGCGCGATTCTCGACGGGCATATCGTATTGAATCGACAACTGGCCGAAGCCGGTCACTACCCTGCCATCGACATCGAGCAATCGATCAGCCGCGCGATGCACAGCATCACTACCCCCGAACATCAGCAGTTGTCGCGCCGCCTGAAAAAGCTGACCGCCAGCTACCAGCGCAGCCGCGACCTGATCAGCGTCGGCGCCTACAGTTCCGGGTCCGATCCGGTGCTGGACGAAGCAATCGCGCGGCACACCAATATCGAGTCATTTTTACAGCAAGGCATCACCGAACAGGCCGGTCTTCAGGAGAGTTTGGGGCAACTTACCGCTCTGTTCCAGTGATTGACCACGCGCCGCCAAAAATATAATCGCCGTTATGGCGACATCCTCCGCACTCGAAACCCTGATCGAACTGGCAACAAAATCGACCGACGAAGCCGCCAAGCGGCTCGGACGGGCGATCAAGGCCGGCGACGACGCCCAGCAAAAGCTCACCTTGCTCATTCAGTACCGCGACGACTATGCGGCGCGCCTGCAAACCACGATGATGTCCGGCTTCACCACAACCAGCTATCGCAATTTCCAGTTCTTCCTCGACAAGCTGGACGACGCAATCAAAGGGCAGCAGCAGGTCATCCTGACCGCGCAGCGACGCGTCGAAGGCGAACGCAAGGCGTGGCAGGACAGCGAGCGCAAACGCATTTCCTACGACACGCTCGTAACGCGAGCGATGCGGGCACAGGAAGCCAAAGAGATGAAGCGCGAACAGAAACAAACCGATGAATTTGCGGCACGCAAGTTGAGCTACAGGTAAAACATGAACACACCGGCAATCTCGACCCTCCTCAATGGGATCCATGCATCGACCTCCGGCAGCCCGGCGGCGAAGCAATCCGGCACAACGTCCGACACGCAGTTCAACCAGATGCTGTCGCGCGGAATCGAGCAGCGCCGCGCCCTGCAGGAGCCGACAAAGCCGGCCGCGAAAGAAAGCAGTCCGACGAAACCTGCCACGCAATCGGCCCAATCGCCTGCCAAAACAAGCAAGGCCGACTCCGGAGAAGAAGGCAAACCGGCCTCGGTTGACGAAACGGCAAGTGCCGCTGCCGTGGAAGACGCGCCGGCATCCGCAGCAGCAGTCGAGCAAAGCAAAACCAGTTCTGCGTCCGGTGACAGCGAAGACGACGAAGCAGCATTCGCCGCAAGCTCGGACGAGTTGCTCGCGTTGGTCGCAAACCTGACTGCCGTGTTACCCGCCAATGTCCCCGTACAAGCGCCGGCTGCCGAGGTGGTGCAAGTTGACGCCGACGCCACTGATAGAGGCAAGGCTGTTCTGCCGTCCGACGTGCAATCCGCCGTCGCCGGCATGGCAGCCCCCGTCGGCAAAGCCGACCTGACCGCACATGCCAGTCTCACAGCTTTGCGCAACCGCGTCGCGTCCGATGCAACCGCGTCCGATACGGTAACGTCCGAAAAGCCCGGCACAAAACCCGAATTCGAGCTAGCCATGGCAGAGGCACAACCGAGGAATGCGAAAGTCACTGCGGACCCGGGGCCCGCCCTCGCCCGCTCCGCGCAAGCCGAGCTTGCCGCTGCAACCGCATCCGACGTGGATCCATTTGTGAAAACAACGGTCGACACGCAGCCCGCGGCCGCACCGATCCCGTCGATCAATGTCGCGCCCCAGCCGCAAGTCTCGTTGCTGCAGGTACAGGCTGCAACCGCTGCTGCGGCAGACAAAATCGCACCACGTGTCGGAAGCAACGGCTGGGACCAGGCAGTCGCACAGAAAGTGGTATGGATGGTCGCCGGCGAACAGCAAAGCGCCTCACTGACGCTCAATCCACC
>JBBWZW010000189.1:0-7227 GCA_039649305.1 Burkholderiales bacterium
ATTGGACCATGCACTCGAGGAGCTGGACGTCGATGGCGTCGAAGGGGCTATCGAGACCTTGCGCGGGTATGACGACGGTCTGGCAACCACGCTTGCGCAACTCGCTTACCGGTATGAGTATGGACGGATACAGGAGTTGATCGCGAAGAGGTAGTAGGGCGCATCGTGATGCGCCGGATGGTTGGCATTTCGAATCATCCTGCTACAAGATCGACAATTCATGCGCACGCGCGATCGCACTCGAGCGATTGCTGACGTTGAGCTTCGCATAGATATTCCGCAAGTGCCATTTGACAGTCGCCTCGGACAGGAACAGCTGTGCCGCAAGTTCACGATTGCCCAGCCCCCGGATAACAAGCTTCAGGATTTGCAATTCGCGATCCGATAGACCGGCGATTTCCAGTTGTGCGGAAGCTGCCGCGCCCGGACTGCGATGTTCTTGTTGGGACTTGCTGTCGAGCGCGTTGACAAGGTCGCGCATGTAGCCGGAAGCGGCTTCGCCGGTCGCGCTACCCCTGAATGAGATGCGACGCTGGGAAATTTCGCGCAGCAGCTCGGCGACCCGATGGTCTTCATCCGCAAATACCCGGCATGCGCCACGCGTAGCACCTGTCTCCAGCGCTTCATAGAGCGACCGGAGAGCCTCGTCGCGGTTTCCGCGCGCCAGCTGCAACGTGGCTTTGAGGCACAGCAGTTGTATGGTTCGGAGATTGCGGCCCTGGCGGCGCGATTCGGTGAGCAGCCGGGTTGCCAGCTGATGTGCCTCGTCGAGCTGGCCGACTGCAATCTTCAGCCGCACTTCGAGTATCCGCAAGCCGAGATCAGCCGCTTTCACTGGCGCAGGGGCGGTTGGAAGAGCATGTCCCGCATCGTCCGGTGCGAGCGCGGCAGCCGCACGGACAGCATGTTCCGTTTGGCCGCTCCGCAAATGCAGATGCACACGCTCAGATTGCAGCTCAATCGCAGGATTGCGAAGGTTGGCGCGGTCGGCGATCGCAATGCCGTCGGCAAGGCACGCGTCTGCCTGATCAGGTTCACCATGCATCCAGAGCAGACGCGCCCTGGTGCGATATGCGGCTACCAGCATTTCCGCCGGTCCCTGGCTGGTCGGCAAGGCCACACTGTCCAGAAGTTGCTCCGCCTCGTCCAGCCTGTTCAGTTCGTAGCAGACCTGCGCCTGTATCGTTGCCAGCATGCGGCCGCCGAAGGAATCGCGACCGACCGCTTCCGTCGTGGCTTTGAGCGCTTTCGCCAGGATAGCGCTTGCTTCCCATGCCTCGCCTTCCTCGAACGCGGTCAGTGCCGTCAGCGTTTCGACCCAGCTGAACCCATGTTCGGACCCGATCCGGTCAAAGCCCCTTCCGGCCGCCGCGAGCGACCGTTTCGCCAGTTTGTAATCGTGAGACAGATACGCAGCATAGCCAACGATCGATTGCACGGTGCCGACCTCGCGCGCATCGCTTTGTCCCCACCTGGACAGCCATTCCATGCATGATGCGGTCGCGCATTCGACACTGTTGGTCAGTCCGTAGAAAACGCACCGCATCATCCCGGCTCGTCTCGCCAGGTCGTCATTGGGAGCGGTATCGCCGGTGATGCCCGACGCGATTGCGCGCTCGACGCTTTCCAGTTGCGCCTGCGCCTCAGGGAAGCGGCGCATCCACATCAGCGCCCAGGCATAGGCCAGCCTGATGTTGGGCCGTTGCTCAATAAATGTAGATGGCAGCTTGCCCACCCAGTCAAGCAGCATCGGGTATTCGCCATGCGAGGTCACCAGCGTATAGGCGTTTTCAGCAACCAGGTCGGCGGCGCGGACATAGTCATCGGCGGCGAGCGCGTAGTGGATCGCTTCACGCGTCAACCCTTGTTGTTCGAACCAGATGCTGCCCTTGTCGTATATCGTCCTGGCCTGGTCGGGATCGCCCGCCAGGAAACGGCTGCGCAGATAGTCCGCGAACAGATGGTGGTAGCGAAACCACCGGTGCTCCCGGTCCAGGGGAATGAGAAACAGGTTTTTTTGCTTTACCCGCGCGAGCAGCTCGGTCGATTCCTGTCGAGAAAATATGCTCTGGCAAAGCTCGATCGAAAAGCGTTCGAACAGCGCCGAAAAACTGATGAATTCTGCCAGCCGTTCCGGCAACTGCTTGACGATGAGCTCGCTGACATAGGCCGAAATATCCCGGTCCCTGCCGGAGAATGTGGCGAGAAAGCTGGTAACGTCCTCGACCCCGGCAAGCGCCAGTGCAGCCATCTGCAAGCCGGCCGGCCAGCCTTCCGTACTGCGGTGCATCAGTTGGGCCTGCGCGGCGTTGAGGGTATGCCCGCTAAGCATGAATACGAACGGGGCCACTTCTGCCTCCTGCAGGCCGAGGTCAGCCGCCTTGAATTCATGGATCTCTCCGGCAAGCCGTCGCTTGGTGAGCTGCAGCGGCAGCCACGACCTCGAGGCAATGAAGAACTTCAGCGTGGAAGGGCTGTGCATGATCAGCCGTTCGAGCAGCCGATGCACGGCCTCGTTCTCGATGACGTGGTAGTCGTCAAGGAAGAGTGCGGTTTGCCCCTCCATCGTGCCCAGCGCATTGCACATGGCATTCAAGAGGGCGTCGGCACTCGGCGCAGGTGTTTTCGCCAGCAGGTCGAGCCCTGAGTCGCGTTGCGCGCGTTGCAGGCTCGCCGCGACATAGCGCAGGAACTGGATCGGATTGTTGTCGTCGCTGTCCAGGCTGAGCCAGCTGGCGGTGATACCGCAGGCTTCCGCAAAGGCGCGCAACTTGATGAGGGTGGTGCTCTTGCCATAGCCAGCAGGCGCCACTACGATGACGACGCGCTGTGCGCATGCGGCGCCGAATTGCTCTTCCAGCCGACGGATCGGGAAAACATGTTGCGGCACCTGTGGCGGCAAGAGCTTCGACTCGATCAGGCTCATGTTGATCATCAGCTTTTCGAGGCTGGCCAGTCGTTGTTGCGTTTGCTTGCGCTCCGCTTTCAGTTGCTGCAGCTGCTCGCCCAGTTCCGCCAGGCGCGCGGTACGCTCATCGATGCGCTGTTCCAGCCGCTTCTGCTCATCCCTGAGCGTCAGATGCGCCTGTATGCGCATCAATACTTCAACCGGTTCGAAAGGCTTGGTGATGTAATCGACCCCGCCGCGGGCGAACGCTTTCGCCTTGTCGCCGATCTGGTCCGCGGCACTGAGGAAAATGACGGGAATATCGCGCGTGCGCTGGTCCTGCTTCAGGCGCCGGCACACTTCATAGCCATCCATGTGGGGCATCATGACATCGAGCAGGATGAGATCGGGCAGCGTCGCCTCCACAAACTTCAACGCCATTTCACCGCTCGTCGTCGGATGCAGTGTGTAGAGCTGCTTCGGCAGTATCTTGATGAGCAGGCGCAGGTTCTCCGGCGTATCGTCGACCAGAAGTATTCTTTTCGGCCCAACAATTCCAGCCTCACCCGTCCTGGCGTCCATGTCCGTCTCCCTTGGAAACTGCGCACGCCTGACTATGATGGCACCGCGCAAGAGACTTGGCTATGGGGGAACAGCGGTCATGAATCACGATGTGTTGTCATATTTTTAATTCGTGCTTGTAAGATAAACACCGACTTGATTTCTGGTCTCCGGCTGATATGCACCAGGCTGTTACATCGCGATAATCACGCGATTGCTAGTAGGTAAACATTTGGCAGAACGTTCAGGAACTCAAACAGTGTCTATACAAGCATCCGAATTTCAGTCCTCTTCGCACCCTATGGAAACGGCATCAGTCGAACGGCGCGGTTTCAGCGAGCGCCTGCAGCAAGCGCTGAGGAATGCGAAATGTTCACCCGACAGTCCGACCCAGCTCGCGCGCGAGTTCAACCTGCGCTCGCCCGGCCGGCTGGTCACGGTGCATGCGGCTCGCAAGTGGCTGGTGGGAGAGGCGATCCCGACACAGGAGAAGCTGCGCGCACTCGCGCAATGGCTGGGTGTGTCGTCCGAATGGCTGCGCTTCGGCGGTGAGCCCACGGACCTGCAAGCGCATACCGTTACTGAGCTCAAGGATCGGCTTCCGCCGAAGGAGCTGGCATTCATTCAGAATTTCATGCAACTCGACGAGCAGCGCCGGCATGTCGTGCAGCAGCTGGTTCGCATGCTCATGCAGGGAAGCGAGAAATAGACATGCTTACCCAGTTTCGATTCAGAAACTTTAGTGCGTACTGATAGTCGAAGCGCATACCTCACTACTACACTGACCAACCATGCAAGTTGTCCTGGCCGGATTTTTCCTCTCTACGCTTTCCTGGATCGCCTACCTGCAGTTCAGGTCTTCGACCAGTACACTCGAACAACGGGTCGCCACCATCAACGCCAATTTTGGCACCGGATTCGCGTGTGAACCTTTCCTCGGCCGCGACGGCCACGGATTCCTGTTCGACGAGGGGAGCGGAAAGGTTTGCTACCTGACGGGCGAGGAAGGCGAATTGCTCGACTTTGACTACTTCCGTTCGTGGGGACTCGCCGGCTCGGGTGATCATGCATTCATTTTTCTGACGACCGACAAGAACCGGCCGGTCATCAAGATCAACGTCGGCTCACTGGCCGAAATGGCAATCTGGCGCAAGCGGCTGGCTGATACACTGCCGCCCATCGTTCCAGCCGCGCTGGCGGCCTGAAACATACGCAGGCACCGTGCAGGAATAACTTGCACAATTTTGCTGGCCATAGCGGGCGCGCTGCTGCGTTGCTCGTCGTCGCCATAGCTCGCTATGACTCCTCCTCGCGCCTTGCATCGCATCCCGCTACGTCCGCCACATTGCACAAGTTATTCCTGCGCGGCGCCGCAGGGGCGTCCGCCCCTGGGATAAAAACTCTTCACGGATTATCCGTATCCGTATGTTTCGGATCCATCAACTTCTGCATGTCTTCCCGATTGACGCGGTGCGGCCTGTGCGGCGCTTCAGCTGATTCATCCTGCGGTTCGATATGCTGGTCGCCGGATTTCTTCTGCATGATCAGATCAAGGTCTGAAATCTGGTTCCGGACCCGGTTTGGATTGTTGCCCTTCATCGCAAACTCCTTTTAATGGCAATGGTGAAACGATAACGCTTTCCGCTATCCGACACGGAGGGATCATGCATGTGGCGCTTGCGGGGTGAGCAGGCGTCGCGAGCAAGGCTGGATAGCAGTGAGGAGCCGTGGCTGAGGCGTTTGCTTTTAGGGGGAGAGGTTGATCAAGCTTGCGCTTCGCGGACAACGTATGTCGTCATATACGCTTAGAGTCGAGGGGGGTGAAGGTAGTTCATGCAAGCGCAGGATATGCCTGCGGCGGCGTGCGATGTTCGCCGTGACGCTGCAGCCTGCAGTCTCATTTCGGCGTCACAGGCTTGCGCGGTTTTCCATGGTGATTGTTTTTGCCGGCATCGTCGTCGGCCTTGACGGAATTCTTGAAGCGCTGAAGCAGCGCGTAGCCTTCCGGATCTTCTTTCGACAGGTTCTTGCGGCGCCAGTTGTAGAAGACCATGACGCCCAGCGTTGCCGCGACGCCTATTGCGAGCTTGCCTTTGTGCTCGCTGATCATGTTTTTTGTCTCGGTTGAATCGGCTGGCGCTCCCTGAATGGGCGACTGAGCCGGCGAACCCGCGGGCGCAGGCATTGATGAAGTTTTAGCGTTGGAATCTTTTCCGGTCATGGAGGCCCTCAATAAATTAAGGTGAAGAATCATCCTTTCCGATAAGGACAACAATACACCTGCTCGAACTTTGAGTTGCTCGCGGTGAGAATGGTTTCAGTCAACGGATGTTAATTGGTGGTGATCACTCATTCGGGCAGTGCCGCGTCCTGCGCTGTAACACATTGTTACGACTGCATTGCCTTCCGCGCTACAGAAAACGATAACGAAAACACACCTTAACGACGATCAAGAGGCGGTGTGCCCATGCGCGCAAGATGGCCTTCAATCCGGCCGCCTGTCGGGACTCTCCGTGGCCTTCCCTGGATCCGCATTCAGGATCCGAACTCATTGATGAAAGGTGGAGGATGATTAGCCAGCCGACGCACATGCATGTTCACTTGATCACATTATCCCGCCGCGCCAACGCGCTCGGCTCCGCCCTGGTCGCTGTCACAGTATTGTCCTCATGCGGCGGAGGGGGCAGCAGCAGTGGCGGCAGTGCAGCGACCGGGACGCAGCCTGCAAACACCACTTCACCGATGACGATGTCGTGCGTCGAAGGAGCGGGCTATCAATGCAGCGGCGGCAGCATCATCCGATTTGAGAACGGCGTCGCGTTGACGAGTTCAGGCGTACAGGCTTATGGCAAATCGACCAGTGATCTCGCCAGGCCGGTGGTCGAAAAGACGACGGCATATGGCCTGTCCCTCGCTTCCGGCGGCACCGCGGAAATCAGGCTGGCCAAGGATGCCAATGGCGCCGTGTCGAAGCCGGCGCTGTTGCTCAGCAATCTCGGGCTATCCTGGGATGGAAAGAACGAGCGTCCGCCGATCATTGAGCTGTTCAATCCGCTTTATGGCCGCTCGCGGCTCAATCCGGACGGATCGATTACCGCCGATGTGACGCTTCCCGACAGCTCGGACCTGCGCTTCTTCGACTTCGCGGACAAGGGTCCCGCCGCCACCCAGTCGAACTATGCGAACAACCGCTATTTTCCCCGCATCGGCAATCCTTCGCGCTGCCTGCCGGAGGTGCCGAGGGACAGGTGCCCGGCCGAGGAGACCAAGGGCGTCGGCTTTCAGCTGGGAGACTGGCGCAGGAGCGGTAGCATTCCGGACCACTCCGGGGGCGGTCGACTGCACGGTGACGGCGATATCCACGCCGGCGACGGCAAGCCCGCTGCAAACGGCACGGCGACCGTGCTGCCTGGCGGGTCGGGGAAAGGAGTGCCTTTCCCCGGATCGAAGGGTTACCGTAGTCTGGACAACTGGAGTTACCAGTACGGCAACCTGGGAGCGTGGATCACCCAAGACACCGTTCAGATTGTTGAATGGACGCCAGGCTCTGACGAGCACAGCAAGATACGCCGCGGTGTTGTCGCGTTCGGCGACGTGTCGGCGCCGGCCAGCGTTCCGACCACCGGCACCGCGACCTACTCGGGCACCGCGTATGGCTGGCACGCCGCCAACGCCACTCAGGATCCTGTCTTCTTCCGCGGCACCGCGATGGCGAACGTGAACTTCGCTACACGGGAGGTGATCGTGACGTTGCAGAATGCGGTCAGGTATGACGCATC
>JBBWZW010000556.1:0-2535 GCA_039649305.1 Burkholderiales bacterium
AGGTAAGCCAACTCGCGCCAATTCGCATTAGTTGCGAGCCTTCCCGTGAGGAAAGGGTCTCACAAATTGAACCTACAGTAAGTTCTCTATCGGCGCGCTACTGGATGTGCCGTATTGCACCGACGAAGGTGCTCGGTTAGCTTATCGTGGCGCTACTGTATCGTCCCGATGCAGCGCAGCGCCATGTCCCGTCGCATGGAAGATAAAATCCGAAAGCTCTCCGAGCTGCTTCTTGAGGCGAAAGATGATCAGGAAATGTCCCGGACATTGGCGGATCTTCGAGTCGCGCTTCGTCAGCACGTTGAACGGCTACGCGCCCGAATGGCGTCTTATCCAATCATGGTGGAACGGCGAACGTATCCCTCTTCTGAAGACAGCTCAGGTTCGGCCAACGCGCAGGATTCTTTGTCCAGGTAGCTTTGCGACACTCGAATGACTATCGCCTCAACGACGGCTTGCGAATTGGTTCCCTACCGAAGGCCATAGCGCAGGAGGCCAACGAGGCCACTGAGCAGGATTGCAAGAGATGCAACCAGTCCCGCTAACTCTGACAATGAGGGTGCCTGCAGTTGAAATGGAAACGGGTGAGACTCGGTGCGCGTGGTCATTTGAACTTCCCAAAGCAACAGAATTCAGGTGGCCCGCCCACGTGAACAATTGTTCCTCTGGGGGGAGAGGTCCATCGTCAGAACGGGCCGGAAGGTAAGGTGTCATACACTACAGGCATAGGGAATACAGCAAAAACTGTACACCGCAAGATTGCGAATAGTACAGGGGTGGCTTGAGAAGATTTAGTGCCTGAGTGCCTGGGATCGACCCTTCCAGTTGTTAAACCAGCGATGAAAAAAGGGTTTCGGACGATTTTCCAGCAGATCCTGCAGTGCGGGCAATAAGACCTTCAATTCCTGTGATTTAGTGAGGAAGGTGTCGACCGACTGCAGTTTGTTTTCCGGCAGGGGCCCGTAAGCGGACAACAACAAAATAGGGATGTTCGCTTTTAGTCGTTTCATTCGGGCGGCAACCACGTCGCCGTTCATGCCGGGCATTTGGTAATCGACGACAACCGCATCCACCGGATGCGTGCGGAATAGTCTCAGTCCTTCATCACCGCCGGTGGCCTCGAGAACCTCATAACCGTTGCTTTCAAGAAACATCTTGCGACCGATGAGGCCGTTCCAGTGGTCGTCAATACAGAGAATCGTTTTCCTGAGCTGAACCATGAAACCCTCGCGTTGCAAGACTGGCACGCTATCGCGCCGTCAGCGGCGTGTTTCGAGAGGACCGCTGAGAGAAGTGGTGGGCAGATTGATTGGACTACAGCAGAGAGGCACGTTCAAATTACGAACGTCCATGCGGTGAGCAGTTACTTGGGACGTGCCCTTTTAAAAACCTCGATGATCAGCGGTCCGAGATTGGTGGAGCGGACCACGAAAGAACCGCTACTTCTTCTTTATCAGACGGAGTTTCTTCCAGCGCGCCTTTTGAGCGTCGGCAATTCTCTTGCGACCCGCTTCAGAGATCTTGCCGGCTCGGGTGCGTCCGTTGCGCCCCAATCGTTCGAGCGCATCGACGGCATGATGCAGTCGTTGAACGGTGGCCATGGCTTCCCTCAGTTGTCGTTTGAGGATCGCAATCACGTGAAGGCTAACCATACGAAATAGTGTAGCGCAACGTGCGTTCTTATAAATTTTGCGACATACCCAGGAAGCATCGTCGTTCCGCCTGGTTTGCACCCTGCGGATAGCGGGGCACACGGTACGGACAAAAAGAGAATAGAATGACAGGCCATCCCAGGAGGAGCACTTCATGGCTACCATCACAACCAAAGATGGCACACAGATTTACTACAAGGACTGGGGTACCGGGCAGCCAGTGGTCTTCAGCCACGGCTGGCCGCTCAGTGCCGACGCATGGGAAGACCAGATGTTGTTTCTTGCCTCCCGCGGATTTCGCTGCATCGCTCACGACCGCCGCGGGCACGGGCGATCGAGCCAGCCTTGGAACGGAAATGAAATGGATACTTACGCCGACGATCTTGCTGCGCTCGTCGAAGCTCTCGATTTGAAAGGTGCTATTCACGTCGGACACTCCACCGGCGGGGGCGAGGTGACCCGTTACATCGGACGCCACGGCACCAAACGAGTGTCGCAAGCTGTGCTGATCAGCGCCGTTCCACCGCTGATGGTGAAGACTCCGGCCAATCCTGGCGGGCTGCCGATCGATGTATTCGACGAGATTCGCGCTAACGTGCAGAAGGACCGTGCCCAATTTTTCAAGGACCTCAGCATGCCTTTTTACGGTTTCAATCGTTCGGGCGCAAACGTCTCGCAAGGCTTGCGCGATTCGTTCTGGCTGCAAGGGATGTTGTGCGGCCACAAGGGCGCCTATGACTGCATCAAGGCCTTTTCCGAAACTGACTTCACCGAAGATCTGAAGAAATTCGACATTCCAACCCTTATCCTGCACGGTGACGATGATCAGATCGTGCCGATCGGAGCGGCAGCGATGCTGTCGTCGAAGCTTGTCAAGGGAGCG
>JBBWZW010000052.1:0-8268 GCA_039649305.1 Burkholderiales bacterium
CGATCGGGCGGTCGAGAAAGGACTGCCGGCACGCGAGCGAAGCATGCGCCGGGACCCGGTCATGATGATCCCGCTGCTTGCTTACCGCTTCTTCATAGCGCGACAACATGAAAAAGCAGGAGCCGAATATGTCGAGGCCGAGCCTGGCGCCTTCGCCGTGCACCTCGTATCCGCAAGCGCCGAAGAGTACCGGCACACGCGGCTCGCCCAGGTCCACGTCGAGACGGCTGTCGGCGATGGTCCATTGCTGCAGGGGTTCCTGCGGCAGCGATTCATCGACCAGCCATATATCCCCCGCGCGTGCAAAGAAAATGTCGGGCATTTCTAGTGTCTTGCCGGAGGCGCTGATACGCACCGTAGTCTCCGTGTCGAACTGCAGCTCGTAGGCGAGGCCGAGGAATTCGCCGAGCACGACGGCGCTGATCCAGCGACGTTCGGCCCGGCATGTGTAGGGTATGGTTACGACCAGCATGATATTTTCCGCTCACTCATGGCATCAGGCATTGCCGCACACGCAGCAACCTGGAACAGGTTTTGCGCACATTGAAGTAAGGTACTTGCGTTGCGCCGAAGCCGCGGAAAAACCGTTCGACGGGCTGTATCATCGACCCCGAAAAATCGAATCGCTGCGTCACCGCGGCCGCTTGCCGGATAGCCTCCCAGAAGCAAAGACTGACGCCGCCGCTGTGTCGTAGATCGGGATCCGAACCGATCATCAACCCGTATGCACTGTTTTCATCCCAGACGATATAGACGCCGGCATGCCGCCGCCCTGACGGATCCTCGGCTATGAAAATTTTCCGGCAGCCACGCTCGGCGCAAGCATCATCAATCCGGCGGACCAGCTCGTCAGCATATGGCACCAGCATTCCCTGCCGGGCGAACGTCATCCGGTTAAGCGCCAGAAAATCCTCCAGCGGCAAGTCGCTGCGGACTTGGAGCCTGAAGCGGTTGGACGCTTTTTTGCACTCGGTGCGAACGCTGTGCCGCAGATGCGACCACAACCGGTCCGCATCGCCCAGTCCATCCAATATGTAGGTATAGCGCGTGGTTTGCTCAAAGCCGTTCCATGAGAACGGTAGCCAGTTGGTGCAGTCGTAATGCCAGTTTTGCGTAAAGAAATCGAAACTGGGAAGCTGGTCGATCAGCGCCTGCATGAGTTCCTTTTCATTGGCAAGTATCGTCCCCGGCTTGCCGTCGCGTTGCCGGAACCAGGGGCCGAGCTTCTGCGTCAACGCCGGTTGGCTGAGCACCTTCAGTCCGAAGCGGCGATGCCAGACATAAGGCATCGCAGCCACCACCTGGTCGCCCTTCAACACCAATGCGGCATCCCATTCGTCGCAGCCTGCCGCGGCATCGAGCCACCACTCGCGTGAAAAGATAGGGAGTGCCGGTTCACCCCTGGAGAACTCGCGATAAATATCCTTCGCGCTCATCGACGACATAGTTACCTTCGTGGTCATATTGATGCGTCAGTAATTCAGTCACTCACTTGCTAAAAGCGCAGTGGTGATCCGCTTACACCGCCGCTTTGCCGCCCGCTTGCCCCGCACCTTTTACGGACAGCAGTGCTTCCCGGACTCGTAATACAGCGGAAGGCGTCTTGCTGATCCGGTGGTAAGGCACCTGGACTGGCCCGAATCCGCGGAAGAATCGTTCGATCGGCTCGATCATCGAACCCTCGAAATTGAAGCGCTGCGTCACCTTGGCGGCGTGTTTGATGGATTCCCACATGCAGAGACTTGCCGCCCCGCTGTTGCGCAAAACCGGGTCCGCTCCGTTCATCAAGCCGTAGGCGGTGTCTTCATCCCACACAATGTAGTTGCCGGCGTGGTACCGCCCTTCCGGGTCTTCGGCGATGAAGAGCGCCCGGCAGCCGCGCTCTACGCACGCAGCGTCGAGCCGACGCACGAAGGCATCGGAATACGGCACCGGCATACCCTGGCGCGCAAAGGTCATACGATTGAGCTCCAGAAAGGTATCGAGCGGCAAGTCGTCACGAATGCGCAACCCGAACCTGCCCGACGCCTTTTTACAATCGGCCCGGGCCGCGGTATCGAAACCGGCCCACAGTTTTTCCGTGTCGCCGAGTTCATGCAGCACGTAGGTGTAACGCGTCGTTTGTTGAAACCCGTTCCAGAAAAAGGGCAGCCAGTTGGTGCGGCTGTAGTGCCAGTTCTGCGCGAAATAATCGAACGGGGGAAGCTGTTCAATCAGTTCCTGCATCAATTCCTTTTCGTTCGCCAGCCTGGTTCCCGGTTTACCCACGGTGGGACCGATCCACGGTCCAAGCGTCTGGGTCAGCGGCGGCTGACTGAGGACCCGCATTCCATACCGCCGGCGATACACGTACGGCATCGCCGCCATCACCCGTCCATCCTTCAGCACCACGGCGACGTTCCAGCCGTCCGGGCCCGCCGTCGCATCCAGCCACCAGTCCCTGGAGAAGATGGGTATCGATGGCTCGCCGCCGCAAAATTCCCGATAGATATCTTTTACGCTCATCGCGAAACGCTTTCATGCTGTTCGAAGACCGGTTTCCGGAAAAGGTTTAAATCGCAGATCAGGTAGTGGCGCCGGTCTCCCATCGCCGGGTCAAAATACGTCTCGACCGGAACGAAACCCAGTTTCTGGTTGCTCTTGAGCGAGGGAAGATTGGAGACGCTTATCCGTGACGAAACGCCGTACAAACCCGAGCGCGCGAAATTCTCCAGCGCATGGCGCCGCATGAAGGTGCCGAGTCCCGCATTGCGCGCCGTTTCATGCAGCCCGATATAGCCTTCATGTATCGTGCCCTCGCGTCGATCCCTCCGGTTGAAGTAGTAGATAGCCATGCCGGTCAATTCATTCCTTTCCATGTCGCGAGCCACGAGGCAAAGCCGCGAGCCCAGTAACCACAAAACCGCCGTCGTCTGAAACCCGAGCCCCGCGCCGCCGGTAAGAGACCCGTAAAGTTTGTTCAATGCGGACAGATCTCCTCTGGTAAAAGCCTCGACCACATATCTCCCTCTTGTCGCCGGATGGAATGGCGCGATCTGTCTTCCACACCTGCGGTTGCGCGCGATGGCCGCAAAAACTTTTGGGACGGAGGCCAGCATGGTCAACCTCATGCCCCTGCTCCCTTCGCCAGGCAGGCAAAACGGACTGAAACAAACACCGCGGTGGCGGCAAGCGCCAGGAACCACATGTGTCCGCCGATACCCCATACGGAGGTCACGATGACGGGCGATACCAACGCCAGGGACCACACGAGAGCGCCGAGGGTCGGCTGCCATATCTCACGCCACCGGTTCCCGGATGCGCGGATGATCCAGGCCATCGTGGCGAGCGAGCAGGCGGCATTTCCGACTGCAAACAGGGCGACTGCGGTCATCGCATCCCCGATCATCGCGCCGCCCGCGATCGCCGCTACGCGGACGAGCAGGTGGACCGCCTGGTAAGCCGAACCGATCGCCTGTCGGCCGAGCACATCAAACAACGGCGAAAGCGGCGACGTTAGCAAGACAAGATAGAGCCACGGCGCCAGCCACTGCGCGAAGACACCGGCCTGTCGCCATTCGGGCCCGAAGACGAGCGTGAAAAGCTCCGGACCGGCGAACAGCAACACCAGTGTCGGCGCCATCCCGATATGGGCGAGCCGCCGGTGTATGCGAGCCACCAGCCCGCTGAGTTTCCCTTCGCGCTCCGCCTGGGCCGCGTGCGAGAAGAACACACTCCCGGTCGCCTGCCCCACCAGTTGCATCGGCATATGCAGCACCCGGTTTGCGAGTGCGTAGATGCCGGCCGCGGCAGGATCGAACAGCACCGCAAACAATATGGCCGGCAGCTGCCAGCCTGCCATATTGAACAGCGCGCCCCACGAAGAGTGCAACGGCGCATTTTTATAGCGGCGCGCGACTCGGACGATATCGGCCCTTTTGACCGCGGTCACCAGCGACCACGTCGGCAGCAGCACGTGCCGTCCAAGGGAGAGCGAGCCGGCCGAGAATCCCGCCACCTGGCCGAACAACAACGCAGTCGGACCGAAGGGCGCGCCCGCCAATTGAATGCCGACTGCCGCGATGGCCTGCCCCAGTTTGGTTTTTGCCAGCAGGGTGAATTCCTTCACGCGTATGGCCCAATAGTGGAGAGCGTTGTAAGCGCCGAACAGCAAGATACTGAGCGGCAGCAGGTAGAGATAGTCGCCGAGTTGCGGCGTGTTGAGCATCCGCACTATCGTTGTGCCGCAGGTGAAGAACAGAAGCGCGCTTAGCGCAGTCACCACCAACAGTGACAACAGGCTCAGGAGGAAAAGCGCCGCGGCATCTTTTTCATCATCCGGCAGCGGGATCATCAGTTCGTAACGCAGGCAGGCAACGACGGAAAACAGCGACAACAATCCGGCAAAAACCGCCAGCAAGCCAAAGTCCTGCGGTGCGTACAGGCGAGTCAGGACAGGCGCGGCCAGCACGAGAATCGCCTGGCCTCCGGCTGTGCCTCCGACCAGCACAGAGACGCTGCGGACGAAGCGGCTCTTTGGGCTGACGCGCCCAAGCAAGTTTGACGCGATCTGCTTCATGCACACCCGCCGTTTGCTACGCCAAATAACGCAAGTAAGCGCAGAACCAGGGAGGCACTCATCGGTACCCCGCAATGCCGTACTTGGCGTACTGAGGGCCATAGCCGTATCGCGTCGACCGCGGCCGCAGGTCGTTGAAAACAGTGCCGGTGACAGTGGCCCCGGCCTGGTTCAGTCGTTTCACCGCCTCTTCAATTTCAGCGACGGTGCTGACGCCGCCGCGCACTATGTTGAAGAGCGCACCGGCATGCGGACCCACCGCGAGCGCATCGGCCACCACCAGCACCGGAGCGGTATCGATCAGCACGAAGTCATATCGTGCCGACAGCCGCTGCAGCAGCTTTCCGAAATTTTCATGCGCAAGCAATTCCGCCGGATTCAGCGGCAGGCTGCCTGTGCCGATAAAGTCGACGTTTTCCATCACCTCCCTGTAAATCACGCGGTCCAGCGGAGCCTCGCCTGCGATCGCTTCCGACAGGCCCTGCTGTCGTTCCAGTCCAAAATAGCGATGCAAATAGCCTTTGCGCAAATCGCCGTCGATCAGCAAAACGCTTTTGCCAACCGCGGCCAGCACGGCGGCAAGATTGGTCGAGACGAATGACTTTCCCACTTCCGGCGTCGGACTGGTGATCGCCACGATATTATTACTGGCGCCGCGCATGACGAACTGGAGTGAAGCGCGCAGGCTGCGCAGGCTTTCGATTGCGCTGTCGGATGGCGCGTTATGCGCCAGCACCGACACCTTGTTGGTCTTGCCCTGCATCTGCAGGTATAGCTGTTCCTGGCTTTCGCTGTGCGGGATGGTGGCGCTCACCTGCAGGCCAAGCAGCTGTTTGATTTCCTTCGGACTGTCGATCGCGCCGGTGAGGTTTTTCCTGGCGAGCGCGGCTCCCGCTCCGAGCGCAAGTCCGACCAGTGCGGAGGCGAACATAATTAGCCGGCGATCGGGTTTGACCGGCCTGGCGGGCACCTCCGGCATATCGAGCAGGCGCGCATTGCCGACTTTGGTTGCCGCGATCAGGCGCAGTTGCTGAGCAGCGGTCAACAAGGATGTGTAAACATCGGTATTGACCTTCACGTCGCGGCTCAGGCGATATACGTCCTGCTCGATCGCGGGTAGTTGCCTGATCCTCTGCTCGACGCTGGCCAGCTCACGGGTAATCGCTCCTATCTGATGGTCCACCGCCATCACCGCCGGATGCTCGGACTCGTAGCGGGTCATCAACTCTTCCCTCCTCTGCCGCAGGTCGACGATGCGGGTCTGCGCCGCTACCGACCGCTGCAACGCGGACTTCGCTTCCTCACCAAGGTCGACAGTCCCGCGCTGGTTCCGCATCTGGGTATAGCGGGCTTCGGAGCGATCCAGCTCATTCTTCAGGTCCGGCAATTGCCGGTTGAGGAACGCCAGCGATTTTTCCGCTTCCACCGATTTGCGGTCTTCGTTCTGGCGAATGTATTCGCGCCCGATCTGACTCAGGAAGGCGGTGATCATCCGCGGATCGGATCCTTGCAAGGTGACGCCGATGATTCCGGACTGCTTGCCTTTCTCGGCGATGCGCAATGCGCCCTGCATCCGCTCGATCGTCGCCAGGCGGTCGGAACGCGAAAGAAAAAATTGTGCGCCCGCCCTGGCCGCGAGGCGGTCCACGCGCAGTTCCACCACGCCCAACCCTACCGGGACCTTGACGGTCTCTCCTGTGCTGCCTTCCACATCAATCGCCTGCCCGTCGTGCATCAGCCGATACTTGCCGTTGCCGGCAGCTATCAGCTGGAATTCCTCATCTTGCAAGGACACCGGTACGTTGAACACGCCCACGTCCAGCCGCTCCGCGCCCCAGACATATCCACCGTAACCAAACAGCCCCGGGTTGGAGAGCTTCTGGCTGCCGCGCGCGATCCATACGCCGACCACAGGAAAATAATCAGGCTGCACATTTATATACAGTCGCAGGTTGTCGACCGCGCGCGCCACCACAAGCCGCGATCGAAGTATCTCCATTTCGGATGCAGCGGCGACTTTGTTTTCGAAGGCGCTGGTCAGGTCTCCGAGCGTAGTCCTCGACTGCGCGCCGCTGTCCTCGACCTGAATCAGGATGTTGGCTTCGTATACCGGCTTGGCGAGAAACGCATAGGCAGTGCCGATCAGTGTGACGACCAGCGTGACGACTGCGATCAACCAGAAATTGTCGTAGGCGAACAGGAAGTACTGCGCGATATCGCGCGTATCGTCCTGCTCGGATTTTTGTTGAACTTGTTCAATGGGCTGATTCATCGGCAGATTGAAAGGAACTCCGGTGGGTTGTGACACGGCGGCACCCCGCGTGCCGCTGCGCCCTATCAATGTACCCATCCGCCCGGCAAAAAATAAGTAACGAATTTCGATGCGTCGGCATGGAATGCCTCTGCATGCATTCGTTTTTTTGATAGGTCGTGGCGCAGTGTTGGTGTGCGCACGTATGCGCCAGTTAAAGGCCGTCCGCAACTGCGGGTGTCGCGGTTACACGGAAGGTGCCACCAAGAATTCCCATGCTCCGGTGCATTGGGTAATTGAGAGTCACAAACAACGCAATTACACTCGCCAGCCCATTTCAATTAAGAAAAATTAACGTTGGCCATCATCACTTACAAAGGTCGCGCAACCAATGGCCGGTAGGCAAATTTGTGTGACCGAGAATTCCTTCAAAAACGTTGTTTCCTGCAGGAACTTCTTTCCTGCGTGCAACGTCTATGTCATGTCTTTTACGTCCGGACTGAGAGACATCGGAAACGCAAGAACGAAATCGGGAAGCGCATCGCCTCCCGGTTCCGCCCTTCAATGTTTTCGAAAGCTTCCTTGAAGCGCCTTTGTGTTGTGGCCCGTGTTCCGACCGGGACAACACCTTTTAAAAAATAACTCTTCCAGGAGTAACCAGTGTTGAAACGTGCAGCATTTCCTACAGCCTTAATTGCAACCCTGATTCTCACCGCATGCGGTGGCAACGGACCCGCCATTCCGCAACCAGCATCCACTTCCCCTGCAGCGCCGGCACAAGCGCCAGTCGCTGCAGCGGAAGAACCTGCTCCAGCGGAAGAACCTGCTGCCGACCCCGTCGTCGACGCAGCAGCCGTAGCACACCTCTACGTAGCAACTAACGGTTCGGACTCCAATCCCGGCACGAAAGCAAGCCCGTTCAAGACGATCGTGAAAGCTTCGCAGGTCGCGCAGCCAGGGACGGTGGTCCACGTCGCACCAGGTAACTACGCCGGCGGTTTCACGACATCAAGAAGCGGCACCTCCGCTGCCCGCGTTCGCTTTGTCTCGGACACAAAATGGGGAGCGAAGATCGTTCCATCCAGCGCCACCGCGCAGACCGCATGGCTGTTGACAGGCAGCTATGTCGACGTCGTGGGCTTCCATATTGACGGCAACGGCGGTACAAGGTGGTTGAACGGCCTCGTCTCCCAGGGTTCGTACAATAAAATAGAGGGCCTGCACGTCCATCATATTGCAATGAGGACTGCTGATTGCGGATTGAACGGTGGATCCGGCATCAACGCGGCCGCCCACACAGGAGGCAAAGAGGTCTCGATCAACGGCAACGTTGTGCATCACATCGGGATTGCCGGTTGCCATGGCATTCACGGCATCTACCACTCGTCGACGGGTGAAATCAAAAACAACCTGATTCACAACATCGGCTACGGCGGCATTCACCTCTGGCACGATGCAT
>JBBWZW010000107.1:0-7000 GCA_039649305.1 Burkholderiales bacterium
CTCGGGAAAAGCGCTGTCATCGCCGGCGTGCTGTTCGACGAGGATGCCATCCTGTCGGAGTATGAAGACGCCAGTCCGGCCGCATTGCGCTTCTACCGCGAGCAGTGGCAATTGCCCGATTCGGTTGAAGAGATTCGTCGCGATCCTGCGCTGCGGCGACAGTGGACAGAAAAGAAGACCGCATACATCAACGACTTCACGCTTCGCCTCGCCGATTCGGTGCGGCAGTACAATCCCGCGTTGCTCACCGCACGTGTCCTCCATGCGCGCCCAGTACTGGAGCCGGAATCAGAGGAGGGATTTGCGCAAAGCCTGCCAAGCTTTGTGCCGCTCTACGATTACATCGTGGTGACGGTGATGTCCACCGTCGAAGGAGAGGACAATCCCGAACAGTCGCCCGGCAAATTGCTGCGCAAAGTGAAAGCTACACCCGGCGCCTTGCCGAAGACAATTTTCAAGTTGCAGAGCCGCGACCGGAAAACCGGCAGACCGGTTCCAGTTAAAACGTTGGCGGTGCAGTTGCGTCAGTTGCACCTGGCAGGCGCACAAAACTTTGGGTATGCCCCTGACGACTATCGTGCCAATCAACCGGATGAATCGGTGATCAAAACGGTGATTTCGGTCGAAACCCATCCTGCGCGGCGGTGACCATGACGCAAGAATTTCCCGCGATGCTGTTCAACTTCACGTTCTACTATCCGATCTTCATGGCCTATGTATGGATGGTAGGCGCCGGCATGTATTTCTGGCGCTATGAACGTAACCAATCTGTGCGTCAGGCCCCGTTGTCCCAGCTGGTCGGCACGCCGCTCGTCTCGATCATCGTGCCCTGTTACAACGAGGAGGACAATGTCAGGGAAGTGGTGCATGCGCTGTCGCTCTTGAACTATCCGAATTACGAGATCATTTGCGTCAACGACGGAAGCCTGGATCGGACCGGCGCGATACTCGATGAACTGGTAGAGGCTTATCCGAGGTTGCGTGTCGTGCACCAGGCAAAAAACCAGGGCAAGGCGGTCGGCCTGACAACCGCGGCATTGATTGCGAAGGCAGAGTTCCTGTTATGCATAGACGGCGACGCCGTGGTCGATCGCAATGCCATTCCGTGGATGCTGGCGCATTTCGAATCGAGCCCGCGGGTCGGGGCGGTGACGGGAAACCCACGGATTCGCACGCGCTCCACTTTGCTGGGACGTGTGCAGGTCGGCGAATTCTCGTCGATCGTGGGGTTGACCAAGCGCGCGCAGCGCATCTACGGCAGGATATTTACGGTATCCGGCGTGATGGTCATGTTTCGCCGCCGTGCACTGCTGCAGGTCGGCTTCTGGAGCCCCGACATGCTGACCGAGGATATCGATATCAGCTGGAAGCTGCAAACCAATCACTGGGATGTACGCTTCGAGCCCCACGGCGTGTGCTGGATCCTGATGCCGGAGACCTTGCGCGGCCTGTGGAAGCAGCGTTTGCGCTGGGCGATGGGCGGGCTCCAGGTGATCCGCAAATACAGCTATATCTTCGGCCGGTGGCGCATGCGACTGATGTGGCTGATCTATTGCGAATACATCACGTCGGTACTTTGGGCCTATTCGATAGGCTTGCTCTTGCTGCTATGGGTCGCCGGCCAGTTCACGACATTGCCGCCGGCCTGGCAGGTCAGCATGGTGCCGGGCTGGCACGGTGTGCTGATCGCCGGCACATGCCTGCTGCAATTCTTGTTCAGCATGTGCCTCGACTATCGCTACGATCAAAAATTATTCCGGCAGGCGTATTGGGTGATCTGGTATCCGTTTGCTTACTGGATGCTGATCATGTGCACCACGATCTGTTCCGTGCCGATGATATTGCTGCGCAAGCGTGGGTCAAGGGCGGTATGGGCGAGTCCCGATCGCGGGTTGCACCAGCCGGTGTTGTGGGAGGCGGGTGGCCCCGATTTCAAGGCAATTGAAGGCGACAACCCTACCTCGGTCCTGAAGATCATCCCCACTGAGAGGAAAGTTACCCGATGAAGCTCATATACGATCAAGACGTGGCGTGTACCTTGCCGACCAGACTGGGCAGGACGTTGCTTACCGCACTACTATGGGCACTATGGTTATGGTTGCTGGCTCCACTGTTGCCGATGACCTCCTGGTCACCCGATCCAGGCATTGCCGGCAACTCCCTGATGTTTCCGTTGGCGCTGACCGTGGTTGAAAGCGAAGGTATCGTCTTCTTCCTCATCGGATCGGTATCGATTGCCGGCAGCGGCCTGCTGGTCTGGTCCGGGCTGAATTACCTGCGCTTCCGTAAAGCCAGGCGCCGTACGCGCCGGCTGCCGGCGCAACTGCAAGAACTTGCCGATCATTCGGCGTTGCTGACCAAGGAAGTGTCGGCGTGGCAGAAAGCGCGGCGGGTGATGGTGTACCACGATGAGAACGGAAGGGTGCTGGATGCAGAGATATTGCATCACATCGAACCGGCGCGGGAGATGCAGGAGGTGAAGTGACGTAGGGCGCATCGAGAGGCGCCCTACGGATCAAGCACGTTCGCGCAATACGCCGCGTAGTTGCGTTGCGGTGTCGCGGATCATTTTTTCGGTAGTATCCCATCCGACGCAGCCGTCCGTGACCGAGCAGCCATACTTGAGTTGCGACAGGTCTTCCGGAATCGACTGCTTGCCGGCGACGATGTTCGATTCAATCATGACGCCGACCAGCGACTTGTTGCCGAAGCGGACCTGGTTGACGACGTCGGCCATCACCAACGGCTGCAATTCCGGGTTCTTGAAGCTGTTCGCATGCGAGCAGTCGACCACGATATTGGCCGGCAGCCCGGCTTTGGCCAGCGCCTGTTCCGCCATGGCGACGGAGACGGTATCGTAGTTTGGTCGGCCGTCGCCGCCGCGCAAAACGACATGCCCGTAACGATTGCCGCTGGTGCGCACGATCGCAACACGGCCCTGGCTGTTAAGGCCGAGGAAGGAATGCGGATGCGATGCCGACAGGATTGCGTTGACTGCAATGCTGATATCGCCGTCGGTGCCGTTCTTGAAGCCGACCGGCGTTGACAGTCCGGAGGACATTTCGCGATGCGTTTGCGATTCGGTAGTGCGCGCGCCGATAGCTGTCCATGCGATCAGGTCGCCGAGGTACTGTGGCGAAATCGGGTCGAGCGCTTCGGTGGCGGTCGGCAGGCCGAGTTCGCATACGTCGAGCAGGAATTTGCGTGCGTTTTCCATGCCGCGATCGACATGAAACGAATCGTCCATGTCGGGATCGTTGATGTAACCCTTCCATCCGGTGGTGGTGCGCGGTTTTTCGAAGTACACGCGCATTACCAGCAACAGCGTGTCGCTGACTTCATCCTGCAGCTTCCTGAGGCGGCGCGCATAGTCGAGGCCGGCAACCGGATCGTGGATCGAGCAGGGACCGACGACGATGAACATGCGCGGGTCCTTGCGGTCGAGGATATTCCTGAGTGCTTCGCGCCCCTGCATCACCACGCTGGTTGCGCTCGGCGAAATTGGCAGGCGCGCGTGCAGGTCTTCCGGCGTGGGCATCGGGTCGAACGAGGTTACATTGACGTTTTCAATATGGGATGTATTCATGGTCTGGTGGTTTGCCGCGGCGATGGAGGGCCACAGTTTAACGTACTAAAAGAGGCGTTGAAATTGGCAGACAGGCATTACCTGACGATAGCGATTGACGATATTTCCACAGGCGATCAGAGCACCGTCTTCAGCAGCAGGTGTGCTCCCAGGGCAAGCATTCCTATGAAGAAGCAACGGCGGAACACTGCAGCGCTGACACGGGCACGCACCCGTTGTCCGATGAACATGCCTCCCAAAGCGGGCAGCAGCGCGATGAATGACGTGCCTGCCACCGACAGGCGGAATGTGCCCACGTAAGCAAGCCCGATCCCGAGCGCAATGGTCGTCACCGTGAACGCAAGGCCCAGCGCTTGCACCAGGTCGTCCTTTTCGAGCTCGAGCGCCTGCAAATAGGGTACGGACGGGATCGCGGACATGCCGGTCACCGCGGCCACCAGGCCGGTGCTGGCTCCAATCAGCGGCGCCAGTATCGGCTCCGCCCGGGCAGGGACCGCGAGGCGCAACGGCGCCATGCCCAGTGCCGAATACACTATCAGCGCGGCGCCGAGCACCGCGGTTGCAATACCCGTTTGCGCACCGGTGAACAGCGCGACGCCGGCGAGGGTGCCGAAGAAGGTCGCTAACAGCATAGGCCACAACCGGCGTATCAATTGCCTGAAGCTGGGACCGGCCGCCAGCTGCCAGGTATTGGTGACGAGGGAGGGGATGATCAGCAGCGCTGCCGCTTCGGCCGGCGCCATTATCAGTCCGAGGAAGCCGATGGCTACGGTAGGCAGGCCCAGCCCGACGACACCTTTGACAAAACCGGCAAGCAGGAAGACCAGCGTGAGGATGACCATGAATACAGCGGTGTTGGACAGCAGGTGCGTGTGTTCCATGCAGTTTCTTGTCTCTATTATTGGAATGTGGGCGAGAGTCTATCGCATAAGTTGTAATGCGCGCTTGGCTAGTCCTTCGGCGCAGCGTTTACTGAGCTTTTAGTCCGCGCGCATGGCTCCGCGATTGGCCTGCCCGAGCCACTGGATTTTCTTGTCCGGGTTGTGGGTAAACTGGATCTATAAGGCGAGGGAGGGAAAGGACGGCGCGAAGCTGCTGCAGTTGATCGCCCCACATCATGCGAAGGCGATACAAATAGGAATATTAAGCGGTGATTACGAACTGGCAGAGAATTCCGCCGCGGCTTTCGCTGCCCACAGCGATTCGTTATAGCTATTGAACGGTTTATCGTAACTTTCGATCTCGCCGTTATCGCCGATGAAATGCGTCCACCATCCATCGTCCTGCTGCACCAGCGCAATGTCGCCCGGCTTGCAATGTTCAGCGATGATTTCACCCGGTTCCATAGTGATGATGTTGATGTTGCGATGCTTGATAATGGTTGCCATACCGGCCCCTCTGTTCGATGAAAAAACGTGTAGAAATGTAGGCCGCAGGGTGGGCGGGGGACTGCCCCCCTTCGGCGACGTTTCTGCCAGTGTGGCATATTTCAGGAAAATTTTTTAGAGGAGCACAGATGTCCGTCCCAACCAACCAGACCTGGAATCCCGAACAATACGCGGAAAAGGCACGATTTGTTTCCGATCTCGGCATGCCTGTGGTCGCGCTGTTAGCGCCGCGTGCGGGCGAGGCAATACTCGACCTCGGCTGCGGCGACGGACCGCTGACAAGGAAGCTCGCCGATCTCGGATGCAATGTGATCGGCGTCGACGCCAGCGCGGAAATGATCGCGGCTGCATGTGCGCTCGGCCTCGATGCACGCGTGATGGATGGGCACGCTCTGCAATTCGACGGCGAATTCGACGCCGTGTTTTCCAACGCGGCACTGCACTGGATGAAGGAACCGGACAAGGTGATCGCAGGCGTGTGGCGCGCATTGAAGCCGGGTGGCAGGTTTGTCGGAGAATGCGGCGGCTATGGAAATGTAGCAATCATTGCTGCAGCGCTGGAAGCGTCTCTTGTCACACGCGGCATCGATGCACGCACCGTCAACCCCTGGTATTTTGCGTCTGCCGAAGAATACAAAAGCCGCCTCAAACAGAACGGCTTTGCGGTTGAAAAGATAACGCTCATTCCGCGTCCGACGCCATTGCCCGGACATATGGTTGAGTGGCTCGAAACCTTTGCGAAAAGTTTTGCAGCGGCGCTTCCTGTGTCGGAACGTGCTTCTTTTCTCGATGAGGTCGCTGAATCGTGTCGCGCGAGCTCGTGCGATGCGAATGGAAACTGGACCGCCGACTATGTGCGCTTGCGCTTTTCCGCTGTGAAGGCGCACTAACACTTTCCTGTCGTAATTAAAAATGCCGCTTGTAGGAAAACGCCTAGTCCAATCTACGCGTTTTCCCACCCGCGCTTTAATCCGTCGCTGATATCCATCTGCCTGGCAACTTGTAATACTTCAATGCATAGATTGCTGACGCGCAAAGCACAGCAACAAGGTCCAGATAAGTAAAACCCATAACCACCTTGTATTGGAATCGCCATGCTGACTACCTCAATGATCGGACTTCGCTCTGGTGCACAAACCGCGGTAACGACGTCGCCTGTGGAGGCAGGAACGCTACGTCAAGGCAAGCTTTGGTCGACCCTCAAAGAAGTCTGCGACCTGCTGCGTATTTCCGCCGCGCCGACTATCAATGATGAAGAATTCCTGTTCCAGCATATGCAGTTCAAGGCCGGCCAGCGCATCCATACCATCGGCCAGCAATTTGACATGCTTTACATCGTCTATTCCGGCTTCCTCAAGTCCGTCATGATCGACGAATCCGGCAGCGAGCAGATCCTCAGCTTCCCGATGAAGGGCGACCTGTTCGGCATCGATGGCATCCACAGCAAGCACTATGCGTCCGAAACTGTCGCGCTCTCCAACTGCGACATCATCCTCGTGCCGTTCAAAACATTTACCGCGCTTGGGAGGGTGCACGGCGATCTCGAATCCGCAATCTACGGCGCCATGAGTCGCGAACTGGTGCGTGAGCAGGCCATGGTGTCCATGCTCGGCTCCCTCAGCGCCGAAGCGCGCGTTGGCCGCTTCCTGGTGTTCCTGTCGGATCGCTTCACGCAAATGGGCTACTCGGGTACGCAGTTCAACCTGCGCATGACTCGCCAGGAAATCGGCAATTATCTCGGCCTGACACTGGAAACAGTGAGCCGCACGCTCTCCGCCTTCAATGCGATCGGGCTGATCACGATTGACCAGCGCGCGGTGGTGATCAACGACCTGCAGGCGCTCAAAACGCTGCGCCGCCTGCCGCCGTCACACGCGCGCCTGAAACAGGATGCGGCAAAAGCATTCAAGGCGTCTGCCTCACAACAGATCGCAGCCGCGTAACAGTTCGAGTTTTCCCTGCCGCGGGTCTCCCTCAAGCTCTTGCGACGGCGGCAGGCGGCGCAGCGTTTTGAGCGCCTGCAGGT
>JBBWZW010000122.1:0-3395 GCA_039649305.1 Burkholderiales bacterium
AGGTGACCGGCGTGGAAGCGCTGGTACGTTGGCAGCATCCGCGGCGCGGGATGGTTACTCCGTGTGAGTTCATTCCGTTGGCAGAAGAGACCGGACTGATTCTTAGCCTCGGCCAGTGGGTGCTGGAAACCGCTTGCGCACAGCTCTCGGCCTGGTCAACGCGACCGGACACCAACCATCTCACGATGGCCGTGAATGTCAGCGCGCGCCAGTTCCGCCATCCGGACTTTATGGGTCAGGTGCTGGCGGTCCTCGATCGTAGCGGCGCCGATCCGCGCAAATTGAAGCTGGAACTTACCGAGAGTGTGCTGCTGGATAGTGTCGAAGACACGATCTCCAAAATGTACGCGCTCAAGGAGCACGGCGTGGGTTTCTCGCTCGATGACTTCGGGACCGGCTATTCATCGCTTGCCTACCTGAAGCGCCTGCCACTGGATGCACTGAAGATCGATCGCTCCTTCGTCCGCGATTTGCTCACCGACCCGAATGACGGGCCCATTGCCCGCACTATCGTGGCGCTCGCGCACAGCCTCGGGCTCGCAGTCATCGCGGAGGGCGTCGAGACGGTCGAGCAACGCGACTTCCTCGCGCGTCATGGATGTCATGCGTATCAGGGGTACTTGTTCAGCAAGCCGTTGCCGATAGAGCGGTTGGAGGAGTACATCGTTGCGACCCGGTGACGTAGGTTGAATCTCCGCCCACCTTTGGCGACGGGACGCAGGTTGGGATGGTAATCCCAACATTCCGGTCGTCGTGTGACTGCAGGCTCCACCGCATGGTGCGGATTTTCAATCACAACGTTCGCCGCCCGCATAAAAGCCATCAATGTGCGAAGCACCGAATGTCGGGATTCACATCCCCATCTACATCCTCGCACTAATCGCATTATTTAACGCCTGCTGCAACGTCGACAGCGAATGCATGCTCTTCATCATCCCCATGCTGTTAACCGTGGCGTTGATCACGGTCATATTGCGGATCTCCTGATTGTTCAATGTGTTCTGGATAAAAGTGGCCGGCAACGCTGACGGCAGGTTCTGGATGATCGTGGCTGCGGAAGCTGTCGACGCGTTGGCTGCGGCCTCGGCGCGCGCAGCGGCCCATGTCGTCTGAGCGTTATCCGCAGCGCCTGTCGATGTACTCTGAGAAGTAGCGGGCGGTGCAATGGACGATGCATTCTGAACCACCCCAGGCGCCGATGCCGATGCGTTACTCCGCCCACTGGCGCCCTGGGCCACGGCCGCCGTAGGTCCTCGGTCCATCGTGTTTCGCGGTCCGTTCTGAATCAGGGCCAACACAGACTGGTTGATCTGTGCAGCCAGTTCCGGTCCAAGCCGTTCAAGGTTGTTGAAATTGAAGGACGTGGTGGTGATCAGCGCGCCGTTGATGTAAGTCGCCCGCTCTATGCCGATGGAAAATTTCAGGCCGTTGCCAAAGTCGAATCCGCCGCGCTCTCCATCGAGCAAGTTGTCGCTCACCGCGAGCCAGTAGGCACTGTCCTCCTCGTCCTGCGCAGCCACTTGTGCTGGCTCACCCATTTGTTCCAACGCGGTCACCTGATCGAAACCGAAGGCCTGCTCAGGTTCGAGCGCCTGCCTGGACTCTGCCGCTGTGGCAAGGATACATCCGTTCATTGCAAGCACGCAGCCGAGCAGGGGCTTGCCGAGCGTAGTCGAAATACTGTTCATCAGAATTCTCCGGGACCCATTTTGGGCATCGTAACGTTCGCCAGTCCACCATGATTGACACCTGCGGTGAGCGGTGCTTTCGGCGCAACCCGCCAGTCGGATGCCAGGTTGAATTTCGCGCGCTCCATGCGGTTATGGATGACGAACAGGAGTTGGTTTTTCCATATTGCTTCGAACCTCGCGCGCGACACCGCCGACGTGCCTTTCGCAGGATCGCCGAGCAGGATGCGATCGCCCTTTATGCCCTTGACGACCACGAAATGGTGGTAGCCGTTTTCGTTGATGAGCACGATCGCGGGTATGCGCGCTTCAAGCAGTTTTTCCAGCGGCTGCTGGAAACCATCCGCTTCGAAGCCGCGGGCCGCGAGGAATCGTTTCATGTCGAGCAGCGAGAAGCCTTCACGCTGGATCTTTGCCTGATCGCCATGCGTATACATTTCTTCGAATACCGCCTGTTCATTCACCGGGTAGCCGTAGTGGTGGGTAAGCAAGGTCGCCAGGGCGGCCGAACCGCAGCTGAAATCGTATTGCTGCAGCAAAGTGCCCGCCTGTCGGGCGTTCTTCATGCTGACCACAGGGACGGAATAGCTGGTGCCGTTAACATCGGCCGCATGAACAGGCGAAACGGCGGCGAGCAGGGCCGCCGTCGCCATCAGACTTAGCGTATTCATCGTCAGTTGAGCTGCAGATTGATGATAGTCGCGTTTTGAATCAGCACATTCGCTCCGGTGTTCTGGATCACCATTGGAACGCCGCTCAGGTTTGCGAACGAACCCGAGCTGATCGTGTTGGATCCGGTAGCGACGTAATTTGCGGTGTTATTCGCAGTGGTGCCGGAGAGCGTCATATCGTTTGCAACAATCTCCCGGCCGCCGCGATATTGATCGAGCGAGTCGGCAGCGAGCGAGCTGCCAAAGACAGGATCGGCGATGCTTGCGACGATTTGTGTTGCGACGCCGTCCCACTCGCCCGGATCATCATCTTGCGCCATGGCCTGCCCATGGAGCATAAAACCCAACGACGCGATGAACAGTAACGGAGTGTTCAGTTTGCGCATGATGCTTCCTTCGGTTGTCCGAATTGAATGCCAGTGCGAGCGATGAAGCGCAAGGCTGGCGCTTCACCGCCGCACGTGGCTTGCTGCTTAGCGTCCTACGCTCAGGTTGGCCTGCACGTTTACGCTTTGTTGCACCAGGCTGGAGATGCCGCTGTTCATGCTAAGCACCATCACGCCCGCCGCCGACTGCGCGACTCCCGTCATTGCGTTGGACATGTTGAACGTGCCGGCATTGACAGTATTGGTACCGCCTGCGCCGCCTGCACCCCCAACCGCGCCGTTGCCGGTGCCGCCGTTAGCCTGGCCACCTGTGCCGCCGCCGGCGCCTCCTACACCTCCGGCACCGCCTGCTGCGCCAACTGCACCTGCCGCACCCTGTGCCGAGCCGCCGGTCGCGCTGCCATTGGTTGCGGAGGTGGATGCGCTGCCATTAGTCGCGGATCCGCCGTTGCCGCCATCGCCGCCGGTGTTGCTCGCTGCACCGCCTGCACCGCCATTAGCGTTGCCTCCACTCGCTTGCGCGGTGACTGTGCCGGTGTTGGAACCACTGCCCGCAGTGGCTGCACCCGCTGTAGCGGCGCCACCAGTGCTGGTTGCCGCACCGGCTGTGCCTGCACCGCCCGTGCCGCTCGCCGTTCCGGTTGCTGCAC
>JBBWZW010000124.1:0-8838 GCA_039649305.1 Burkholderiales bacterium
ATGCGCACGGTGATCGACCGGATCTGGAACCTGGCAGCCGCCGACAAGGTCGGGAAGTTTTTTTGATGGCCGTCCCGCGCTCCTATCGGTTTGTTCCGGGCAATCGTCCGGAACGTTTTTCAAAGGCCTGCCTGGCGGGCGCCGATGCCGTCATCATCGACCTCGAAGATGCGGTGCCACCATCCGAGAAATCCGCCGCACGCTCCAGTTTGGCGGCATGGGTCTCACCCGCGCAACCGGTACTGATACGCATCAACAGCGCTGACACCGAATGGTTTCACGACGATCTCGAGCTCGGCAAGTTGCCCGGCGTGTGCGGTATCGTGCTGCCGAAGGCGGAGCGGGTCGAAGACCTGCTTCTGGCCGGTAAATCCACCACTGTCATCCCCTTGATAGAAACGGCAGCCGGTTTCGCCAACGCCGGCGAACTCGCGCGTACGCCGCGCGTGCAACGCCTGATGTTCGGCTCGATCGATTTCCAGCTCGATCTTGGCATCGAGGGCGAAGAAGACGCGCTGCTGTACTTCCGCTCACAACTGGTCCTGCTGTCGCGGCTCGCCGCGATCATGGCTCCTGTCGACGGTGTGACCACCGCGATCGACGATACCGAACAGTTGCGGGCCGATACGCTGCGTGCGCGTCGTCTCGGCTTCGGCGGCAAGCTCTGCATCCATCCGAAGCAGGTCGGACCGGTCAACCAATACTTCAGTCCGGGCGAAGACGAAATCGCGTGGTCCAAACGGGTGCTGGCAGCTGCTGCATCTGCCGGGGGCGCCGCAATCGCGATCGATGGCAAAATGGTTGACCGGCCGATCATATTGAAAGCGGAAGCGATTGCCGCCGAAGCGTTGCGACGCGGATAACGAACGCCCTTTGCTCAGGCTTGTTACAATCGGGACTCTCCCGACTGCTGGCAAGACCATGGCTTTACATTTTGATCTGGTGGACCTCCGGCTGTTCATCAACATCGCCGAAACGAACAGCCTCACCCGCGGCGCCGAGCGTTCGCACATGTCGCTGCCTTCGGCCAGCACACGCATCAAGAATTTCGAAGACAATCTTGGCGCCAAACTGTTGTCCCGCACCAGCCAGGGCGTGACACTGACCCCGCCCGGCCAGGCGTTTTTGCATCATGCGCGCCTGGTGGTGCAGCAGCTGGAGCATTTGCGCGGCGACTTGCAGCAATATGTACGCGGGGTCAAAGGCCATGTGCGCATTTTTGCCAACACCACCGCGATTACCGAATTCCTGCCCGCGGTCTTGCCGACCTTCCTTGCGAGTCATCCGGATGTCAGCGTTGACCTGCGCGAACGCCTGAGCCCCGATATCGTGCGGGCGGTGAGCGAAGGCACGACCGACATCGGCATAGTTGCGGGGCATGTACGCACCGAAGGTCTCGAGGTACTGCCTTATCGGAGAGACCGGCTGGCGCTGGCCACGGCTCTTCCACATCCGCTGGCGGGCTTCGATAAAGTGAGCTTCGCGGAAACCCTCGACTACGATTACGTCGGTTTGCACGAAGCAAGCGCGATACACGCATTTCTTGCGCAGGCTGCGGGGAACCTCGGCAAGTCGATCAAGACCCGCATCCAGGTCGGCAATTTTGAAGCGGTTTGCCGGATGATCGAGTCGAATGCCGGCATCGGCATCCTTCCGGAATCGGCCGCGCGCCGCCATGCGAAAACCATGTCAATCAGGATCATCCAACTGACCGACGAATGGGCGTTGCGCAAATTATGTATCTGCGTGCGCAGCATGCACTTGTTGCCGGCGTTTGCGCGGGAATTGGTTGAACTGCTGCTTGCCGATAGCGCGAGTGACAATGGGAATGAAGCTGCCTGAAACGGCTCCCTGTGAAGGATGGTTTGTCGCCGAACCTGCTCCAGGCGCCACCTACAACTTCCGCTCACGCCAATGACAGTGGAAGAGTCAGACGTGATAGCCACTAAGGCACCGCGCAGGAATAAGTTGGCCAATTTTGCTGGCCGTAGCGGGCGCGTTGCAGAGAGCGTGATTCTCTTTCCATTTCTTGCGAACGTGTTGCTCGTCGTCGCCATAGCTCGCGATCACTCCCCCTTACGCCTTGCACCGCATCCCGCGACGGCCCCCAACTTGCCAAATTTATTCCTGCGCGGCGCCTAACCCGCAATCTTTCCCCGCCGTTGCCGCTCTTCCTCAGGCATGCGCTGCTCAACCGTATCGAGTACGGCTTCAGGTTCCTCTGCCTCCTCAACTGTTTCCGCACTGAGAATACGCCGCATCCGCTGGACATCGAGCTCCCGGGTCCATTTGGCAACCACGATGGTGGCCACACCATTGCCGATCAGGTTGGTCAGCGCGCGCGCTTCCGACATGAATCGGTCGACTCCCAGGATGAGCGCAAGTCCCGCCACCGGCACGTGGCCCACAGCGGATAGCGTTGCCGCCAGGACGATGAAGCCGCTTCCGGTGACGCCCGCAGCTCCCTTGGATGTCAGCAGCAGCACAGCAAGCAAAGTGATCTGCTGTGTCAGCGTCATTGGCGTATCAGTCGCCTGCGCAATGAACACCGCCGCCATAGTCAGGTAGATGGAGGTGCCGTCGAGGTTGAACGAATAGCCGGTCGGGATCACCAGCCCGACTACCGATTTCTTGATCCCCAGGTTTTCCATCTTGGCGAGCATGCGCGGCAACACCGATTCAGAGGACGAGGTGCCGAGCACGATGAACAACTCTTCCTTGATGTACTTGATAAACTTCCATACCGAAAAACCATGCAGGCGGGCGATGAGGCCCAGCACACCGAAGATGAAGACGAGGCAGGTGAGGTAAAACGTGCCCATCAGCTTGCCCAGGGACACCAGGGTGCCGACACCGTACTTGCCGATGGTAAATGCCATCGCACCGAAGGCGCCGATCGGCGCCAGTTTCATGACGATGCCTACGATTCCGAACAGCACATGCGACAGCTTTTCGACAAAGTCGAATACCAGCGTTCCCCTGCCGCCGAACCTGTGCAAGGCAAAGCCGAACAGCACGGAGAAAAAGAGCACCTGCAGGATATCGCCCTTGGCGAAGGCGTCGACCACGCTATTGGGGATGACATTGAGCAGGAATTCGGTGGTCGACGCCATTTTTCCTGGACCGGTGTAGGCTGCAACCGCCTTGGTATCGAGCGTTGCCGGATCGATGTGCAATCCGGCGCCCGGCTTCAAGAGGTTGACGAACACCAGTCCGACGATGAGGGCAAGCGTGCTGACCACTTCGAAATAGAGCAGCGCCAACCCGCCTGTCTTGCCTACCTTCTTCATGTCTTCCATGCCCGCGATGCCTATGACCACGGTACAAAAGATGATCGGCGCAATCAGCATCTTGATCAGCTTGATGAAGGCATCGCCCAACGGCTTCATGGCCTCACCCAGCGACGGATAAAAATATCCGAGCAGCACGCCGATCACGATCGCGACCAGCACCTGGACGTACAGGGACTTGTAAATCGGCTTGCCTGTCATTTGTCTTCTCCGGGAGGACGGTTCGTCAGCGCGCATCCTGACCCGATGCTGCTTTCACCGCAGCCAGGGCAGTCATGTTGACGATGCGCCGCACGCTTGCGGTCGGTGTGAGGATGTGCACCGGCTTCGCCAGTCCAAGGAGTATCGGCCCTACCGTCACCCCTCCGCCGGCCACCATCTTGAGCATGTTGAAACTGATATTGGCGGCGTCGAGCGAAGGCATGATCAACAGATTGGCGTCGCCTTGCAGCCGGGCATTCGGGAAGGTTTGTTTGAGGACTTCCTGCGAGAGCGCCGCATCGCCCGGCATTTCTCCTTCAACTTCCAGGTCGGGCGCGCGCCGACGGATGATCGCCAATGCGTCACGCATCTTGCTGGCCGATGCGGTATCGGCGCTGCCGAAACTCGAATGCGAAAGAAGAGCAACGCGCGGTATCAGGCCGAAGCGGCGTACCTCTTCAGCTGCGAGCAATGTCATGTCCGCAATCTGGTCTGCGGTCGGGTCGGGATTGACGTACGTATCGCAAACAAAAATCGTACGCTCCGGCAGCAGCAACGAATTCATCGCCGCCAACGTGGTAGCGTCCTCCGCCATGCCGATCACGTCCACCAGCGAGCGCAAATGGACGGCGTAGGAGCCGGACATGCCGCACAACATCGCGTCCGCGTCGCCGCGGCGCATCAGCATCGCTCCGATCAGTGTCCTGCTTCGGCGCAATGCGCGCCGTGCGTCTTCCAGCGATACGCCCTTGCGTTCCATTACGCTGTAGTAGTCCTGATAGAGCGCCTCATAACGAGGATCGGCCGCCGCGTCGACCAGTTCGAAGTCTGTTCCCGGCTGCAAGCGCAGTCCCAGGGCTGCAATGCTTTTCCGGATGACCTCAGGCTGGCCGA
Source organism: Burkholderiales bacterium (assembly GCA_039649305.1). Lineage (GTDB taxonomy): Bacteria > Pseudomonadota > Gammaproteobacteria > Burkholderiales > Burkholderiaceae_D > Noviherbaspirillum. The sequence goes on from JBBWZW010000124.1 coordinate 4,386, forward strand.
TCAGTATCGGTACGGCGAGCTTCTCATCCAGCACCACTTGCACCGCACGCAATACCCGCTCATCTTCACCTTCCGCATAGATCACGCGTTTTTGCACCTGCTTCGCTGCCGAGAACACCGGCCGCATGATCATGCCGGTGCGATACACGAACTGTGTCAGCTGCCCCCTGTAGGCGGACAAATCATCGATCGGTTTCGTAGCAACGCCGCTGTCCATCGCCGCTTTCGCTACCGCCGGAGCAATCTTCACGATCAGCCGCGGATCGAACGGATTCGGAATCAGGTAGTCCGGGCCGAACCCGATCCGTTTGTCGCCATAGGCCGCCGCGGCGATATCCGATTGTTCCTCGCGCGCCAGATCGGCTAAGGCATACACAGTGGCAATCTTCATTTCTTCATTGATCGTGGTCGCGCCCACATCCAGCGCCCCGCGAAAAATGAATGGAAAGCAGAGCACGTTGTTGACCTGGTTCGGATAATCCGAACGGCCGGTGGCGACGATGGCATCCGGCCGCGCCTGCTTGGCCAGCTCCGGCCGGATTTCGGGTTCCGGGTTGGCGAGCGCCAGGATCAACGGGTCCCTCGCCATGTGTTTGACCATTTCCGGTTTCAGCACGCCGGCGGCCGACAGTCCGAGGAAGATATCCGCGTCTTCAATGATTTCCCCCAGCGTGCGCGCCGGAGTGGGTTTTGCATAACGGGCCTTGTTCTCGTCCATGTCTTCGGCGCGGCCCTGGTATACGACGCCCTTGCTGTCGGTGATGATGATGTTTTCCATCGGCAGGCCGATCTTCACCAGCAGGTCCAGACAGGCCAGCATGGCCGCCCCTGCTCCGGAGCCGACCAGTTTGACTTTCCCGATATCCTTGCCGACCACTTTCAATCCGTTCAGCACAGCGGCGGCGACAATGATCGCGGTGCCGTGCTGGTCGTCATGAAAGACCGGTATCTTCATGCGTTGCCGCAGCTGGCGTTCGATGTAGAAGCACTCCGGCGCTTTGATGTCTTCCAGGTTAATGCCGCCGAACGTAGGCTCGAGTGCGGCGATCATGTCGACCAGCTTGTCGGGATTATTCTCGTTGATCTCGATATCGAACACATCGATGCCGGCGAATTTCTTGAACAGGCACGCCTTTCCTTCCATCACCGGCTTGCCCGCGAGCGGACCGATGCTGCCCAGCCCGAGCACCGCCGTACCGTTGGTGACGACGGCAACCAGGTTGCCGCGCGAGGTCATATTGCTTGCTTCCTTCGGATTGGAAACTATCAGTTCACACGCGGCCGCCACGCCAGGCGAATACGCCAACGCCAGGTCGCGTTGGTTGGTCAATCCTTTGGTGGGGGTAACCGACACTTTGCCAGGAGGGACGGCGCGGTGATATTCCAGCGCCGCTTCCCGCAACTGTTCGTCCATGATGCGTCTCTACGGGGAAAGGAGGTATACGACGGGTGTGAATCAGGAATGATTGTTCCACTACATGCTAGGAGACTGTCGCATGGATGGTTTGAGAAAAGGCAAAACATTAACAGGGGACAGAGGTCCGGGATCACACCCGTGGGGAAGCCGCCGGTACCGCCGCGTGCGGGTGCGACGTTGGGATTGCATCCCCCTTACTGCGGATGCATTCCTAAAATGGGAGGAACCGTGGGTTGCGATGCAGTAATCCCAACATTCGGGAGCATCCAAGGACGCAGTCGCTCGAGGTCAGAGATCAGACCCAACTCTTAACCGACGTAAAGTTCGTCGCGCTTCTTCTTTTCCATTTGCTCGTTCGACGGAGCGGGAGACGGTGAAGGAAGCTTGAATGGTGGCTCGGTGCCGAACAACCTTTCCCACAGACCCTTCTGCGTGTCGACGTCGACGGCGCGCACCGAATCGCCGTTCATGTATTCGTTATACATCCAATCGCCCTCGACCTGCGCAAGACCGTCCGGTGGGTCCTTGCGCTTTTCGGGTTTGCCGCGCAGCGTGTCGCGCATGTAATCGATCCAGATCGGCAGTGCGAGCGTGCCACCGAACTCGCGGCTGCCGAGCGACTTCGGCTGGTCGTATCCCATCCAGGCTACCGCCACCGTGTCGCCGCTGTAACCGGCAAACCAGCCATCCAGCGCATCGTTGGTGGTGCCGGTCTTGCCGGCAAGGTCCCTGCGCCCCAGCTTCTGGGTCGCCATGTATCCGGTGCCTGAACGCACCACGTCACGCATCATGCTGTCCATGATGAAGGCGTTGCGCGAATCGAGCACACGCGCTGCTTCATCTCCCGCGTTGACTGGTTTGGATTCTATCAGCACGGAGCCACGCGAATCGACCACCTTCTGGATCAGGTACGGCGTGACCTGGAAACCGCCGTTGGCGAACACCGAATAAGCACCCGCCATTTGCAGCGGCGTCACGGAACCGGTACCGAGCGTCATGGTGAGATTGGCCGGATGTTTTTCGGGTTCGAAGCCGAAACGGCCCAGATAGTCGCGCGCATACGGCGGTGTGATCTCGCGCAGGATGCGAACCGATACCAGGTTCTTGGATTTTTTCAACCCGGTGCGCATCGTTACCGGTCCGTCATAATTATTGTCATCGTTGCCCGGATTCCAGGCCTGGCCGTTGCTGTCGGCAACTACTTCCGTAAGCGGCGCGTCGTTGATCAGGGTGCCGGGCGAAAATCCTTTCTCGAGCGCTGCCGAATAAATGAAGGGCTTGATGGTGGAACCCGGCTGGCGCCATGCCTGGCTCACGTGATCGAACTGGTTGATTGCAAAATCGAAGCCTCCGACCATTGCGCGAATCGAACCGTCGTTCGGATTGATAGCGATAAATGCCGCGGCAACCTCCGGCAGTTGCGTGATCGTCCATTTCTTTTTTGCATCTTGCGTGACGCGGACGACCGAGCCCGGCCTGATCTTGTTCTTCGCTTTTGGCGACAAAGCCGAAGCAGCGAATCGCAGTCCTTCGCCCGCGATTTCAGCAACCTCTCCCGAGCGCGTTTGAGCGCGAACAGACTTTGGCGTCACCGCGAGGACGATCGCTGCCTCGAGGTCGCCGCTATCGGGATGCTTGAGCAGCGCTTCGTCGATAGCCTGCGCACGCGAATCATCACCGCGCGGCAACTCGACAAACGCTTCAGGGCCCCGATAACCGTGACGACGTTCGTAGTCCAACACTCCGCGCCTTACCGCTGCATAAGCCGCGTCCTGGTCGGCGCTGGTCAAGGTCGTGTAGACCGAGAAGCCGCTGGTATATGTCTCTTCCTTGTACTGGGCGTACATATACTGCCGCGCTATTTCAGCGGCATATTCCGCGTGGCTGCGGAATCGTTGGCCGTCGCCCTTCACTTCGATTTTTTCTTCCGATGCTTTCGCATACTGTTCCGGCGTAATGTAGGCCAGGTCGCGCATGCGTTTCAGGATGTATTGCTGGCGCTCCTTCGCGCGTTTCGGATTCACCACCGGGTTCGCGGTCGCCGGCGCCTTCGGCAGTCCTGCGAGCATCGCGGCTTGCGCAATTGTCAGGTTCCTGATCGGTTTGCCAAAATACACGCGCGACGCGGTACCGAAGCCATATGCGCGCTCGCCGAGATAGATCTGGTTCATGTACAACTCAAGGATCTGATCCTTCGACAGTCTTTCTTCGATCCTGAACGCGAGCAGGATTTCCTGGATCTTGCGCGTGTAGGTCTTCTTCCGGTTCAGCAGGAAATTGCGGGCCACCTGCATGGTGATGGTGGAAGCGCCCTGCGAGCGGCTGCTGCGCAGGTTGGCAAGCCCGGCGCGCAACACACCGACATAATCGACGCCGCCATGCTCGTAGAACTTGTCGTCCTCTATGGCGAGCACCGCGTTCTTCATGATCGCGGGTATCTCGTCGATCGACACGAACTCGCGCCGCTCTTCACCGAATTCGCCGATCAATACGTTATCGGCAGTGAACACGCGCAGGGGCATCTTCGGCCGATATTCAGTCACGGCATCGAGCGCCGGAAGACCCGGCGCAACCACCAGCAGCGTATAAGCCACCAGCAGCACGCCGGCAAGGCCGCCCAATGCGAACAGCGCCGCTGCGGCTTGCAGGATGCGGAGTTTCAGCGGCCGGCCGGACCAGCCCTTGAAGTACGACAAAATTTGTGAAAACCGCACTGCGATCCCCTATGAAAACTGGTGGGCTGCCCCACTGTAACAGGCATTGCGCAGCGAGATTGCAAGCAATTGTTGCAGAGTTGCAGAGTTGCAGACTCAATGATGATGGTGCGACCAACTCCCGTCCGGCGACGCCAGATAGGCTTCGACGGTTTCCTTTTGCCCGGTCGCATGGCGCAAGACTTCGCCGCATTTGCAGATTCCCTGGTAAGGCTGGATGTGTGAGCAGGCTGATACTTTCTGCAAATACAGTTGGACCGGTTTTGAACATTTCTTGCACTTGAAGGTAAGTGTGCGGGCTGGTTTGTTGCTCATGTTTTTG
>JBBWZW010000161.1:0-2995 GCA_039649305.1 Burkholderiales bacterium
CGTGCAGCCGCACGCCACCTGATTCCAGCAGGAGCAGCACCGAATAGGCCTTTTCATCGATCGCGCGTTGCAGCATCCCCACCAGTTTGGCGCCATGGACCTCTCCAACCGCGCCGCCCATGAAGCCCCCTTCCTGCGCGGCCACGAGCACCGGTTTGCCATCCATCGTGCCGCTGCCAACCACGACACCGTCATCGAAGGAAACCGGCACATCGAGCTGCGCGAGATGCGGACTGATGACGCGTTCCGCCGGCGGTAGAAATTCCTCAAAGCTATCTGGGTCGATGAGGCGTTGAATGCGTTCGCGCGCACTCAATTCAAGATAGCTGCTCATGGTGTGCCTCCTGTCATCGTTTCCACCGCCTGGTCCAGCCGCAGGCTCACCACGGCCGGAGTCGCCCCCATGTCATTGATGGAGATGCGCGTATCCTTCAGCAGCCAGCGCGCATGAAAGTCTGACATTACGGCCTGCCACGTCGCGCCGAAACCGATGGCGGCGGTTTTTACTTCGATCTCGCAAGCGCCTCCGAGCGAGGCGGGCTCGATCAGCACTTCGAGATTGCCGGAGCCGACGACACCGACCAATTGCGGTGACGTTGCAATCGCCCGTTTGCCGTTTTCGAACCGAAAATTTAGCGTTTCCATATCAGCCTTTACCAGTTCCTGAACCGTTTCGGCGGATCGTACAAGCCGCCGGATGCACGTACCAAATCCTTCATGGTTTTGGCGGCAAGCAAATCCCTGGTCGCGAGTCGCTTGTCGATGCCCAGATCTTCCGCGCGCAAAATGATTCCCCGGTCCCGCAGGTTCTCCACCATGCGCTTGTCGCGCGCCATTCCAACCGGGGTGTATCCAGCCACGCCACGGATGGCCTGTTCGCGCTCCTCGTCTGTGCGGCACAGCAGCAGATTGACGATACCTTCCTCGGTCAGAATGTGGGTGACGTCTTCGCCATAGATCATCACTGGAGGAATCGCCATGTTTGCCTGCTCCGCCACCTGCCATGCGTCGAGTCTCTCGACGAAAGCCGGTGCCATGTGCTCGCGAAAGGTTTCCACGATCTGCACCACAAGCTTTTGTCCGCGCGGGATCAAGTTCTTTCCCTCGCGCGCCTGACGCCCGGCCTTCAGCCATGCCGGACTGACATGACGTCGGCCGCGCGCATCGGCCCCCATGTTGGGCGCGCCGCCGAATCCCGAGATCCTGCCCAGCGTTGCGGTCGATGAGTTGCCCTGCAAATCGATTTGCAAAGTAGAGCCGATGAACATGTCGCAGGCATAGTGTCCCGCCGCTTGGCAAAACGCCCTGTTGCTGCGCATCGACCCGTCCGGGCCGACGAAGAAGATGTCAGGGCGCGCGCGGATGTATTGCTCCATGCCGAGTTCGGAGCCGAAGGAATGGACCGATTCGACAAAGCCGGCTTCAATTGCAGGGATCAGCGCCGGGTGCGGATTCAGCGCCCAATGTTTTGCGATCTTCCCCTTCAATCCCAAGCTTTCGGCATAGGTCGGAAGGATCAATTCAATCGCAGCCGTATCGAAGCCGATGCCATGGTTCAGACGATTGATCTCGTACTCGGCATAAATGCCCTTGATCGCCATCATGGCCATCAGCACCTGAATTTCCGAAATCTGTGCAGGGTCGCGGGTGAATAGCGGTTCGATGTAGTAGGGCGTCGGCGATTGCACGACAAAATCCACCCAGTCCGCAGGAATGTCGACACGCGGCAGGGTATCAACGATCCGGTTGACTTGCGCAATGACGATGCCGCTCTTGAACGCGGTGGCCTCGACGATGGCAGGCGTGTCTTCGGTGTTCGGGCCGGTATAAAGATTCCCTTCGCGGTCCGCTGCCTCCGCAGCCACCAGCGCCACGCGCGGCGTCAAGTCGACGAAGTACCGGCCGAACAATTCCAGGTAAGTGTGGATCGCGCCGATGTTCAGCTTTCCCGCCATGGCCAACTTCGCCAGTCTTGCTGCCTGCGGCCCGGAAAAGGAGAAATCCAGGCGCGAAGCAATTCCTTTCTCAAAGACGTCCAGGTGTTCCGGCAAGGCCAGCACCGACAGCAGCATATGCAAGCCGTTGATGCGCGCCGGCTCCAGCTTGGACAAAGCTTTGCCGAGAAAATCCGCCTGCTTTTGGTTATTCCCTTCCAGGCAGACGCGGTCGCCACACTCAATGACCTCGTGCAGAAGTTCTCCTATACGGTCGGCCGGCAGGATTTTGCCGGACAGCGCCGTGCCAAGTGCCGCGCTCCCCCGCTCACGGCGCGCACGGCGATTCGTTTGTTGTTGATTCCAGATGCGGTCAGGACCACCCATTTGCATTCTCCAGGCAGGTTCAATAGTGAGGCGGCGTCATAGCACCACGAACAGCAACCACACGAGAATCGGGGCCGCGATGGTAATGATGGCTCCATAAATCATCAACTGTCGGAGGAAGGCGTCGCGATCCACGCCTTGTGCATTGGCCAGTACCAAAGCGCCGTTGGTCGAGAACGGGCTGACATCGACGATGGTCGAAGCAACAGCCATCGCAGCGATGAAACCAATCGGGTCGACTCCCGTGCCTTGCTGCAAGAAAGGCACGGCCAACGGGATAAGCGAGCCGAGCACTGCAGTCGACGAAGCGAAAGCGGAGACCACTGCGCCTACAAAGCACAGCAACAGTGCCGCGATCATCGGAGAGGTGAGGCCCGCCACGCTGGTTCCAACGAAGGAGATCGTGCCCATCTTCTCCATCACGCCGACGTAGGTGCTCACGCCGACAATGAGCATGATCTCCGGCCATGAGACCTGCGTAATGGCGCGCTTCTGCTGGTTCGGTGCCAAGATGGAAAGCACCAGACCAATCGTAATGGCGACAAACCCGATATCAAGCTTGTACACGAGTGTGAGCGCGGCAAGCGCAATGAGACCGACTACGGTGGCCCATTGATGCACATTTCCCTTGCTTGGCGAGGGAGCGTCAGTGGCTGGCCTGGATGCTCCGGAAC
>JBBWZW010000208.1:0-14594 GCA_039649305.1 Burkholderiales bacterium
GTGCATTACCGGCGCGGAACGCAGCAATCGCGGCCGCCATCGATTCTTCGTAATTGCCCTTGAAGACAGCATTGACCTTGTAGTCGGACTGGCTCTTGTTGAACTGGTCGGCGAGACCGGCGACACGTTCGCCGAGTGCGCCCTGCATCGAATGCCACCAGGTGATTTCGGTAACCGCAAAAGCAGGGGTAGCCATGGATGCCAGCAAGCCGGTGGCAAGCAAGGCCTTTATATTTGTTCGCATTTATATGTCTCCGGTAAATTAGCGGACTATTATCTTATATGTCTTATATTACAGTTGCATAACGATAACTGAAACGCGTTCGCTCGCGCTTATAATTTCATTTTGCAGTGCATCATCCGCTTACGCATGAACCGACTATCGCTCTACATAAAACTGGTCCGCCTGGACAAACCGATCGGGATCCTGCTCTTGCTGTGGCCCACTCTGGCCGCTTTATGGTTCGCATCCGACGGCAAGCCGGACTGGAGGCTGGTAGTGATTTTCACCCTCGGAACGGTGCTGATGCGTTCAGCCGGCTGCGCCATCAACGACTATGCCGACCGCGATGTGGACAAATATGTGAAGCGTACGGCCGAGCGTCCGCTCACCAGCGGCAAGATCGCCTCATGGGAGGCAGTCATGGTGGCAGTGGTGCTGGCGCTGGTCGCATTCGCGCTGATCCTGCCGCTCAACACCCTGACCAAGCAGCTATCGGTTGCTGCCGTGTTGATCGCGGCCAGCTATCCCTATTTCAAACGGTTCTTCGCGATCCCGCAGGCTTACCTCGGCATTGCATTCGGCTTTGGCATACCGATGGCTTTTGCGGCGGTACAGAACACCGTCCCGCCCGCGGCATGGCTGCTGTTGATCGGGAATATCTTCTGGGCCATCGCCTACGATACCGAATACGCGATGGTGGACCGCGACGACGACCTGAAGATCGGCATCAAGACCTCGGCGATCACCTTCGGCCGGTTCGATGTAGCGGCGGTGATGGCGTGCTACGCGGTGTCGTTTGGGATTATGCTGGTGGTTGGGTGGCAGTACGGACTGCGGGCATGGTTCCTGGCAGGACTGGCGGTCGCTATGTGTATGGCGCTCTACCATTACACACTGATTCGCGGGCGCGACCGTATGGGATGTTTCGCGGCGTTCCGGCACAACAACTGGCTGGGCGCAGCCATCTTTGCCGGCATCGCCCTGGATTACCTGTTCCGCTGAAAGCTTGATCCGGGGGCAGCGATCGGGATGGTTTGAGCCTCCGCAAGGCGCACGTATCACCGTTACTTACACTCAAAGATGTATATCTCACAACTTTGACGGGACACGATATGACTACGACTGAGCAATCCTCCAATAGCCGCGATAAATTGGTCAGCGACCTGAAGCTGGTCATCAAGGACGCAGAAGAACTCCTGCGTGACACCGGGCAGCAAATGGACTCGACCTATCAATCGGCGCGCGCCCGCTTTGAATCAACCCTGCAAAACGCGAAGACCAACCTCGGCTCGGCACAAGGCCGGGTCACTTCCAGCAGCAAGGAAGTCCTCGACACCACCGACAAGTACGTGCAGGCGAATCCATGGCAATCGGTGGGCATCGGCGCCGTCGCCGGACTGGTATTGGGCTACCTGCTGACCCGTAAATAAGCCGGTCGCGCCGCTGCTGCAAGATGCAAGCAAGCGGCGCGGATAGCCTTAATCGCGACCGAATTCCTCGCCCAACTCCTTGCCGCGCGCCGCAGCCGCTTTCATCGCGCGCACAATCGCATCCTTCACGCCGCTTTCTTCCATACTGGTGAGCGCCGCATAAGTCGTCCCGCCTTTCGACGTTACGCGCTCACGCAATACCGATACCGGGTCTGGCGATTGCGCGGCAAGTTGCGCCGCGCCGACGAAAGTGGCGATAGCGAGCTGGTTGCCCTGTTCCGCGGTCAGGCCCATTTCCTGCGCCGCCTGCTGCATCGCTTCAATAAAGTAAAACACATAGGCCGGACCGCTGCCCGACACTGCTGTGACCGGATCGATCAAGGCTTCATCGTCCAGCCATACCGTCGGACCGACCGCCCGCATGATCGCATCGGCGGCTTCCCGCTGTTGCGCCGATACGCCGGCCATCGCCACCATTCCGGTGATGCCCTGGCCGATCAACGCCGGCGTGTTTGGCATGGTGCGCACAATCGCGGAGTGTCCGTTCATCCAGCGTGACAGGTCGAAAGCGCGAATGCCGGCGGCAATCGACAGCACCAGTTGCGACCCCACATGCGGCTGCAACTGCGCCACCACGTCCTTCATCTGCTGAGGTTTTACCGCCAGCACAATGACGTCACTGCCTGCGACCGCGGCATCTATTTTCTGCCCGGTCGTCACACCAAACTGCTGTTCCAGTTTCTGCAGCGCACCGGCATTGATGTCAACCACATGGATGTTTGCTCCCGCCGTCAGCTTGCCCGCCAGGCCGCCGATCAGGGCAGTCGCCATGTTGCCACCGCCGATGAAACTGATTTTCAACTCATTTTGCATAGTGTCTTAGTCCAAAAATAGCGGTTCCGATTCTTACCATGGTAGATCCTTCGGCTATCGCGGCATCCATGTCTGCCGACATACCCATAGAAAGTGTGTCCAGTGGCAACCCTTGCGCCCGCAAGCGGTCGAACAGTTCATGCAGTTGCCGGAATGGAAGGCGTTGTTGTTCGAAATTGCCCTCGGGTTCGGGAATTGCCATCAATCCGCGCAGTCTCAGGCGAGGCATGCCGGCCACGATGCGCGCCAGATCTTCAGCTTGTTCGGGTGTCGCTCCGCTCTTGCTGGCCTCGCCGCTGATATTCACTTGCAGGCAGACATTCAGCGGCGCCAGATGAGCCGGCCGCTGTTCCGATAGGCGTAGAGCAACTTTTTCACGGTCGACTGAGTGCACCCAATCGAAGTTCTCGGCAATCGGCCGGGTCTTGTTGCTCTGGATCGGTCCGATGAAATGCCACTCCAGTGCCAGCCCGGGGCGCAACTCGCGTACCGCGTCCATTTTGTCCAGCGCTTCCTGGAGATAGTTCTCGCCGAATGCGCTTTGCCCTGCCAACGCGGCCTCGACCACCGCGTCCGCGCCGAAGGTCTTGGAGACTGCGAGCAGGCTGGTTTGTTGGGCGTTACGCGACACTGTACGCGATGCGGCGGCCATACGTTCCCGCACGGCTTGCAAGTTCTGAGAGATTGAGGACATAATGATTTACGGCGAGAAATACTTGCCAATTTTGCAATCGATATTTGCAACAATTGTGGCGATTTTGCCATTTCAGGGATTATAAATGGACATTTCCGAACTCCTCGCCTTCTCCGTCAAGAATAAGGCGTCCGACCTGCACCTGTCGTCCGGCCTGCCGCCGATGATACGGGTGCATGGCGACGTGCGCCGCATCAATCTCCCGCCGCTCGAACACAGCGACGTGCACGGCATGATCTATGACATCATGAACGACGGCCAGCGCAAGCAGTACGAGGAAGTCCTGGAGTGCGATTTTTCGTTCGCCATCCCCGGCCTGGCGCGTTTCCGCGTCAATGCCTTCAACCAGGATCGCGGCGCGGCCGCGGTGTTGCGTACCATTCCTTCCAAAGTGCTGACGCTGGAACAGCTGAACGCGCCCAAGATCTTCGCCGATCTCGCGCTCAAGGCACGGGGTCTGGTGCTGGTTACCGGCCCGACAGGTTCCGGCAAATCGACCACGCTGGCGGCGATGGTCAACCACCTGAACGAAACCGAATACGCGCACATCCTGACAGTCGAAGATCCGATCGAATTCGTGCATGAATCCAAGAAGTGCCTGATCAACCAGCGGGAAGTCGGCCCGCACACCATGTCCTTCAACAACGCGTTGCGGTCCGCGCTGCGGGAAGACCCGGACGCCATCCTGGTCGGCGAATTGCGTGACCTCGAGACGATTCGTCTCGCCCTGACCGCCGCCGAGACCGGCCACCTGGTATTCGGCACCCTCCACACCTCTTCCGCCGCCAAAACCATAGACCGTATCGTCGACGTGTTCCCGTCCGCGGAGAAAGAAATGGTGCGCGCGATGTTGTCGGAATCGCTGCAGGCCGTCATTTCACAAACCTTGCTCAAGACCAAAGACGGCACCGGCCGCGTGGCGGCGCATGAGATCATGCTCGGTACGCCGGCGATCCGCAACCTGATTCGTGAGGCGAAAATTGCACAGATGTACTCGTCGATCCAGACCGGCAGTAATCTCGGCATGCAGACGCTGGACTAGAACCTGACCGACCTGGTTCGCCGCAACGTGATTTCGTCAGGAAGGGCGCGCGCCGCCGCCAAGACCCCGGAAAACTTCCCCGGCTAATATCAGGATATCGTCATCTATCGTGCAGCCTGTGCTGCAAAGGAATAAATAATGGAACGCGACCAGGCTACGAAATTCATGCATGACTTGCTGCGTTTAATGCTCAGCAAGAACGGTTCCGACCTTTTTATCACCGCCGATTTTCCACCCGCCTTCAAGATCGACGGCAAGATGACGCCGGTGTCGAACCAGCCGCTGACATCGAACCATACGATGGAGCTGGCCCGCGCCGTCATGAACGACAAACAGTCGGCGGAATTCGAAGCGACGAAGGAATGCAACTTCGCGATCAGCCCCGGCGGCCTGGGCCGCTTCCGCGTATCGGCATTCGTCCAGCAGGGCCGGGTTGGGATGGTATTACGCACCATCACCACCAGCATCCCGAAACTGGAAGACCTGGGCGTGCCGGAAGTGCTGCGGGAAATCTCGATGACCAAGCGTGGCCTGGTCATCATGGTCGGCGCCACCGGCTCCGGTAAATCCACCACGCTGGCCGGCATGGTCGGCTACCGCAACGAAAACAGTTACGGCCATATCATCACGATCGAAGATCCGGTCGAGTACGTCCATCCGCACAGGAATTGCATCATCACCCAACGTGAAGTCGGCGTGGATACGGAAGACTGGGGCGCCGCGCTGAAAAACACCTTGCGCCAGGCCCCCGATGTAATCCTGATCGGCGAAATCCGCGACCGTGAAACCATGGACTATGCGGTCGCGTTCGCTGAAACCGGCCACCTCTGCCTTGCCACGATGCACGCTAACAGCTCGAACCAGGCACTGGACCGCATCATCAACTTCTTCCCTGAAGAACGCCGCGGGCAACTTTTGATGGATTTGTCACTCAATCTGAAAGCGATGATTTCGCAGCGCCTGATTCCGTTGCGCGACACCAAGGGGCGTGTTCCCGCGGTGGAAGTGATGTTGAATTCACCCCTGATTTCAGACCTGATCTTCAAGGGCGATGTCCACGAGATCAAGGAGATCATGAAGAAATCGCGCGAACTCGGCATGCAGACATTCGACCAGGCGCTGTTCGATTTATATGAAGCGGACAAGATTTCCTATGAAGACGCCATGCGTAACGCCGACTCGGTCAACGATCTGCGTCTTTCGATCAAGCTGCGTGGCAAGGACGCGCATGGCCGCGACCTCAGCAAAGGGACGGAACACCTCGGGATCGTATGACTGCCGTTTATGACTTCTCCGCGGAAAGCCTGAGCGGAACTCCAATCAATCTCGGGCAATACCGCGGGAAAGTCCTGTTGGTCGTCAACACTGCAAGCAACTGCGGCTACACGCCTCAGTACAAGGGGCTGGAAGCGCTGCATCAGCAATTCAAGGACAAGGGCGTCGAAGTGCTGGGTTTTCCCTGTAACCAGTTCGGCGCACAGGAGCCCGGCAACGCTGACGAAATCGGCGCGTTTTGCGAAAAGAATTTCGGCGTGACTTTCCCGTTGTTTGCCAAAATCAATGTGAACGGCCCACACACGCATCCGCTGTACAAGCATCTCAAAAGCGAAGCGCCCGGTGTGCTGGGCACGCAAGCCATCAAATGGAATTTCACCAAGTTCCTGGTAAAAAAGGATGGCACGGTCTACAAGCGTTACGCGCCGCAGACCACCCCGGAAGAAGTCATCGGCGATATCGAAAAGCTGCTCGCTGAATGAACGGTCGCGGTGCCTTAAAACACGCTGAGCAGCTTCAATACAAACGGCAATAACAACGCAGTCAGCACGCCTGACAAACCCATCGCCAATCCGGCGAACGCACCCATCTCCTCGCTCACCTGAAATGCCCTCGCGGTACCAATGCCATGGGACGTAACACCTACCGCAAATCCGCGGATGCTGTGATCCTTTATCTTCATTGCGTCGAAGATGAAGCGCGCAGCAGTTGCCCCAAGGATGCCTGTCAACATCACCAGCACAGCAGTCAGTGTCGGCAATCCACCGATTTTTTCGGCAATGCCCATCGCGATCGGCATAGTGACCGCCTTCGGCGCCATCGAAAGCACGGTGGCCCGCGATGCACCGAGCGCCCAAGCGACGCCCATGGCAGTCGCCACTGCAGCAGTGCCGCCGAGCAGCGCGGCACTCAGCAATGCAAGCCAGTTGCGCCTGAGTTTCTCGAATTGCAAATACAGCGGAATCGCCAGCGCGACCGTCGCCGGCCCTAGCAGGAAATGCACAAACTGCGCACCCTGGAAGTAGGTCTGGTACGGCGTGTTGGTGAGCGTCAGGACCAGCACGAGCAGCGCAACCGCAATCGCGACCGGGTTGGCCAGCGGATTGAATTTACAGCGGGAATAGATCGCATAAGCGAGTTGATAGGCGACCAACGTCGCGGTCAGCCACAACAAGGGCGAGGCTGAAAGATAGACCCAGATACGGGTGATGTCGGTAGTCACTTCTGCAACCAGCGGAGCACGAGCGCAGTGACGACCAGCGACACGACGGTACTGACGATAAGTGCCGCGGCAATGGGCAACCACTCGACTGCGACGCGTTGCGCATGCACCATGATGCCGACACCGGCAGGGATGAATAGCAGCGAAAGATGCTTCAGGAATTCAACCGTGGTCGGCGCCAGCCTGGGTGCGGCATCGGATTTGACGACCAAGTACAAAAACAGCAACACCATGCCGATAACCGGTCCGGGGATCGGCAATGAAAACGCGTACGCCAGGCCTTCGCCCAGCGTTTGAAATATCAATAAGGTGGTAAAGGTATTGATCATTGCTCGCCTCAGCCTGAATCGGTAGACAGATTAAACAGGCAAGAGAACGCGACGCAAGCGATGCCGTCAATACTCGTGCATGAGGGCGGCTGTCGTTCCTGACGACGTGAGGAATCTCGTAGGACGCACCCTACGCCGCTAGACCACCTTCAACGCACTATCCACCAACTCGATCCAATGCTTCACCGGCGTCGTCGTGCCCGATTGCAGATGCGTAACGCAGCCGATGTTGGCCGACACGATCATCTCCGGCTTCGTCGCCTGCAGATTCTTCAGCTTGTTGTCGCGTAACTGATAAGCCATCTCGGGCTGCAGCACCGAATAAGTCCCGGCCGAGCCGCAGCAAAGGTGGCTGTCGGCGCACAGTTGCACATCAATGCCGGCCGCGCGCAATACGCCTTCAACCTTGCCGCGTATCTGCTGCCCATGCTGCAAGGTGCATGGCGGATGCCAGGCAACGCGCCGGGCGATTTTTCCGGTGAGCTTCTTTTGCAAATCGGCTTCGAAGTCGGGAAGGATCTCACTCAGGTCCTTGGTCAGATCCGAAATGCGTTTTGCCTTCGTTGCATAGGCGGCATCATGTGCCAGCAGGTGCCCGTAATCCTTGACCATGACGCCGCAACCGGACGCGGTCATCACAATCGCTTCGGCACCGGCCTCGACCTGGGGCCACCACGCATCGATGTTGCGGCGGACATCGTCCAGGCCTCCGTCGTGATCGTTCATGTGATAGCGGATCGCGCCGCAGCAACCGGCCTTGGGCGCGACGACCAGCTGCACACCGAGCGCATCCAGCACGCGGGCGGTAGCGGCGTTGATGTTGGGCGCCATCGATGGTTGCACGCATCCGTCGAGGAGCAGCATCTTGCGAGCGTGCTGCGTGGTCGGCCATACGCCCGCATCCTGCTTTTCCGGGACCTTGTTCTTCAGTGCGGCAGGCAGCAATGGCCGCACCATCTGCCCCGCTTTCATCGCAGGAGTGAACAGCCATTTGCGTGGCAGCGCTTCCTTCAGCGCGGCTCGCACTATGCGCTGCGACAGTGGGCGTGGCACCTGCTCTTCAACGACCTTGCGGCCGATATCGACCAGGCGGCCGTACTGCACGCCGGACGGACACGTAGTTTCGCAATTGCGGCATGTCAGGCAACGGTCGAGGTGCAGCTGCGTTTTGCGCGTGGCCTTTTTGCCTTCCAGCACCTGCTTTATCAGGTAAATACGCCCGCGCGGGCCGTCCAGTTCGTCACCGAGCAATTGATAGGTCGGGCAGGTCGCGGTGCAGAAGCCGCAATGCACGCACTTGCGCAAAATGGCCTCGGCCTCGTCGCCGTCGCGGGTGTTCTTGATGAAATCAGCCAGATTGGTTTGCATGATCAGAATTCCGCGTACATCCGTCCCGGATTGAATATGCCGGACGGATCGAATGACGCTTTGAGATTACGATGAATTTTGGCGATGGCAGGTGCGAGCGGATGAAACACTCCGGCATTCTTGTCGCCACCCCTGAACAAGGTCGCGTGACCTCCGACCTGCTCCGCTGTTTTGCGTATGGTGGCGGCGTCAACATCGGTTTTTAGCCAGCGCTGCGCGCCGCCCCATTCGATCAGCTGTTCGCCGGGCAGTGCAAGTGGCGGAATGAAAGAAGGTACGGATAGTCGCCAGAGGCTGGCTCCAGCCGTCGCGGCGGTAAAGTAGTCATTGGTTTGTTCACGCAAACCGGCCCAGATCTCGTCGGCCACGACTTCCTCGCCGCCCATTTTCTGCTTCGCCATGTTGATTGCGGCTTCCGCGCCGGACAGACGCACGATGAGGACGCCGCTATGCCACGCACTGGCGGATATCGGCAGCGGCTGGCCGCCCCATTCGTTGATGCGGCGGATAGCGTCGGTCTTGCCCAAGTCAAAGCGCAGGGACGTTTCGCAAAACGGCTTCGGCAGTACTTTCCTCGACACTTCGAGTAACAGCCCAAGCGTGCCTAGCGAACCGGTCAGCAGGCGCGACACATCGTATCCGGCGACATTCTTCATCACCTGCCCGCCGAAATGCAACTCCTCGCCTTTGCCGTCCATCAGCACCACGCCAAGTACAAAATCGCGCACCGCGCCCACGTGCTGCCTGCGCGGGCCGGACAGCCCGCTGGCGACCATGCCGCCGACGGTCGCATCCGGTCCGAAATATGGAGGTTCGAATGCGAGCATCTGGTTGTTTTGCCCGAGGGCAGCCTCGACCTCGGCCAGCAGTGTGCCTGCGCGCGCAGTAATGACCAGTTCGGTCGGGTCATATGCCACGATGCCGCTATATCCCGCGGTGCTGAGTAACTCGCCTTCGAGTTTCTGTCCGTACCAGTCCTTGCTGCCGCCGCCGCGTATGCGTATCGGTTTTTTGTCGGCGCTGGCCGCGACTATCCGTTCCCTGAATTGCTGTAATGCCTGTTCCATTATTGTTCTTCTCAAAAACGCGGCAGATCCGCGAACTTCAATGCACCGCGCTTCACATGCATCTTGCCGTACTCGGCACAGCGATGCAGCGACGGAATCGCCTTATCCGGATTAAGCAGGAAAGCGGAATCGAAAGCACGCTTGACCGCGAAAAACGCTTCCCTTTCCTGCGGCGAATACTGCACGCACATCGAGTTGATCTTCTCGATACCGACACCGTGTTCACCGGTAATGGTGCCGCCGACTTCGACACAGAGCTCGAGGATGTCGGCGCCGAACAACTCAGCGCGATGGAATTCGCCTTTCTGGTTGGCATCGAACAGGATCAGCGGATGGAGATTACCGTCGCCCGCGTGGAATACGTTCGCGCAGCGCAGGCCGTATTTGGTTTCCATCTCGGTAATGCGCGTGAGGACTTCCGCCAGGCGCTTGCGCGGGATGGTGCCATCCATGCAATAGTAGTCGGGCGAAATCCGCCCCGCCGCCGGGAATGCGTTTTTCCTTCCGGACCAGAACTTCAGGCGCTCGGCTTCGTTCTGCGAGACCGAGATGGCGGTCGCGCCGGACGACTTCAGCACATCGGTCATGCGCGCGATCTCTTCTTCCACCTCGTCCGGCGTGCCGTCCGACTCGCATAACAGGATCGCTTCCGCCTCGGTGTCGTAGCCGGCCTTCACGAACGGCTCAACCATCCGCGACGAGGTTTTGTCCATCATCTCCAGGCCAGCCGGAATGATGCCGGCGGCAATCACATTGGCCACCGCATTGCCGCCTTTGACCACGTCGTCAAACGAGGCCATGATCACGCGCGCCGTTTGCGGCTTCGGTACCAGCTTGACGGTCACCTCAGTGACGATGCCGAGCATGCCCTCGGAACCGATGAACACTGCGAGCAGGTCGAGGCCCGGCGAGTCGAGCGCGCCGCCTCCCAATTCAACGATGTCGCCCTCGATCGTCACCATGCGTACGCGCATGACGTTATGCACCGTCAGGCCATACTTCAGGCAGTGCACGCCACCGGAGTTTTCGGCGACGTTGCCGCCGATCGTGCAGGCGATCTGCGATGAAGGATCAGGCGCGTAATACAACCCGTGCGGACTGGCCGCCTCGGAGATCGCGAGGTTGCGCACGCCCGGCTGAACAACGGCGGTGCGGGAGAACGGATCGAGCCGCTCTATCTTGTTTAGTTTGGCAGTGGATACAACGACGCCGTCGGCGATGGGCACTGCGCCTCCCGACAAGCCGGTTCCGGCTCCGCGCGGCACGATCGGCACTTGCAGTGCGAGGCAGGCTTTGAGGACGGCCACCACCTGCGCCTCATTCTCGGGCAGCACCACGACCATAGGCAACTGCCGGTAGGCCGATAATCCATCGCACTCATAGGGCCGCGTGTCTTCTTCATTGAACAGCACGCAGCCTTCCGGCACGACGGCACGCAATGCGGCGACAACCTCGCGCTGCCGGGCGCCGGCAAATCGAATTTCGGAGGGGGCATTCATGACGGGTTCCTTGCTTTCATGCGCAGAGTGTATCGAAAACCCATGGCGCCCGGCGGTATTCCAAGGCTCCTGAGCTTGAAAAGCTTTGTGCCGTACGGTGAATTGTTTTCAAGCCGGCGCGGAATTTGCCGGAGCGCTGCTGGCACAGCATGGACTTGCTTACGCGGGAATGGGATTTTCGATGTGAAATTCATTCGTTACACCCTGCAGGGCTTCGCACTCCCTGTGCAACCGGCATGATATAGAGCGCGATGTTATGCGAATGGTTCCACCAAGACATTACCGCCGAATCTTGGCAATCCCCCACTATTCCGCACTCATGCGTCGCGGAACGCCTTCAGCAACCAGCCAACGAAAGCTTCGACTTCCGGCCGCTGCCGCGCGTCACGTTCATGCACCACGTAATAGGCATGCGGAGGGGTCGCCAATTGGACGTCGAACAGCTTGACGATCTCGCCTGTGTCGATCATGTGCTGCGCAAAATGCTTGCGCGTCAGCGCCACCCCGTGCCCATGCCTGACCGCCTCCAGCAACAGGCCGAGATCGTCCAGGCGCAGGCTGATCGACGGTTCAGGCCAATCGAGTCCGGCCACCTCAAACCATTGCTGCCATGGCTCCAGGCCTGAACGTAGCAGCGTCGCCTTGCGCAGGTCCGAAGGCGTCGCAAGGCCGCCTATTTTTTGGAGGTATTGGGGGCTGGCCACCGGGAACGTCGGTTCCTCGAACAACTTTTCGGTGATCAGGTCCGGATAGTTGCCGCCCCCAAACCGCACCTCCACGTCGCTCTCCGACAGGCTCAAGTCGTACAGCGGTACGGACAAAAACATCTCGATCACGATCTCGGGGTGCCGGCTGGTGAACTCCGCCAAACGCGGCACGAGCAAGTAGCGCGCGAAGGTGGGCGGCACCGTGATCTTGATGCGGGGCTGGGCCGGTACGCTCTTGTGCGGCAACGGGAAATCGGCCAGCGTACGTAGCGCAGAGCGCACCACCTCGAGGTAGCGCCGGCCGAATTCCGACAAGGTTACGATGCGACCATCGCGGATAAAGAGCCGCTCGCCGACGAATTCTTCGAGCAAGCGGATGCGGTGCGACAACGCAGACGGGGTGATGCATAACTCTTCCGCGGCAACCGAAAAAGAGCCGAGGCGCGCCGCCGCCTCAAAGGCGGACAACGCGTGAACCGGAGGAAGGCGTGTGGCCATAAACAGTCTTGTTCTTTTTCTTTACCAGCGCAGTATTTTGCCGGGATTCATGATGTTTTTCGGGTCGTATGCATGCTTCAGCGTACGCATCATGTCGATCGCGTTTTCGCCATGTTCCTGAACCAGGAAATCGATCTTGTGCATGCCTACGCCATGCTCGCCGGTGCAAGTCCCGTCCATCGCGATTGCGCGCGTCACCATGCGCTCGTTCACGGCTTCCGCCCTCGCCACATCGGCCGGATCGTCAGGGTCGACCATCAACACCACATGGAAATTGCCGTCGCCGACATGGCCGATGATGGAGTGGATCATGCCGTTCTGTTCGCAGTCGGCCTTGGTGTCGAGTATGCATTCCGCCAGGCGCGAAATCGGCACGCAGCAATCAGTTGAGATCGCCCTCCCGCCGGGCTTCATCTGCAGCATGGCGAAATAAGCGTTGTGGCGCGCCTGCCATAGCCGTGAACGGTCCTCCGGGCGCGTCGCCCATTCGAACCCGGTCGCATTGTGTTCCGCGGCGATTTCCTGCACCAGTTGCGCCTGCTCCTTCACACCATTTTCGCTGCCATGGAATTCAAACAGCAGCAGTGGCTTTTCCGGCAGGTTCAGCTTGTCATGCGCGTTGATGCACTTCACGCTTTGCTCATCAAGGAATTCGACGCGCGCAACCGGCACGCCCATCTGGATGGTCTGGATCACGGCATTCACCGCTTCCCCGGCCGATGGGAATGAGCATACCGCGGCCGAAATCGCTTCGGGCTGCGGATACAGCCTTACCGTCACTTCGGTGATGATGCCCAGCGTGCCTTCGCTGCCGACGAAGACACGTGTCAGGTCATAGCCGGCAGAAGATTTTTTCGCGCGGGTGCCGGTCTTGATGATGCGGCCATCCGAGGTAACCACCGTCAGCGCCAGGGTGTTTTCGCGCATCGTGCCGTAGCGCACTGCATTGGTGCCTGAGGCCCGCGTCGCCGCCATCCCTCCCAGCGAGGCATCGGCGCCCGGGTCGATCGGGAAGAACAGCCCGGTGTCCTTGATCTCCAGATTCAATTGCTTGCGCGTCACGCCGGCCTGCACCGTCGCCGTCAGGTCCTCCGCGTGAATCGCCACCATCCTGTTCATTTGCGACAGGTCGATCGTAATCCCGCCGCGCAGCGCCAGTATGTGCCCTTCGAGCGAAGTGCCGGTACCGTAGGGAATGATTGGTACTTCATGCAAGCTGCATAGCTTTACCGCGTCCGCGACTTCCTCCGTGGTTTGCACAAACACGACCGCGTCGGGCAGCATCGGGGCATAGGAGGATTCGTCGCGACCATGGTGTTCGCGCATCGCCTGCGAGGTGGAAAAGCGGTCGCCGAACAATGCTTTCAGTTCGGCCAGCAAGGTTTCGGGTACCGGCTTCTTCAGCGCGGCCAGTTGGGCGGGATGGTTCATGCTCGTCTCCTGTTATTAGCAAATTTTACTCCGGTCGCAGACAATGCGTTTTGCTTATCGGCATCGCCCTGAAGAGTGCTATCCTGATTCGGTTATCCCTCCCTTCTTTGACCATCATGGGCAATCGACTTTCCAAAATCGCGACCCGCACCGGTGACAACGGCACCACCGGCCTGGGCGATGGCAGCCGTACCGGCAAAGACAGCCTGCGCGTGCATGCGATGGGCGATGTGGACGAACTCAATTCGCAGGTTGGTTTACTGCTATGCGAGGAGCTGCCGGCCGCGCTGCGTGAAGAGCTGATCTCGATCCAGCACGACCTGTTCGACCTCGGCGGCGAGCTTTGCATTCCGGGTTACACCATGATCACCGACGTCCATGTAGCGCGGCTGGATGCGCTGCTGGAAAAATACAATGCCGATCTCCCGCCATTGAAGGAATTCATTCTTCCGGCCGGATCGCGCGCCGCATCGCTCGCGCATGTCTGCCGCACGGTTTGCCGGCGTGCGGAACGGAGCATTGTGGGATTGGGCAAGACGGAATTTTTCATTGAACAACCGCGGCAGCATATGAACCGGTTGTCGGATTTGCTCTTCGTGCTTTCGCGGGTGTTGAATCGCTATGCGGGCGGGAGCGACGTGCTTTGGGAGAAGGAGCGGCCCCGGGGTTAGCGAAGTGCCGGGTCGGTCTGGTTATCCTTCGTCGTCGGAACGGTCATTCTTGACCGGAATTGGCGATTTCCGAAAAGAATTATTTCAGTTGCTTCGCAGCCTCTGACGCTAGCGCACGCTCTTGCAGACGCGCAGACAATGGGGGACGGGAGAAGAGAGAGGGTGTATATCCGCCGGTCCGAAGTCCCGTCACGTCGACATGGACTCCGGCGATGGCATCGAACGACTTTAATCGGCCTTGATATTGGCCGCCTTCACAATACGT
>JBBWZW010000257.1:0-3616 GCA_039649305.1 Burkholderiales bacterium
TGCCATCGGCCTGCCTTGGGGGCAGGCTCTAGGGATAAGGAGGTGTTAGGTCGAGTTTGGTAACGATCGGCTTGTCGGTATTCGCCGGCGCCAGTTCGCTGGTGGCGCTATCGCTCAGAAAATGGTCAAGGGTGACTTGAATCGTCTCTTTTACGGAATCGGGGCCGCGGTCGCTCATATCGGTATGCTGAAATTTTGTGTTGACGATATCGATACCGTCCGCCTTGGCCTGCTGCGCAGTCGGCAGCACGCCGGGATCGGTTATGAAATTCGGGTCTTTTGATCGGAACGACAGGATCTTCAGCTTGTCGTTGAGTACGAACGGAACGCGCAAATTATCGAGCGTGATAACCTTCGATACCATTTCTGGATGACGTTTGGCGCAGAACATGGAAATGTCTCCGCCATTCGAATGTCCCACAAGTGTCAGGTGACCGTAGTCAGCATTCGGCTGCAATTTTTTCAATTGCCAAAGCACGAACAGAATATTGGCTTCACCTCGTTCATAGACCCCCTGCCGGCCGACATAAGGCAATCCGACCTTGGTCATCAATGGCGGATCGGTCGGAAGGTCCTGCTGAATGCTGGCAACCAGATAGCCCCTTGCCGCGAGGACATTGGCCAGGAATGAATACTCGGTGTTCTTGACGGTATTGCCGTTGCTGATGACGGCGACCGGAAGCTTCCAGTAACCGTCATTCGCCTTCCTCTCGTAATCTCGACGCACAGCAAGATCCACGGCGACGGGCCGCTGTCGTGCGGCGTCAAAGAGATTTAGCGTCTCATGTCGAATAGCCCATTTGCTGGCGGCAAAATACACGCCGCCGGCGAGTATGCAGACACTGGCCACGACCGCAAATTTCTTCTTCATCGTTTCCATCCCGATCACTTTTGATCAACAGATGGTATCGAACATGGGTCCAGATTGTGGCGCTGGTCCGAAATTAAATTTAGGCAAGCTTTTGCCTGCAGCAAATTGAAGTAAGCGGGCGGCACTCCCGATATTGATGCGCGACTGAGACGAGTGTCTGGATCGATAGATATACTAATTGCCTATCAGCGATCACCGACTCGTAATTGGGCTGTGCCGTACTTCGTCACGATCGCCTAAACGGGTCTATTTGATGACCGACTACCGGCGGTTACGGTAAGGCCCGGCGCCACCTCAAACGTTCCGTTGCGCCTGCAAAACTACACGCACGCCGGACTTATGTGTCAGGCCGCTCAATGGGTTCCTGGAGCGGAAGCAGCCACGTTCCACACACTTTAGCTACCAGTGGACATGATCGAGCGCAGCACATTCATCGGGGGTCCCGAATAAGATCGATCGAAACTTGCGAAACCCACGCTCCGGGTGCTTCCATGACGAATGATTGGCGGTTCCGATTTGTGCGAACTGTCAGCAAGGCAATGATTGTAGCGCTCTCGACTTTCGCTTCGATAAGACCGTTGACGTTTTGTCCTGAGATCTTGCCTCCCTGGCGATACTGACTTTCAAACCAGTTACCCGAAAGGGCGGTGCCATTTTCGTCGATATTGGCACTCAAATCCATTTTGTAAGCATCGCTGGCGCAGCGCACATTCATTTTCACGGACTGACCCGCGTTCTTGACAACGTAGTCAACTTTGCACCGGACACGCTCGCGCGGTCCATCCTTGGGCTTCATCGAACCGCTACCTGACCATGAACCAGCCACGTCGTCGAAGCTCTGCGACGCGTAAGCCGGTGCGGTGGCATGAATTGTCATCAAGAGTGAGTATCGCAGGATGCGATGAATGATTGCTTTTTTCCGAAACATTGATCTTGTCCTCACCAGCGCGATTGTCATCGGCCGCTGTTAGCGTTGCTCCAAAGCCGTCTCCGGTAGGCTGGAACGGCGCCAGTCGGTCTGGTGCTCATTGGGTCGCTTCGCGTCATCGAAGCATTGTCCCGAAAACACGATCCCAAAGCTCGGTGGTGACACCGTAGTTTCGGTTGGCAAATCTGTGATGGTCGAGGTGATGTTTCAGCAACGAAGCCGGGAGAATTGCCGGATTGTGATGGGCGCAATAGTGGACGAATAAATACCAGGCGTAGGTGACGAGAGCGCCGGCCAGAACGGCGCCTCCCGTGGTCAGGTAGACGACGACGAAGGCCAGCCATATTTGCCAGAAGATCTTGTCGATGGCGTCTCGCGGGCGTGCGTGATGAATCCCGTGCTGTACCGGCGCGATGGCATGCAGAACGAAGCGATGAGTGATGTATTCGGCCAGCGTGAATGCAACTAGACCGCAACAGAACAGAACAGCAGTAATGGATGGCCTGGAACTTGAGGCGGCAAGCAATACGATTGTAAGGGCAGTCGCGAAAATAAGCTCGCCGAAGTAAATAACGACAGTCATCGTAGGCACCAAACACATTGTCTGGTGCCACAGCCTTCTTCCATGTAGCTCAATGCACATCTCACTCGACCGCGAAGTTGGCGTTCCTGCCCTAGTGGTAGCTCAGAATTTTTGCCAGACCATCGACTGTGGTGAGCTGTTGATTCAATGAAATCGCTGCGGGCGCGTCCTTTTTTCGGCCACAGGCTGTCAGAAACATGACGACTTATCACTTTCGCGCGCCAACGGATCATCCGAAGTGTTGGTGACGGCTTTAACGCCCGGCCGCGCGATTTGTGTAGTTGGCGATCATTGAGTTTGTCCCCACGCAACGAACGTGGTTCTCCGATCCTCTCGGTCGCTTCAAATCGCTTTTCTATATTGAGGCCTGAGGCGCCCTTCTGCCTGCGGTCAATTTGTGCTGCGCGATCATCAGCGCGTTAACGGCGAACGGCCGTCATTTTTCCAATGTTCTGCCAGATCACTGGCAGGACAAGCAGGGCTACGCCAAGGAAGACCAGCGTTGTCACCAGCGTATTGCTGAAAAATATCCCAAGCGAGCCTTTCGACATCAGCATGGATTGGCGGAATGCATCTTCTGCCTTGTCGCCAATCACGGTAGCTAGCACCAGCGGCGCCAAAGGATAATGCAGTTTCTTGAACAGATATCCCAATATGCCGAATCCCATCATCAGCACGACGTCGAGATAGGAATTGGAAACCGAATAGGCGCCGACTGTGCAGATGATGACGATCAGCGGCGCGATGATGAAGAACGGCACTCGCATCAACGCCGCGAAGATCGGCACGGTGAGCAGCACCAGAATCACCGCGACGACGTTGCCGAGGTACATCGAAGCGATCAAACCCCAGACAAAGTCCTTTTGCTCGATGAACAGCATGGGTCCAGGATTAAGTCCCCAGATCATCAGGCCGCCCATCATGACCGCAGCGGTGGCCGACCCGGGAATGCCGAGCGATAGCATGGGCAGGAGAGCGCTGGTGCCGGCGGCATGGTCAGCGGTTTCCGGAGCGATGATGCCTTCCGGCTCTCCTTTGCCAAAATTCGCGCGCCGAGATGAAAAACGTTTGGCGATGCCATAGCTCATGAAAGATGCTGCGGTAGGGCCACCGGGAGTAATACCCATCCAGCAACCGATGGCGGCGCTGCGCAATAGCACCCAGCCATATCGCGGAAGATGAACGAGGGTGCGGAAAACTTCGCGCCACTCTACCTTGGAGGAGATTGCCTTGA
>JBBWZW010000262.1:0-19138 GCA_039649305.1 Burkholderiales bacterium
CAGTACGGGGACTGTGTTGGCGATCGCTTGCGGGATATTGCCGCCGCCGAAGACCTTCGGATCGGCGAAGCCGTTAACGAAATCGACGATGACGAGCGCGAATGGGGGCTTTAGTTCAAGCTGTGTGCCGAAGCCCTGGCGTTCGTAGGTTTTTAGTTCTTCTTGCATGAGTTCCTTTTGCTATTCCTGTTTTGATGTTTACCGATGCGGGCACCCCCCCCATCCCGGTCTTCCCCCTGCAAGGCCCTGCAAGGGGGAAGGTGAGATCAGGAAGAGCGTAGGCTAAGTTTGCCTTTGGTGACAACATCGACACCATCGACCCGAACGGTACAGTTACGTACCGGGATATCAATATGGCAAGCAGTAGTCCGACTCCCCCCCGCCTCATTATTCGGCCCCAGCGAGCAAAGGAAGTTACCTTCAAACGCACGCGCATCCTGCGCAATCGTCTGCTCCTTGTCGTACAGCGCGAGCGTCGACCACCGCGCACGCGGCTGCAGGCCCCAGCCGATATGCGACATTGCATATGCCTCAGGATCGTTAAACGAATCCATGTAGTCGTTCAGCAGGTCAGCGTCGACGCCGCCTTCGATCTTGGTGCAGTAGCCGTCCTTCAGGGTCAGCTGGACCGGATCCTGCAGATAGTATTTCTGCGGCAGCAGGATGTCGCCACGATCGAGCACGATGCGGCCGTTGGTCTTGCGTTCATCCGGCCAGGTCAGAACGAATCCACTCGGCCAGTGATCCCAGCGGCCCGGCTCGTCGCAGTATCCGTATTCAGAGATGACTGGGAATTCGCCGAGTGCACAACGCAGGTCGGTGCCGGCTTCGGACACGATATGCATTTCCTTTGCGCCTTCCAGCTTCTTTGCGGCCGCAAGTACACGTTCGCGATCGCCTTCCGTCGGGACCAGGCGCGCGAGCACTTCAGGCGGTTCCACCGCGAGCAGGATCTTGGTTCCCGACGCAAGGATCTCGTGCTGTTCTGGCGAGAACAACAAGGTCATCAGGTCGAGCACCATGTCGCTCTCTTTCAACGCGGCGATCGCGGCGCGGTTGCCGGTCAGCGGCGTCGTGCCGAGATAAGCGAGTGGATCGCGGCTGTGCGCTTTTTC
The DNA here is from genome assembly GCA_039649305.1 of Burkholderiales bacterium. GTDB lineage: Bacteria > Pseudomonadota > Gammaproteobacteria > Burkholderiales > Burkholderiaceae_D > Noviherbaspirillum. The sequence continues at coordinate 1,116 of JBBWZW010000262.1, forward strand.
GCCATTGACCGGCGGCAGGTCGAGCCGGTTGACGATCGCGCCCATCGATGAGGCCGCGATCACCGCGGTCTGCAACGTTTGCGGATGCGTCGAGCCGGACGTAAGAATGGTGACGGTCTGGCCTTTTTCCAGTTTGGAAAGCCTGAGGACCTGTTCCCATGCCTTGATCATTTCGTAATCGCTGATCATTGGATCTCTCCTTGAGTGAACTGCACTGAAGTTACTTTAGTTTGAAAATGCGCTCGGCATTGCCGTAGCAAACCAGCTTCCGGGTCGTTTCATCCATCGGTGCCTGTTCAATAAAGCGTGCCGCCGCTTCCGTCGATTCATACGGATAGTCGACTGAGAACATGACCGCTTGCGGGCCCATTTCGCCGATCGCGCCGATCAGTGACGGCGCCGAGCAGACGCCGGACGTGGTGATCAGAATATTGGAGCCGAAATACTCGGACGGTTTGCGCTTGAGCTTGACGCCGTGCGGATATACCGCGAAGCGGCTGTCGAAGCGCCAGCGCAGGAACGGCAGGCCTTCGCCCATGTGGCCGATGATTACCTTGAGCTTAGGAAAGCGATCGAATACGCCGCCGAACAACAGCCTTAGCGCATGGGTTCCGGTTTCCACACCCCAGCCCCAGGTCGCGCCGGCCAGTTCCGGATGCCCGTTCACCGAATACGGATCACGGAATGCGTTAGCGGGATGCAGGTACAGCGGCGCATCCAGTTCCTGCATCATTTCCCAGAACGGGTCGTATGCGGGATCATCGTAATAGACGCCGTTGGTATGCCCGTTCACCATGGAGCCCTTGAATTTCAGGGTGTTCATCGCGCGCTCCAGTTCCTGCGCAGCGGCGCGCGGATCCTGCATCGGCAAATGGGCAAAGCCGGCGTATCTGGTCGGATGGCGGGCAATCTGTGCGGCGAGGAAGTCGTTGTTTTCCTTTGCGCGGGAAATCGCCCGCGCAGTATCAGCTTCGGCCTGCACACCGGGGCCGGACTGCGACAGGATCACCATGTCGATACCGGCATCATCCATTTGCTTCAGGCGGAGATCGTCGAAGTCGCCGAGCATTTTCCCGAGGGCGTTACGGCTGGCCTCGTCTATGTTTTTGAAAAAGACCTGCGAATACTCCTGGAAGGCCGGCGCCATGAAATGCTCTTCCAGGGCGATTTTTCGGATATGTGGCATACACTGTTCCTTGTTTAATAATCAGGGCAATCACTAAAATTCTTCAAGCGTGGGCGCAGCGCGCCCACTTAACCGCCAAACACGCGTTTGATTCGTGCCCACACGATACTCAGCATTGTTTTCGCCATGCTGGGCTGTGATGCGGACAGCTGCTCCACCGTGGCGCCACCCATGCGCGCCGACAAATTGCGGCCGAAGTCGGCAATCATGCGTGACACGAAATCCTTCACCAGCCCCGATCGCGAGAACTGTGCGAGCGCGCCTTGCAGCATATGGTCAAGCGTGATTTCAACCTTCGTGCGGCCGCCATCGATACCAAGTACGCGGTATCCCACATCGCCCTTCGCGCGCGAATTGCTGATCGTGTCGGTGCCGGCGCCGCGCAAGGTGCCGACTCGTTTGGCATCATCGCGCTCCAGCATCGCCGAGCCATTGAAGGCAGCGGTAATGGGACCGAATTTGATCGCGATCCTGCCCTTGACCGTCTTGCCTTCGCTCTCGAGCACTTCGGCGCCGGGCAGGCAGGATGCGAGCGCCCTCACGTCGCTCATGAATGCCCATACCTGTTCCGGACTGAAGTCCACGGTGAAGCTGTCTTCGATTCGCGACCACCCCTTGCGGTTTTCACCCGGCGCGGCCTGCTCTTCCCTGGCGACCGGCCCTGCAGTGGATGCGACAGCGGATGCCTCGAAGGCCTGCATTTTTCCGGCACTGACGGGTATAGCTATAGCCTGCGTCGACTGTACGGGGGTATCAGAAACCGGGTTCGCCTTCAGGTCGGCCAACACCGACTGGATCGCGCGCACTATGCCGACATAGCCGGTGCAACGGCAAAGATTACCGGACAGCTCGACGCGAATACGCTGTTCATCGGCGTCAGGCAGCCTGCGTACGATGTCGTAAGCGGTCGCGAGCATGCCAGGCGTGCAGTAGCCGCACTGCAGCGCATGTTCGCGCGAAAAAGCTTCGCGCAATTTCGCCATCCACGGATCGTCGCCGTAGCCTTCGATGGTTCGAACGTCTTTGCTATCGCACGCAACAGCGAAAGTAATGCAGGAACGTACCGGCTTGTCATCGACCAGCACCGTACACGCACCGCACACCCCGTGTTCGCAACCGAGGTGGGTGCCGGTGAGACCACAATGCTCACGCACGAAGTCGCCGAGATGTGTGCGCGGTGTGGCATCACGCTGGATCCACTCGCCGTTGAGGTGCAGCCGTATCGGTTGCGGTCCGGCGGTGAATTCCGCCGTGATATTTTCATTCATTTTCATGTTGCCCCCAGTGCCTGTCTGACGCTGCGCTTGACCGCAGCAACGATTAAACGGCGACCTATCTCATCCCTGCCCGGCGTCGCCTGCGCCACCGCTTCCTTTACCGCCGCATCCGACAGTGCGTCGATGCCACTGCGCGCGATGTCTGCAGCGAGCTTCGGCAACAGGGCCGGCGCGCCGTCCAATGCGCCAATCGCAATGCGGGCGATGCCGCGTTCGGGATCGAACACCGATGCGCAACTCGCTTCCGCAAATTCGCCAGTCTTGCGGCAGAACTTGTAGTATCCCCAACGCATAGCGTTCGAATACTGCGGCACCAACACGCCGGTCAACAGATCGCCACTGCCGAGCGCGGTGGTGAATGCGCCGGACATGAATTGCGACATCCGGATGGTGCGCTGTCCCTGCGCAGACACACATTGAAGCTGCGCATCCAGCGCCATCATCGTCAGTACCCAATCGGCGGCGGGATCGGCATGCGCAAGGCTGCCTGCCATCGTGCCGCGATTGCGCACCGCGCGATAAGCGATCGTTCCAGCGATATGACGCAGCATCTGCGCCAGCGGCGACGACTGCCCCAGCAACGAGTCGAGCTTGCCATCCTCGATTTCGGCATGCGTGGTCGCGCCGCCGATCCAAAGGCCATCCTTCTTCTGTTCAACGGTCCTGATTTCATCGAGGCCGGACACATCGACCAGCAATTGCGCCCGCACCAGGCGCAGGTTCAGCATCGGGCCGAGCGACTGGCCACCGCCGATCGGCTTGGCAGCATCGGTTTGTCCGAATACGCGCACTGCCTCGATTACCGAGGCGGGACGCTGATAGGCGAAAGCAGCTGATTTCATAGTGCCTCCACTTTTTCCGGGGTTGCGGCAGTGACGGCTGCGGGGACTTTTGCTCCAGCCCGTGCAATCGCTTCGAGCAGCCTGTGCGGCGTCAGCGGTGTTTCGTTGACTTCCGCACCGAGGACGCGAATCGCGTCATTGACGGCATTGAAAATCGCAGCCGGCGGAGCGATGGCACCACCCTCACCCACGCCCTTCATGCCAAACTCGGTATTCGGCGACAGCGTTTCGAAATGATCCATGCGGAAGCTTGGTACCTCTGTGGCGCCCGGCAGCATGTAATCCGCCAGCGTTGACGTCAGCGGCTGTGCATTGTCGTCATACAGCACTTCTTCATACAGCGCGGTACCGATGCCTTGCGCAGCGCCGCCATAGGTCTGGCCCTCCACCACCATCGGATTGATCATGCGTCCGCAGTCTTCCACGATCACGTAGTCGAGGATCTCGACCTGCCCGATTTCCGTGTCGACCGCGACCAGGCAGGCGTGCGTTCCGTAACTGAATGCGCCGCTGTCGACTTTCGGCTTGTATCCCATCGTGATTTCCAGTCCGGCCGGATCCACGTCCGGCGGCAGGCGTTGCGGTGTGACGTACCACGCGCGCGCCATGTCCGCCAGCGTTACGCGTTGATCTCCCGCAGTGACCGCGCCGCGGTCCAGCGCCACCGTCTCTTCGGGCTGCTGCAACATGTGAGCGCCGATTTTCCGCAGCCTCGGCAACAGGGCCTGGCATGCCTTCGACACCGCGCCGCCGCTCATCACGATCGAGCGTGATGCGTAGGTTCCGGTCGAGAACGGGGTGGCGCCTGTGTCACCATGCACTACATGGATTTTGTCGACAGGGACGCCAAGGATTTCGTTTGCGATCTGCGCCATCGTCGTTTCCATTCCCTGGCCGTGGGAATGCACTCCGACGCGCACTTCGAGCCCGCCATCGGGAGTGATCCGTACGGTAGCGAGGTCATATCCCGGAACAACCGGCAATCCCCATGATGCAAATACTGACGTGCCGTGCGCCGATTGCTCGGTGTAGTGCGCGAAGCCGACACCGATCAGGCGTCCGTCCGCTTCACCCTGCTCCTGTCGCGCGCGGATCGCCTTGAAATTGATCATCTCCACCGCGCGCTTCAGGCTCGCCTGGTAATCGCCGCTGTCGTACAGTTTATTGACGACATTCTTGTAGGGCATGGCGCTCGCAGGCACCAGGTTTTCATAGCGCACTTCCCAGGGTTCGCGTCTCACTTCATGCGCGATCGCATCCATCATGAGTTCGATGGCGAAGCAGACGCCGGTACGTGCGACACCGCGATACGGGAGGAAGCCCGGCTTGTTGGTGGCAACGCATTCGGTGTGGACGCGATAGCCGTGGAAATCGTAGGGGCCCGGAAGATTGCCGGTCGCCTGACCCGGTTCCAGAGCCGTTGTGAAGGGCCACGCCGAATAGGCGCCGCTATCGATGATGATCTTCGCATCCAGCGCCAGCAGGCGGCCGTTGCGATCGGCATATGCGGTCATGTCGTAGTGATGCTGGCGGCAATTCGCGCCGGCGGTCAGGTGCTCGCGCCGGTCCTCGATATAGCGGAATGGTTTCTTGAAGTGCATCGCCAGCCATGCGACGCACAGTTCCTCCTGCTGCAATACGCATTTATATCCGAACGCGCCGCCTACATCCGGCGAGATCACGCGTATCTGGCCCTGGTCGAGCCCGAGGTAAATGGCCAGCCCGGTACGGATCAGGTGCGGAACTTGCGTCGAGGTATACACGATCAGCTGGTTAAACTGGTTGTCCCAGTATGCGAGTACCGCTTTACCTTCCATCGGCGTCATCACCTGGCGCGCGAGGTTCACTTTTTTCTTGACGATCACCGGCGCGTTTTTTGCCAGCGCTTCGAATCCGTTGTCTACCTTCAGCGTCAGGAACAGGTTATCGTCCCAGTGCTCATGCACACGCACGTCGGTATTTTCCATCGCCGTGAAAGCATCGGCGAGCGGTGTCAGTTCTTCGAGGTCGAGTTCGATGCGCTCCGCAATGTCTTCCGCCTCCGCACGCGATGCGGCAAATGCCATCGCGACCGGCTCGCCGGCGAAGCGCACTTTCCCGCGCGCCAGGGGCGAATGCGCCGACGGCTTGTAGCTGGGAATGGTGCATTCCGGCTCGATGTCCGTCACGCCTGTCATGTCGTCGCGCACCACCACTTGCTTTGCATGGGCATCGGGCTTGCGGATGCCGACTATGCGCGCATGCGCCACCGGGCTGCGCAGGAATGCCACTTCTTGTGTACCGGCTATCGCCAGGTCGGCGACGAAGCGGCCCTGGCCATGCAGGTGCCGCACATCTTCCTTGCGCTGGACACGTGCGCCAACGCCGCCGTCCTTGCTAGTCGCGCCGTGAATCTCGCTCATCGTTTTGTCTCCTCGGCAGGTCTTACCTGCAATTTTTCAATTCGTTCGTTCGTGCATACGACGAAGCGCCGGACGTAGGTTGGGATCTACGATCCACTTCGTTCGAAATGACAGCAGGCGATTTGCATCCCTGCCACCAACCCTTGGTTATCAACCTGAAGTAGCTGCGGAACCGCAATGCAATTACTCTATAATTCAAATTTACTCAGCATACTAACTAATTGCGGATGACAGCCTTGAATTTTCGTCAGCCGCACCGATAATCGTTTCATCTCTTCGTTTTTTCATGATCCACTCCGCCATGCCAAAAAAACCGGCTAAGTCTGTCGACGAAATGGTTCCGCTTGCTTCGCGTCCGGGTTTCCTGATTCGCCGCCTCCATCAGATCCATTCCGCAATGTTCTCCGAGGAGTGCAAGGACTACAACATCACGCCGGTTCAGTACGGGATGCTCACCGCCCTGTCGGTCTCTCCCGGCCTCGACCAGAAGGCGCTTGGCCTTGCCGTCGGACTCGACCGGACCAACACCGCGGATGTACTCAAGCGGCTGGAAGAACGCGGCCTGGTCAGGCGCAAGCAGAGCGACGAAGACGGCCGGGTAAAGCATGCATTCATCACCCCCGAAGGAAAAAAAATCACCGACGCGATGTACTCCTCCATGCTGAACGCGCAACAACGATTGCTTGCTCCCCTTGCCGAGACCGACCGGCAGAAATTCCTCGATCTGCTGCACGTGCTGGTTGATTCAAACAACGAATTCGGGCGCGCTTCGATGCGAGCCCTTTGAACACGTTAAACCGGATACACCACGTCGTTCGCCAGCATCGTGGTGTCGTAAATCGCCTGCCGTTCCTTCAGCAACAATCCCTTGTCCGTGACCACGAAGCGGTCGAAATAACGGCCCGCCAGGTGCAGCGTGGTGGGGCCGTCCACCAGCGTTTGCAGCAGCATGAAATTCGACTGTGCCGTGAATTCGCCGTCCGACAGCTGCTGCAAGATGCGCACGTTTCCAACCACATGCAGGTTGTAACGCGGAGCAAACATCTGCGTGCGTGAGATCGCAACCGCGCGGTCATGCAACATACCCTTACCTTCCGCATACACCAGGCCGACTGGCAAGCCGGAGTCAGCATTCTCCTTTGCGGTCAGCCGGTAAACCGCATCTTCGGCAAAGAACTCCGGCCACTTTTCCACTTCGCCTGAATCGAGAACCGCGCAATATTCCGCATTGAATTCTTCCACGGCGAAGCGCAGGTTGCGCGCACTGATCTGCTCCACGGCGGTCGCCTCATATCCTGTGAGTTTCATTTTGTAGCGCCTTTTATACGTCCATGATTTCGCGGTAGTGCTTGTACATCGCGCGTATCGCCGCTTCCGAAATCAGTGACTTGGTCGTGCCGATCTTGCCCGAATCCAGCTTGATCACGCTGGCCTCGGTCGTGGATTTGGTGATGCCCTCTTGCGTAAAGCGGAGCGCCTCATTATCTTCCAGCCCGAGGAAGCCGGACGGTCCCATCAGGTTGCCCTGCCGCAGGCGATGACGGGTCATCTCGTCGGTGTCGTCTTCGTAGCCGAACATGGTCCACATCATCACGAAGCTGTTCGGACCGTTGGGAACAATGTGACGTACACCGAGCGTGTTCATTTCGCGCTGTGCGATCAGGTTCGGCCAGATGGTTTGCATCGTGACCGACCAGGGCGAATCGAATTCCTTGACGTACTCAAGAAAGCGTTCGTCCTGCAGCTTCATGTCATGGAACGAACGCATTTCCTTCTTGGTGTCTGCGCTCACCGCCGCGTACTTATCCTCTTTCTTGGCCGACGCCATCGTTCCGTGCACGCCGTATTTGCCGTCCGCGATCATGGCGGATTCATTGCCGGCGACCAGCAGGCCGAACACCACCAGGAAGGAATGCAGCAGCGTCGCGTGGTACGGGTCCTTCAGGTTCTCGTGGTACATCTTCCAGTTGGCCGGCACTTCATTCTTGTAGTAGCCATGGATGCGCAGCTTCTTGCCGTTGAAGAGGACGTCGAAGTCTTTCAGGATTTCCGGTGTCAGGTAGTCTTCCAGCGACTCCATGTCCTGGCAGAACGATGCGAACACCACGCCATTGCGCGTCGCGACGTTCAGCTTCTTCAGGCCATGGTCTTCATTGCGGAAGTCCTTCGGCATGCCGCCTTCTTTGTTAACCCCGCGCTTGAACGGAATGCCTTGCAGGTTGCCCTTCAGGTCGTACGACCACTGGTGATAAGGGCAGACGAATTCCTTGTTGTTGCCGCGCGAGTTGCGGCAGAGTTCCGCACCGCGGTGCGCGCAACGGTTCTCAAACACATTGATGCTGCCATCTTCCGCACGCGAAACGATTACCGGCGTCGGGCCGACGTACGAGCGTTTGTAATCGCCGGCGTTGGGTACTTCCGCCTCGAGCGCGACATAATTCCAGGTCCGTCCGTGGAATATCCTTTCCACTTCACGTTCGTAGATCGCATCGCTGGTGTACACCCAGTCAGGTATGCAATCCAGGCCTTCTTTCGGCCAGACATGCTGCTCCATCTCGAGGTTTTTTTTGGTGCCGGTGGTCCGACCCAGGACCGCTTGTGATTGAAACATCGTTCTCGCTCCTATTTACATTTCAGGGTGAGGGACTGAGCTTTCATTCTTTCGCTCTCGTGCTAAAAGCTCAGTATTGTTGTTTGTTCCGGTCAGACGTCGACGAGAATGTCATCGCCTTCGAGCTTCACCGGATATACCTTGATGTCTTCCGTCAGCGGCGCGCACTGCGCCTTGCCGGTACGGATATCGAAGCGGCCCTGGTGCAAAGGGCACTCGATGCAGCCGTCCTCGAAGTAGCCATCCGAAAGGAAAGCGTATTGATGGGTGCACACGTTGCCGGTCGCAAAATATTCACCCTTGTCGCAATATAGTGCGACCTGCTGGCCGGATGCCTCAACGCCGAGAACATCGCCTTCCGCCAATTCGTTTTTTGAAGCCAGTTTCACCCACGCCATGCCACGCTCCTGATACGTCAATATTTAGTCAGCATACTGACTAATAAGGTAGATCTTAAGAAAGTTTCTGTCAATGACAGCCTATCAATAATTGCAAGTTTATTTATTTTCGGCGCCCTATTGATCCTTCGGCACATGGATAACAACCGCGGTTGTCATCCATGTGCTGCTGGACTGGGCATTCATTCAGTCACTCATTTACTAAGAGCTCAGTAAACGCCGAAGATCAATCGTGCTGGCGCCATGGGGTTGCCCATTTTTCAAGCCATGCGAGCGCTCCGAACAATCCGATTCCCATCGCCACCAGCACAAAAATGGCAGCGAACACACGCGGCGTATCGAAGGTGCCTTGCGCGCTCAGGATCACATAGCCCAGCCCACGCTGCGACGAAACGAACTCACCGACGATCGCACCGATCAGGGCGAGCGAAATTGCGACTTTCATGCCGGTCAGGATCGACGGCAAGGCGCTCGGCAGGCGAACCTTGAAGAAAAAGTCGCGCCGCGAACCCTTGAGCACGCGTCCGAGATCGAGCACATCCGGCGGTACTGAACGCAAGCCATGCACGGTATCGACGATGATTGCGAAGATTGCAATCAGGAACGCGATCGCGATTTTGGGTTCGGCGCCCGTGCCCATCCAGATGACGAACAGCGGTGCGACCGCAACCTTCGGGACGCTGTTGAATGCAATGATGAGCGGATAGATCGCGCTCTCGAACCACTTTGATGCCACCAGCAACACCGCGATGCCCACGCCGACGATCACCGCCAACGCGAAGCCAGCCAGCGTGGTCAGCATCGTGTACCAGGCATGGTCGAGATACCACAGCCACTCGGCCCGCAATTCAAGCAGGACGACACTCGGCGGCGGCACCATGATCGGACGCACCTTCAACACACGCACCAATACTTCCCACAGAACCAGAAAGATCACCAGCGATGAAACCGCTACCAGGCCGTGCCGCGCCTTATCAAGCATTTTCGTCATGCAGCCTTCCCCTCTGCATGGTCTTCCTTGAGCAGGCCCATATCTTCGAACATTTCACGTATGCGGTTACAGTAGCGGCCGAATTCCGGCGATTCCCTCACTGCCAGGCGGCGTGGCCGCGGTAAATCAATGGTCAGGATTTCGGCGATCTTCCCGGGGCGCGGAGAGAACACCACCACACGGTCGGCGAGGAACACCGCTTCGGCAATACCATGCGTGACGAACATCACGGTATTGCGAGTCTCCAGCCAGATCCGCTGCAGTTCGACGTTCATCTGGTCACGCGTCAATGCGTCGAGCGCGCCGAACGGTTCGTCCATCAGCAGCAAGGCCGGATCGTCGATCAGGGCGCGGCAAATTGCGGCACGTTGCCGCATTCCGCCGGACAGTTCCCTCGGGTAGCGATTACCGAAATCCGTGAGCCCGGTCAGCTTGAGCAGTCCGGCCATCTTCTTCCGGTAGTCGTTCCGCGATTTTTTCTTGAACTCGATCGGCAACAGGATATTGTCTTCAACGCTGCGCCACTCCAGTAGCGCGTCACGCTGAAACACCATGCCGATATTGTCAGGCGGGCCGTTGACCGTACGGCCCTGCACCTTCAGATCGCCTTCGCTGACCGTTTCCAGTCCGGCCACGCAGCGCAGGAAAGTGCTCTTCCCGCAGCCGCTTGGCCCGAGGATGCTGACAAATTCGCCCGGCCGGATATCGAGTGAAATCGATTCGAGCGCGAGCACACCGCGCTCGCCGGGATACGTCTTGCGTACATTCCGTGCTTCTACTGCGAGTGTCGTCATTTACCTTGCGCCTTGGTGAAGATCTCAGGACGGATCAGGCCGGCTTCGTAATACTCTTTACCGGCGTGTCCCGGTTTGATCAGGCCAGCGTCGGTCAGTGTCTTTACCGCTGCATTCCAGTCCGCCTCGATCGGTACGCCGACTGGCTGGCCGGCGGAGTTGGGCGATTTGAAGAACATCTTCAGGGCATCGATTTGTCCGCGCAATACCTTCTTGTCAATGCGTGCCTGCGGGCGTTGGGCAATGATCGCGTCGGCAGCCTCATCCTCATGACCGTCGTGGATGTACTGCCATGCGCCTGCGACGATGCTCGCAAATTTGCTGATGGCTTCACGTTTGGTCTTCAGTTTTTCTTCGGTGGTAAAGATGCCGAAGCTAGGCATGTGCAATCCGTAGTCGGCAAATTGGATCGCTTCCGAAGGACGCGTCGCCTGCACGGCCGAGAGGACGAACGGGATGGTCGAAAATACGGCATCGGTACGGCCGGCAGCATAGGTGCCGATCTTTCCTGACGCGTCGACGTTGATCAGCTCGAGGTCGCTTTTTTTCAGGCCGCCTGCTGCGAGGAAGGCGTCGATGAACGGCGCCTCGAGCGAGCCGGCGGTGTAAGCAACCTTCTTGCCCTTGAGGTCCTTCGGTCCCTTGATGCCGCCACCGGCAGGCACCAGCAGTCCGACATCGCTTGAACGTGCGAAAACGCCGATCGCCTTGACCGGCAGGCCTTTCTCGCGTGCGATCATCATCGAAGCGAGGGCGGCGTGGCCGATATCGAACTGGTCGCTTGAGCCGACGATCTGCACCGTGGTCACCGAGCCGTTGCCATCTTCCAGGGTAACGTCGAGTCCCGCCTGTTTGAACCAGCCTTTTTGCTGGGCGAGATGGAATGGCGCTTGTACGCCCCAGGGTGTCCAGTCGAGGCGCACCTTCAGTTTCTCCAGGTTCTGGGCGGCGGCAGTTGATGCCAATCCCAGGCCAAGAGAACAGATCAGGGTCGAAACCCATGCCTTCACGATGCCTTTAGCCATTTCTTCTTCCTTGTTCGAGTGAGTTCGGGTTGAACGTCGTTCGTTTGCATGAAACATGCCTGCCTCCTGGCTGCTTCATTTCTTTATGCGGCCGCCATGCCGAACCACCTGCGTTTGTTCAGCATACTGACTAAGTGGCAGTATAAATTAAACGGGTGGGCTGTCAATATGGGGGATGGGTGTGGGCGGGGTAAATGTGACTTGGCGGTGCGGGGGCGCACCCTGGCAGTGCGCGGGTGCACCGATTGGGTTGCCTCCCCTTTCCCGCAAGCGGGTCGAAGGCAGGGTTTCGCGAACCAGGGTTCGCGCTGCCTGAGCCGGTTTGGCTTGCAAGCCAAAGCGTGGGGCGCGGAGCGGGGGCCGGGGGTGCAGCGGGGAATTCGGACAGCTTGCTGTCCGCCCGCGGAACGGTCTGCGCTTGCAAGCGCAGACGCGCACTGCAAGTGAGAGCGCTCGCAAGAGGTAAGGTATGCACTTCGTGACGCGCCCCCTCACCCCAACCCCTCTCCCGCATGCGGGAGAGAGGCTAAATCAGCCTGCCTGGACCGTGGCTTCTTCGATAACTCCCTCGGCGAGGAATCCGTCGATCTCGATATCGTCATATCCATATTCCCGCAGCAGCTCCCGCGTATGCTCGCCGAGCATAGGCGCATGACGCGTAATCTGCGTCGGCGTTTTCGAAAAATGTATCGGACAACCCAGCGCCTTCGTAGGACCCGCCTGAGGATGTTCGAGGTTGACCACCATATTGCGCGCCAGTGTCTGCGGATGCGAAAGAGCTTCCCCTATCGTATGCACCGGACCCACAGGCACGCCAGCGGCATCGAACACGTCCATCCATTCCGCCCGGGTGCGCGTAACAAGCACCGCGCTCATTTCAGTGGTCAGCGCGTCAAGATTCTGCATGCGGTCGGAATTAGTCACATAACGCGGATCGTCCCGCCATTCCGGATGTCCCATCACATCGGCGATACGCTCCCAGTTCGACTGGTTGGCGCCGCCGATATTGATCCACCCGTCGCTTGCCCGAAATGCCTGGTAAGGCGCGGTCAGCAAATGCGCGGAGCCGGTGGGCCCAGACGACTGGCCGTTCGCGAAGTAGATGGCCGCCTGCCAATAGGTCTGCTGCAATGCCGCCTCCATCAGCGAGGTATCGACCACCTGGCCCTCGCCGGTCTTCAGCTTGTGCGCATAGGCCGCCGTGATGCCGACCACCGCGAGGATGCCGGCGTTGATGTCCGCAATCGAGTTGCCGGTTTTCGCCGGCGCCCTGCCCGGTTCGCCGGTGACGGACATCAATCCGGAAAAACCCTGCGCGATCAGGTCGAACCCGCCCTTGTCGCCAAACGGACCGTCGCGGCCGTAGCCGGAGACCGAGCAATAAATCAGGCCGGGGTTGACCGCCGACAGGACGTCATAGCCGAGACCGAGTTTTTCCAACGTACCGCGTCGGTAGTTCTCTGTGAGGACGTCGGCGTCCTTCACCATGCGCAGCAGGATGTCGCGTCCCTTGGCATGCTTGAGATTGAGGGCGATGCCGCGCTTGTTTCGGTTGAGGATCATGAACGGGGCTGATACGCCATTGACCCGCGGCTCACGGTAGCTGCGCGAGTCATCGCCACCCGGAAGCTTTTCGACCTTGATGACATCGGCGCCCATGTCGGCCAACATCATCCCGCAAGTAGGCCCGGCCATGATCTGCGCGAGTTCCAGGACCCGCATTCCGGCCAACGGGCCGGTGTGTTTGCTGCTCTTCATATTCTTGTCTACCTGATTACGCAGCCGCGCGCAGTTTCGCACGCAGCCTGAAACGATCGCGCACGGAGTTCATCAACGACCATGCGAGCCCGGCCAGGGCCAGCGTCATGATGGTGCCGACCAGTCCGTTCGCAAAGAAGATATCGAGGCCGCCCCCCGACAGCAGCATGCTCTGGCGGAATGCATCTTCCGCACGGTCACCCAGCACCAGCGCCAGCACCATTGGAGCAAGCGGGTATTGGAGCTTCTTGAACACATAGCCGATGATGCCGAAGATCAGCATCAGCCAGATATCGAATTGCGCACCATGTACTGTATAGGCGCCGATTGCACAAACCACCAGGATCGAGGGCGCGATGATCGAGAATGGAATGCGCAGGATCGCGGCAAACAGCGGCACCGACATCAGTACGATGATCAGGCCGGCGAGGTTACCGAGGTACATGCTGGCGATCAGCCCCCACACGAAGTCTTTTTGCTCGACGAATAACAGCGGACCAGGCTGAAGGCCCCAGATCATCAGGCCGCCAAGCAGCACGGCGGCGGTGGCGGATCCCGGAATGCCGAGCGCCAGCATCGGCAGCAGCGCACTGGTACCGGCTGCGTGCGCAGCGGTCTCAGGTGCGATCACGCCGTCCACATTGCCCTTTCCAAAGCTGTCGGGATCTTTCGCGAAACGCTTGGCCACGCCGTAACCCATGAACGATGCCGCTGTTGCACCGCCGGGCGTGATCCCGAGCCAGCAACCGATGGCGGAGGAGCGCAGCAACGTCATCCAGTAGCGCGGCAGCATCGCCCAGGTTTTCAGCACGACCTTGAGGTCGATCTCCGCCTTCTTGCCTTTGAACGCGAGACCCTCTTCCATCGTCAGCAGGATTTCGCTGATGCCGAACAAGCCGATCACGACCACCAGGAAATCAAAGCCGCGCAGCATCACCGGCATGTCATAGGTCATGCGCAGCTGGCCGGAGATGGTATCCATGCCGACCGCCGCCAACACGAAGCCGACGCACATCGCAATGATGATTTTCGCTTTCGGTTCCTTGCCCATGCCGATGAAGCTGCAGAAGGTCAGGAAATACACGGCGAAGAATTCCGGCGGGCCGAAGCGCAGCGCGAACTTGGCGACCAGCGGCGCGAGGAAGGTAATCACGAGTACGCCAACCAGCGCGCCGATGAAAGAACCGGTGAAGGCGCTGGTAAGCGCCTGTCCGGCCTCCCCTCTTTGCGCCATCGGGTAGCCGTCGAAGGTGGTCGCCACCGAATGCGACTCGCCGGGAATATTGAACAGTATCGAGGTGATCGCCCCGCCGAACAAGGATCCCCAGTAGATACAGGAGAGCATGATGATGGCCGAGGTCGGGTTCATCGTGAAGGTCAGCGGCAGCAAAATTGCTACGCCGTTGGGGCCACCCAATCCGGGCAACACACCGACCACGATGCCCAGCAAAATGCCTATGGCCATGAAGCCGATGTTTTGCCATGTCATGGCTACGGCAAAACCGTGCAGCAGAGAATTCAGATCATCCATGAGTTGATTCCGTCAGTAGCCGAGCAAACTTTCAAGCGGGCCTTTGGGCAGCGGCACCTTGAACTGCACTTCAAAGACCCAGAACAGCACCAGCATGGTGCCGCCGCCGACGATCAGTGATTTCCACCAGCTGAATTTGCCGACCGCCATCATGAACAAGCCGATGAAGAGCGCCGACGCGACATAAATGCCAAGCACTTTCAGCACCGCGATATAGATCACCAGCGGCACCAGTACGATGGCAACCAGGCGCAATTGCGCACGTTCGACGAAGGGTGACCTGTCGTTCTTCAGCACCGCTTGTACAATCACCGCGATACTGCCCAACAGGATGAAAAGGCCCATCCTCAAAGGGAAATAGCCGGCTTCCGGGCCATCGTCGGCCCATCCTGCGCCCAGCTGGTAATTGCTCCAGACGACCAGCGAGCCGAAAGCGGCCAGCAGCACGCCGACCACCAACTCGGCGGTGCGGATGGTGACGGCGGCATCGGAGCTTTCGCCGCTGTCGTGCGTATCGGTCTGTGTACTCATGATGAATAGTCGGTGGGTCCGTGGGAGGGGAAATGCACTGCATCGCCCGCCCGCGTAGTCGGCGGGCGGGGTGTTCTCAGCGTATTACTTCGAAGACGATGCGAGGAAGCCCGCTTCCTTCATGATTTCGCGATGAGCTTGTTCATCCTTGCCGAGATACTGGCGCAGCGCTTCACCGGTGATGAAGTTGGATTTCAGTGCGTTCTTCTCAAGGTATTGCTTCCACTCAGGCGTGGCGACCACCTTCGTCATGAGGTCCACGTAGAATTTCTGCACTTCAGGAGCGACGCCGCCAGGCATCATGAACACGCGGATCATCTGGTACTGCACGTCGAGGCCCTGCTCTTTGCAGGTCGGCACATCGTTCCAGCTCTGGGTCTCGGTGACCTTCACCTTGTAACTGATGCGTTCGGGTGCGAACACGCACAATGCCTTGTGCTGCCCGGCGCGCCACTGCCCTACCGACTCCGACGGGTTGTTGGTGTTGGCGTCGACATGCTTGCCGGACAACTGCGTGGCTGCTTCGCCGCCGCTCTTGTACGGGATAAAGATGAACTTGACGCCGGCTTTCTTCTCGACCATCGCTGTGATGATGTGGTCTTCGCGCTTCGAACTGGTGCCGCCCATCTTGGTTTTGCCGGCCGCTTTTTTGGCATCCGCAAGGAACTCGCCCGCGTTTTTGTAGGGTGCTTCGGCGTTAGTCCACAGCACGAATTCATCCTGGCCGACGATGGCCAGTGGTGTCAGGTCGCGCCAGTTGAATGGCAGGTTGGTCGCCATCGGCGTAGTGAACATCCCGGAAGAATTCACCAGCAGTTTATGTGGATCGCCTTTGGATTCCTTGACGTCGAGCAGGCCTTCCGCACCGCTCGCGCCGGCTTTGTTTTGCACGATGACAGCTTGCTTCATCAGGCCGTGTTTAGCGATGATGCCCTGGACCGAGCGCGCCATCTGGTCGGTGGCGCCGCCTGCGCCGAAAGGAACGATCATTTCGACCGCCTTGGTCGGCTCCCATGCGGCAGCGGAACCCGCATAACCGAGAGCGGCGAGGGATAGTAGCGTGCGGGAAAGCGGATGCTGCAATGACTTGCTCAACATGGTTCGTCTCCTCTTGGCTTTTCGCCATATCTGAATGGATGATGCTGATGCCACCGCTATAGTGGCCGGGTTATCTTACTTGCCTTTTGAATTGAACGTTGGTCAGGCTGCTTTCGACTGCGACGCGGGCCGCAGGGACTCCTGCAGCGAATTCATTGCGGCCAGCACACCTCCCGCCTTGTGCGGAATGCCGGCCAACCCGAGGCCCATCTCCACACCGGACAGCGTGCCCATCAGTGTCAGGTCATTGAAGTCTCCGAGATGACCGATACGGAAGACCTTACCCGACACCTTGCTCAGGCCCTGCCCGAGCGACATATTGAAGTTGTTCAGGACCACCTTGCGGAATGCGTCCGCATTGTAGTGCTCGCCGTTCGCATCCCTGGGCGTGACCACTGCAGTGAGTGCACCGCTGTACTCGGCCGGATTCTGGCAAAGGATTTCGAGGCCCCAGGCGCGCACTGCCTGCCGGGTTGCTTCCGCATGGCGTTGATGGCGATGGAACACATTTTCCAGGCCTTCTTCCAGCAGCATGTCGCATGCTTCAGAGAGGCCGTACAGGAGGTTGGTCGCAGGCGTATAAGACCAGTATCCGTTCTTGTTCGCTTCAATAATTTCGTCCCATGCCCAGAAAGCGCGCGGCAGCTTTGCCTGCTTCGATGCGGCGATGGCCTTTTCTGAAACCGCGTTGAAGGAAAGGCCCGGCGGCAGCATCAGGCCTTTCTGTGAGCCTGCGACTGTGACGTCCACGCCCCACTCGTCATGGCGGTAATCGATCGAGCCAAGCGAGGAAATGGTATCGACCAGCAGCAGTGCCGGATGCTTTGCGTTGTCGATAGCGCGGCGTACTGCGGCGATATTGGAGGTCACGCCGGTCGAGGTTTCATTGTGCACCACGCACACTGCCTTGATGGTATGCCCTTTGTCTTCCACCAGCCGCGCTTCCATCTTCGCTGCATCCACACCGCGGCGCCAGTCGTCGCCGATGAATTCCGGTTTCAACGAAAGACGGTCGGCCATTTTTTTCCACAGGGTGGCGAAATGGCCGGTTTCATACATCAATACATGGTCGCCGGGGGACAAGGTGTTAACCAGCGCCGCTTCCCACGCGCCGGTGCCGGAAGATGGGTAGATCACCACCGGCTGCCGGGTCTGGAAAACTTTCTTGATGTCGGCCAGGACCTTCATGCCAAGAATCTGAAATTCGGGACCGCGATGGTCGATGGTCGGATAGTCCATCGCGCGCAATACGCGATCAGGCACATTGGTCGGACCAGGAATCTGAAGAAAATGGCGGCCCGCAGGATGAGAATTGAGTTTCAGCATTTTGTCTCCGGCAACATGGCTAGCGTAGCTGCTCTTGGTTGTTTAGTTATTTTGCATACACTATACGAATCTAGTTACTTGTCAAGCGGGTTGGGGACGCCTCCCGTATCCTTAGTTCCGCTGCGCAAGGCGCAGTCTGCGTGTTTCGTCCAGCTTGGTATACAATATACAAAATGGATAATACAGTACAACTCGCCGCCCTTAGCGGCTCAGCGCCCATCGACCGTCAGGGCCTCACTGCCGCAGTCACCGC
>JBBWZW010000270.1:0-4448 GCA_039649305.1 Burkholderiales bacterium
AAACGGGTGACGGGTGATAAGCCATGTTGGAAACTGACAAGGTGTTCGCCGGTTCGATTCCGGAAAACTACGACCACCATATGGTCCCGTTGATTTTCGAGCCGTACGCCGCGGATATTGCGCGACGCGCAGCGGCCTTGTCGCCAAGCGCCATTTTGGAAACCGCCGCGGGCAGCGGCGTTGTCACCCGCGCCTTGGCGCCAAGGCTGCCCCGGAGCGCAAAGTATATCGTAACCGACCTCAACCAGCCGATGGTCGACTACGCCGCATCGCGACAACCTCCCGACACTCGGATCAAATGGCGCCAAGCGGATGCGCTGGCGCTGCCATTTGAAAATGCGGCCTTCGATCTCGTTTGTTGCCAGTTCGGCGCCATGTTCTTTCCCGACCGCACATCTGGCTATCGCGAAGCAAGGCGAGTCCTGAAACCCGGAGGACATTTTTTATTCAGCGTATGGGATCGCATTGAGGAAAATGTCTTTGCGGATGATGTGACGAATGCTCTTGCAAAGGTTTTTCCGAACGATCCGCCGCGTTTTTTGGCACGCACGCCGCACGGCTACCACGACACGGCCCTGATCCGTAACGAGCTGGAGGAGGCAGGTTTCTCCCGTGTGGTTATCGAGACGAGAGCCGAACAAAGCCGCGCGTCCTCACCGCGCCTTCCTGCTGTTGCTTATTGTCAGGGAACTCCTCTTCGTAACGAAATCGAGGCCAGAGACGCGGCAAAGCTGGAATCTGCAACCGACTACGCCGCGTCCGCGATTGCGGACAGACATGGCCGCGGCGAGGTTGCTGCCAAAATTCAGGCACATGTAATTGTGGCTGTGGTCTAAATGTTGGAATAGCCCGTCTGACTCGAAGGAGAAGCCACGCTCGTTGTCGCACGACCCGACAGCTCGAGCAGTCATGGCGATCGATCGCACGGCTGATCGGCAATGCAGCTTTTCGTGGCGGCAATGCTGCTCGCATCATTTGTCGTCCCGGCGGCCCTGCGGGTTCATGGACGATAACGTTTGCTGCGCCACATGAGTCTCAAAATGACCCGAAGCAGGCTTGCGGGTTTGGACGACCGTTCGGGCTCCACGGATGAACCAGAGCGGGAGCTCCAGCGTCCAATCGCGAGAGGAGGCGAGCCTGCGCAGTGCGCGAGCAAGCATCTCGCTCGCGCCAATGTGAATGGAGAGCCTGCCATGGGCCTGAAATCGAACGTGCTCGCAACCTTGTCTTCGCCGCAAGTCAAATGGATCAACTTCGCCTTTGCCAACCGCATGCTGTCGCCCGTCATGTACCGGTCGCTGTACGGACTGGTGGACGGAGGCACGATCAAGTGCGAGGTCGATTCGAACCTGAACGACACCGCAATGTACGATCCCGCCAAAAACAAGCTTGTCGCCAGCGACGGCAGCTATGGCGAGACTTATTTTTATCAGAAGGCTTTGCTGATCCACGAATCCAGCCATGCCATTCTCGATTGCTGCTACAATGGCCGTGACATGAACAACGACAAGGCCGCGGGAATTACCGTGCTGGCCGACGAAACGATCGCCTATCTGGCGCAGGCGTTTTACCTGGTGGCATCCAACGGGAACATGCCCAGCAATAAGTCGGCGCCCGACTACAAAGCCGTCGCGATCGTCCAGCCCCGGCTGGATGCGATCATGAAGACCGGCTGGACGGGCTGCGACACCATTTACTTGACCACATCGGATGTGATGAGCCTGCAGACGTCCATCAAGGCGAACCCTGCTTACAGCAATTTCGCGTCGATTGCCGTGCACAACGGATAGTCGCCTTTCGCTCTGCAAACGAAGCGCCGCGGGGCCGAAGCCGATATGCCAAGGACATCGGTCAACCGACGCGATTGGCCCAAATGCGTAGCGGCGGCGGCGTGACATCACGTCCGCTTTCGGATGCATGGCAGCAGCGATGTGCTCGGCGTGAGCTTTTCGGCTGAGATCCCGAGCAGACATAGCCGCGATCGCGTGGATTGACTTGACCTGGCGCCTCAATGACATTTGAGTCCGTTGCGGAAATGCGCGGAGATTTCAGATGTCCGAATCCACGCAGCAGATGCACACGCGCCTTTGCGGCGTCATTGCAGCCGCGCGCTTTGAACCGCTGTCCCAACCTTATGCCTGGCAACTGATCAGCCACCCATCCCAGTTGTCGACCACCGCGCTTGCCGCCGTCAGGGACGGCTCGGCTTGGTACGCACTGATATCCGTCCCGCCTGAGGCAACCGGAGCTTATCGCATCCTTGCATTCCACTTTGCCGAAGGCTCGAACGCGTCGGGCTTCGTCGCCTGGCTCGCGGGGCTCATGAAAAAAGAGGCAGGAACTGGCGCTATGGTGGTGTGCGGATTCGACGCTCGCGCGACGCCCGCGCTGTGGCAGACTTCACTCAGCCTGTTCGATTACTGGGGATGTCCGTGGAGTCTTGGCGATGACGTGGTTGCGCTGGTCGAGCGGCTGCGTCGCGAGGGATCGCACTGACGGCCGGATCTGCAAAACTCGTTTCCGCAAATTGGGGCACGACGCCACCATGAGTCCCTCGACCATCATCATCAGCGCCACCCTGATCTGGCTTGCCGCCGTCGTCAGCCCCGGGCCGAACTTTCTCATCGTATCGCGGCTGGCGCTCTCGCGGTCGCGCCGGTCGGCAATCGGGGCGACAATCGGCATCACCATTGGCTCATTGATCTACGCCGCCCTGACCATGTTTGGCCTGAGCGTGCTGATCCTCCGTTTCGCCTGGCTTGGCGACACGATCCGTATCTTGGGTGGCGCGTACCTCGTCTGGCTCGGCATCCAGGCTTGGCGGGCGCGCCCGGAGAATCTGAATCTCACAGTGGTCAAGGCAGTCGAGGACGTGACGTCTCTGCTGCGCGGGCTGCGGGTCGGCTTCCTGACGGAAATCACCAATCCAAAGGGGATCGCGTTCTTCCTCGGTCTGTTCGCTGCGGCGGTGCCTGAAGCGACTCCGCTCTGGGCCAAGCTTGTCGTGCTGTTGGCGGGCGGCATGATCGAGGCTGCTTGGTACACGGCCGTGTCCTTTGCTCTTTCCTCCGCTCCGATGCTGGCGGGATACCAGAAGGTCAGGCGAACGGTGGACCGCATACTCGGCACGGTGCTGATCGCCCTCGGCCTGAAGGTCGCGCTCGATGCGCGCTGAGCCGGGCGGACCGTTGCGCATCGCGCTGCAGGATGCAGGCGAGCATCTGGCCGGAGTACCGGAAGCCTTCGTCGCGCTGTTCAAACGCGGTGATCTGTCGGTCGTCGCCGCGATGTCTTGTTCGCTTTCGGATGCATGGCAGAAGCGATGTGCTCGGCGTCAGCTTTTCGGCTGATGACCCACACCGGCCGTTCTGTCGCGACAACCGGCGCAACCGTCGGTTTGAGGACTTTCGGCAACAGTTATCCGCAATCATCCGTTGGCATCGACCCAATCTCATTGACTGCCGCCGTTCGGCCCAGAAGGGGAGTCTATTTGGCTGTCATCGTGTATCGGGGGATATCATGGCGTGGCGTATCTGTTTGGTAGCCGGGCTTTCATCTGCGTTGCTGAGCGGATGCGCGAGCAGCGGCAATGAAAGCATCGCCGACGCCTCGCGTGAAACCGTGTCCGAGCAACTGGTCAAAGGAAGAACCACTCAAGCGCAGGTGCGCCAGCTGTACGGCGATCCCATGAAGAGCTCATTCACCGACAGCGGCAACGAATCATGGGAATATGAATTCTCCAGAATGCGTTCGAAGCCGATAAACTTCGTTCCCTATGTGAATGCCATTTATAGCGGGGCCGAAGGCGATAAGAAATCTCTGGTGATTTTTTTCGACAGAAGCAAAGTCGTTCAGCAATACACGATCAGCACGTCGAAGGTCGATATCAGCCGAGGCCTGATCACGCGATAGCTACAGGCCTTCGTCGGCGGGTCAGCTCAAGCTCCTGAGGATCCCGCGCAGCGGGCGTCTCGAAGGATGGCGGCAAACTTGGAGCGCCGCCCTCGCTCTTCGCGGCGCGCGCTTAGAGTGCGTCGCAGACGCGCGTGAGACGCGCTTATTGGCCGCGCTTCTCAGGACCAGGACTGAGAATGATGAGGCACTGCTGGGCCGGTCAATGGGCTCGCTTGGCGCTCCTTCGGCGCCTGACCCCGCACACAGACGAAATCACCTAAGTTAAATAGTTTCCTTTGAAATCCTCGCTCAAATTGGGAGGATACCACCCTTCCCCGATGACTCCTAGGACTCCTATTATGATGCTTGACATATCATTATAGGCGTACCATATATCACCCACACCGTCGCCAGCGCCGCGATTCTCATTATGATCACCGCCGCACAGTTACGCGCCGCCCGCTCGCTGCTTGGCATCGACCAGCGTGAGCTGGCGCGACTGTCCAGCCTCTCGCTGCCGACCATCCAGCGCATGGAGGCGAGCGACGGCGTCA
>JBBWZW010000281.1:0-22332 GCA_039649305.1 Burkholderiales bacterium
TGCATGGCGGTCTGCCCGGTCGATTGCTTCTACCGCACCGACGAAGGCGTGGTGCTGCATAACAAGGACACCTGCATCGGCTGCGGCTACTGCTCGTACGCCTGCCCGTTCGGCGCACCGCAATTCCCATCCACCGGGACCTTTGGCCTGCGCGGCAAAATGGACAAGTGCACCTTCTGCGCCGGCGGGCCGGAAGAAAACGGCTCCAGGGCCGAGTTCGAAAAATACGGACGCAACCGCCCTTCCGAAGGCAAGCTGCCGGCTTGCGCCGAGATGTGCTCGACCAAGGCGCTGCTCGGCGGTGACGGCGACGTCGTGGCCGATATCTTCCGCACTCGCGTACTGCGCCGTGGCAAAGGCAGCGAAGTGTGGGGCTGGGGCACCGCGTACGGCAAAGCACCTAACCAGGGCGCAACCGCGCCGGCACCTGCTGCGCAAGGAGATAAAAAATCATGATCCGTCTGTCCCTGATTTGTATTTCAGCTGTGCTGCTGGCTGCCTGCGGTGAATCTGACCAGACGCAATCCGCCAACCGCCACCTGCCTGACGTCGCGCCTTACCAGGGCGCGAAAAACGTGCATGTCGTCAAAGGTTGGGCGCCCGGCGACAAGAAGGCGTGGGAAACCCAGTTGCGTAACCGTGCGCAAACCCAGAACGAATACGTCAAAGTAAACTGACCGTACCGCGAGAGGAAACATCATGAAGAAATGGTTTGCCAGTCTCGCGTTCGGCATGTCACTGCTTGCCGGATCCGTCATGGCGCAGGGCAACGACGCGGCCAAGTCAGCACCGGCCGCCGCTGCTCCTGTCGCCGCCGCTCCTGCTGCCGGCGCACCGAATGTGCAATCGGCCGATATTCTGAACATGGATCAGAACCAGGCCGAGCGCACTAAAGACCAGCCGGGCAATCTTGCTCCCACCTGGCGCATCGTCAAGGAAGGGCAGAAGCATTACTCCAGCCTGCCCGGTGCCGAGATGGGTGTGCTGATCCAGCCTAAGGCGCAGTTTCCCGGCCAGTCGCATGCGACTACCGCCGGTGAAGCATGGCGCCAGTACCGCAATGGCCCGCTGACCACCATCGGTGGCTGGCTGCTGGTTGTGGCAATTGTCGGTATGGCTGCCGTGTACGTTCTTTTCGGGCCATCGAAACTGAAGGGACCGAAGACCGGTCGCCTGATCCAGCGTTTTACGCCAGTTGAGCGTATCGCGCACTGGACGGTGGCAATCAGCTTCGTGGTACTGGCGATCACTGGCATCACGATGTTGTTCGGCAAGTACATCGTGCTGCCCGTTTTCGGCCACACGCTGTTCGGCTGGCTGGCTTATGCGTGCAAGAACGTCCACAACTTTGTCGGCCCGCTGTTCACGGTATCGACCATCGTGGTGTTCCTGATTTTCGTGAAAGACAACCTTCCGCATGCGTCTGACGTCAAATGGATGGCCCGCGCCGGCGGCGCGATCGGCAAGGGTCACGTCAGCTCCGGCCGCTTCAATGCCGGTGAGAAGTTCTGGTTCTGGGGCGGTGTGGTGGTGCTTGGCCTGATCATCAGCGCATCGGGATTCGTGCTCGACATGATCGTGCCGGGTATCGAATACACCCGCGGCAACATGCAGGTGGCAAACATCATTCACCTGATCGCCGCGGTACTGGTGACAGCTGCATCATTGGGCCACATCTACATGGGCACGATCGGCATGGAAGGCTCGTATGCGGCTATGCGCACCGGTTATGTCGACGATACATGGGCACAAGAGCACCATGACCTGTGGTACGACGACATACAAAGCGGCAAGATAGCGCGTGTACGGGCACCGGAAGGCGCCCCGAAAACTGGTGGCGACCCGATCAAGGCTGTCTAAATAGCAGGAGAATAAGGCATGAAAAAAATTACATTTGCACTGATGACCCTGGCGGTATCCGGCGCCGTGTTCGCGAAGCTTCCTCCTGCGCCGCCGGAAGCACAGGCTGCTGCGGATGCCGCCAAACACAAGACAGCGTGGGCCGATAAGGTTGCGGCTTACCAGTTGTGCCAGTCGCAGGACAAGGTCGCCAAGTTTTACTTCAAGACAAAGAACCCGAGTGGCAAAGCGTCAGGTGAGATCGCGGACTGCGCCGACCCTGGCCCATACGTACCGGCCCAGGCCGCTACAGCCCAGGTTGGGGTAGCCGATGCCAAGCCCGTACCGGCGGCCGGCAAACCAGAAGCACCTCCAGCAAAAAAATAGATTTAACAAGATGCAACGCCGACCTCTCCTCTCCAATTCAACGATCCATCTGACTCAAGAGGTTGAGGTGATGGATGAAAAAGGCCGGCTCTCGACCATTTCCATCCCTGCCGAACGGCCGCTGACCGTCTATGTCGACAAGCGTGAGCTGGTTACACTGATGACGCTCGGCGGCGCGCCGGAGGCATTGACGCTCGGCTACCTGCGTAACCAGCGCCTCGTCAAATCGATCGACGACGTCGAATCGGTGCAGGTCGACTGGGCGGTTGAAGCGGTGGCGGTCAAGACCCGTCACGGCATCAGCGATATTGAAGAGCGCACCGCGAAGCGCGTGGTGACGACCGGGTGCGGGCAGGGCTCGGTATTCGGCGGATTGATGGATGAAGTCGATACCATCAACCTTCCGGACGACGCATGCATGACCCAATCGACGCTCTACAAGATCGTCGACACCATCCGCACCCAGCAATCCATCTATAAACAGGCCGGCTCGGTACACGGCTGCGCGCTGTTTTCCTCGGAAGGCGACATGCTGTACTTCGTCGAAGACGTGGGCCGCCACAATGCGGTCGACTCGATCGCCGGGAAAATGTGGCTGGACGAAGTCAGCGGGGGCGACAAGATTTTCTACACCACCGGCCGGCTGACCTCCGAGATGGTGATCAAGGGCGCGCAAATGGGAATTCCATTCCTGCTTTCGCGCTCTGGCACGACGCAGATGGGGCACATGGTGGCCGAACGCGTCGGCATGTCCTTGCTGGCGCGCTGTACCGGTAAACACTTCCTGTTATTGACCGGCAAGGAACGGCTGGTGTTTGAGCCGCATTTGTTCGACGCGGCGCTTCGGATCGCCTGACGTATCTCGTCGCCCATATAAATCACTGTCGCCGGCCATCGGCCGGCGCATGCGTACGGTCTGTCGGCATCGCACCTTGTGCAGTAAACCGCAAACCTCTCGACAATTCCGAAACCTCTTAGTACTGTGGCGTCACCATGCATTTCACCGAAGCCATCCGGCATGCATTTGCCCTCCTCTTTTCAGGCGACGCCGCCCTATGGCAAATCATCTGGGTGTCCCTGAAAACTTCGATCGTTGCATTGTTGATCGCAACGCCGGTCGCCGTGCTCGCGGGATATCTGGTTGCGACCCGCTCTTTCGCTGGTCGCCGCATCGTCATCTGGTTGATCCAGGCAACCCTGTCGCTGCCGACCGTGCTGATCGGCTTGCTGTTGTACCTGATGCTGACCCGTCACGGCCCGCTGGGCGGTTTGCAATGGCTGTTCTCGCAACCGGCCATCATTGCCGGGCAAGTCATCGTCGCCCTTCCCGTACTGACTGCATTCACCTTTGCTGCGGTACAGGCGGCCGATCCACGGCTGGCTGAAACGGCAATCACTCTGGGCGCATCGCGCTGGCGGGTCATGTTCACGGTGCTGCATGAATCGCGCTTCGGTGTGATGGCCGCGGTAACGCAAGGTTACGGTCGTGTGATCTCCGAAGTCGGCTGCGCGATTATGGTCGGCGGCAATATTGCGGGCGAGACCCGGACCATCACCACCGCAATCGCACTGGAAACCAGTAAAGGCGAATTTGCGCAAGGCATCGCCCTTGGCTTCGTGCTGATCGTGATTGCCCTCGCGATCAACGCGGCCCTTGTCCTGCTGCAGGGCGATGCACGTCCGGCGCGAGGCATATGATGGCGCCTATGTTATCGATCCGGAATTTGCGGAAAAGTTATCGCGACCGGCTGCTGCTGGACATCGATACGCTCACCATACAGCCCGCAACCGCCTATGTGCTGACCGGAGCCAACGGCGCCGGCAAGAGCACTTTCCTGCGTATCTGCGCCGGACTCGAGTCGGCGGAAATGTCCGAAGCAAGCTTCAACGGCGAGGCCGTGCAAATGGCGCCCTACCCCCGCATATTGCGGGAAGCGATCGTCTATGTGCACCAGCACCCGGTCATGTTCTCCACCAGCGTCGCGCACAATATCGGCTACGGCCTGGTTGCGCGCGGCGTGCCGAAGTCAGGCGTCGCACGGCGCGTCGAGGAAGCAATGGCGTGGGCAGGCGTCAGCCACCTGCGTGACAGTGATCCGAACACACTCTCCGGTGGCGAGAAGCAACGCATTGCTCTGGCACGCGCGAGGATACTGGAACCGAAACTGCTGCTGCTGGATGAGCCGACCTCAAACCTCGATGGCGCGGCGCGGGAGCAGGTCATCGCGTTGATCCCGACATTGACCGCGGCGGGAAGCAGCGTGATCATGGCCTGTCATGACCGGGACCTGATTGCCCTGCCCGGCGTGCAGCGGCTAAAACTGAGGGATGGCCGACTGCAGACGCGGCAGCGGCAAATCCCGATACGCGCGGTATAGTTCATCGCCTCCACCGGAATCATTCCCATGCCTTCTTTCATTTCCCGCTGCGCCGCCTTGCTTGCGACGGCAGCGCTGTTCACGCCACTCGTACAGGCACAGCAAGTCCTGCGCCTGTCCACCACCACCAGCACCGAAAACTCCGGCTTACTGAAGTACCTGCTGCCCGAATTCGAGAAGCAGGCCAACCTGAAGGTGCATGTGATTGCGGTCGGCACCGGCAAGGCGCTGGAGCTGGCGAAGAACGGCGACGTCGATGTGACGCTCGTGCATGCGCGCGCGTCCGAGGACAAGTTTGTGGCGGAAGGCCATGGCGTGGACCGGCGCAACGTGATGTATAACGACTTTATCGTGGTCGGGCCGGTCACCGATCCGGCGGGCATCAAGGGGTCGAACGACGTGCTGGCGGCATTTGCAAAAATCGCAAAGAGCGGGGCGAAATTCATTTCGCGCGGCGACAATTCCGGCACCGACCAGATGGAACAGGCGTATTGGAAAGCCGCCGGAGCCAGGCCTTCGGGCAGCGCATATATCTCCGCCGGACTAGGGATGGGCGAGGTGTTAAACATGGCCGCCGAATTGCAGGCCTATACGCTGACCGATCGCGCGACTTACGTCGCCTATCGCGCAAGGACCGACCTGATGGTCGCGGTCGAGGGCGATGCGCGCATGTTCAACCCTTACGGCATCATCGCGGTCAATCCGGCGAAATATAAAGACATCAATTACAAAGGTGCGACCCGGCTGATCGAATGGATTACATCCGAGGCAGGGCAGAAGAAAATTGCCGCGTTCCGGGTGAACGGGCAGCAGTTGTTCTTTCCGAATGCGTCGAAACAATGATGCGGAATGGTGGGTGCGCCGTGCGCACCTGATCTACGGGTGCGCACGGCGCACCCTGCGGCATCTCTCAACACTAGCGAAGCGCCAGTTACTTTTGCTCGTTGACCGTAGCCGGCGTCGAATGATTATTCACCTGCCCCGCCAGTGGCATGTTTGCGGACTCCTCTTTCTTGCTTAATTCCTTGGGCGTAGCCTGAGTCGGCCCATCCGCGTCGCTGGTTTTGGTTGCTGGAGGTGGTGGTTCGGGCTTGATTGCCGCATCGGAAGGGGGCAACGCGCCAGGCGGCGCAGCGACCGAAGACTGGCTGGATGAAGTCACCGAAGCGCCGGAAGTCGATGAAGCTCCGGAAGTGGACGTCTGCGGCGTGGGCGCGTCGGCCTTCTGGCAGCCGGCCAGCAATAGCATCAGCCCGGCAGAAGCGGCAATTGCTCCAAAAGTCTTAGTCATGTTTACCTCGTGATAAGTGATCGTTGACAAGTTTGTATCTTTTTGACTTGTGAACGACGGGCGAGTTCTTTCCACGGAAAAAATCACACCTGCTTTTGATGCAAAGCAAGTGCCCGCGCGACCGAACTTTTCCGATGCCGTTTAATCAACTCCTGACACATCTTCAGGAGAACAGCATGGAACAACATCCAACGCAACAACCGCCAGGTCAGACACTGGAAGGCATGGTCATCGCCATTCTCGTTACCGATGGCTTCGAGCAAGTCGAATTCACCGAGCCCAAAAAAGCCCTCGAGGCGGCGGGCGCGATGATCAGGGTAATTTCGGAGAAGCGCGGCAAGATACAGGGATTCAACCACGACACCAAAGCCGACCAGTTCGACGTCGACCTGACGTTCGAGGAAGCCGACCCGAAGGATTTCGATGCGGTGATGCTGCCGGGCGGCGTCTTCAATTCGGACCAGATCCGCATCATCCTCGAAGCGCAGCGCATCGTGCAGGGGATACAAAATGACGGCAAACCGATTGCAGTCATTTGCCACGCCCCATGGCTGCTGGTCTCGGCCGGCCTGGTGAAGGGCAGGACACTGACCAGCTGGCCGTCGCTGCAGGACGACATCCGCAATGCCGGCGCCAACTGGGTCGACAAGGAAGTGGTGGTCGACGGCAACTGGGTGAGCAGCCGCAAGCCGGCCGATCTTCCGGCATTCAACCAGAAGATGGTGGAAGTGATCGAACAAAGGAAGCAGGAACGCCTGCGTGGGACCGAAGATCAGAACGCCGTCGGGATCGCCGGCAGCTAGTACTTCGTCACTGCTTACGCAGGGTGGGCACGCGGTGCCCACCCTGCTAGTTCTCAATCAGTCGAGGATAAAGGACACCTTCGTAATGACGCGATAGCTGACGACTTTATCGTTATCCACCATCGCTTCAAAGTCTTTGACATAGACGGACTTGATACCGTGGACGGATTTGCTCGCCTTGGCGATTGCCGTGGACACAGCGTCCTCCCAGCTGGTGGGGGATTCGGCAATCAATTCGATGACTTTCACTATGGACATGTCGGCCTCCATGGGCACCACGTGAGGTGCCGCATCAATGGAAAGATAATGAAAAGAAACGGCGCATGGCGGTGAGCCGATACGCCGTCTTTAGAGCATAGGAAGCATTGCCCGACCCGGCAAGATCCATATCAATTGGCGCTAACCCGGGCCGGCAGACCGGGAGGATTAATTGCGCGCGTGCGACACCTGGAAACCCTCCACGCCATCCAGCGCGGACAGGTCGTGCGCAAGATCGCTGAGTCGCCGGCCGCTGATCTTGTTCAATGCAATGGCAACGAAGTGCCATTCCGCCTTGCCGTGCTCCATCGATATCCAGATCGAGCCGCCGGCGATTTCGTAACCGCCGCGAAGCAGGTCGGCGCGCAACGCGTCTTCATGCGGCACAAAATGCGTCTTAAATCGCAACACGATGGCAATTGCCTGGCGGGCCGGTAGCCAGCGCCCAAGCAAGGGGATCCATACCATGCACAGAGCCGACAGCAACGCCAGCAGGATCGCTGACAGGTAAAACCCGATCCCCACCAATATCCCGATCACCGACGCCGCCCAGATCGAGGCCGCGGTGGTCAATCCGCTGATGTTGAAGCCTTCTTTCATGATCACGCCGGCGCCGAGAAAACCGATGCCGGTGACTATTCCCTGGATCACGCGGGTGGGATCGGCGCCGAGCCCGATCGGAACGTGCCCGCCGTACCATTCGCCCGGATAGCCGGCGATGACTGTCAGCGCCGCCGACGCCATGCAGACCAGGCCATAAGTGCGCATGCCGGCCGCTCGCCCATGGTAAAAGCGCTCATAACCGACCAGCAGCCCAAGCATCAGCGCGCCGGCAAGGCTGAAGAAAACGATGAGGTTGGTATCCAGCACGGAACCGGACCAGAAATCTCCCATGGATTGCATCGACAGCATAGCTAATGTCCTGTACTAGGTTTTACTTGTACGAATCAGGCACGGAATTGCCGCAGTCCGTCCAGGTCGAGTATCTGGATGCCGCCATAGTCGACCTTCAGCAGGCCTTCCTTCTCCAATACCTGCAAGGCCTGGTTCGCACGCTGGCGCGACGCGCCCGACAGGTAGCCGACTTCTTCCTGCGATATCTGCAGCAATGTATCGGTGCCTGGATAAAGGTAGGGATTGAACAGCGCCGCCAGGCAGCGCGCAACCTTGGTGTCGACGTCGAGCAGGCGGTCGAACTCCACCATGCCGATGAACTGGCCGAGGCGCTCGTTCAGTTGCAGCAGCAGAAAGCGGTTGAACGGCAGGCTGTTATCGAGCAGCCAGCTGAAGGTTGAGGCCAGCATGCGGGCAATGCGGCTGTCGCGCAATGCGGTCACATCGTATTTGCGCCGTTCCTGCTTGAGCAAGGTGCCCTCCCCGAGCCAGCCGCCCGAATGAACGCCGGCGAAAGTGACCGCCTTGCCTTCGGGTGAATTGTTGTTGATCTTGACCAGGCCATTCATAACGCCGATCCAGCAATCGACCATCTCCCCTTTGCGGCAGACGAATCCCCCCTTGGGCACGAACTGTTCGGTGGTATCCGCTTCCACACGCGCCATCTGTCCGGGCGTCAGGAGCTTTGCCCAGATGGCCTGCCGGAGCAACTCACAAAGCGGAGGCTGAATTGAAGTCCTTGTGCAGTTCGCCAACGATAGTCCTCATCAAACAGGGTTTCGATAGCATACAGCTTATGAAGCGTCTCATGCCGCGCAGAATATGGTTCGTCCTTCCACGGCCTGCGGATGGTGCGACGCACAAAGGAAGGCCCAAATAAAAAGCCGATTGTCAGGCAGATGACAGCACACCGGCGGGGAAGTCTCTAGTATGCTGCAATAACCGTCGCCTCCGGCACCACGCCGGGCGATGAGAAATACAAGACCCCGTCCACACGGCGCATGGCTCTCGATTTCGATGGCTGTCGCCGTTATAAGAGAGAGTGGGACAATGGAGACGACAACCCAGCCCGAAGATGGCACCTTCCCGCGCTTATTGCTGCAGCATGCGCAAATGCGCCCGAACCAGCCGGCCTTCCGCGAGAAGGACCTTGGCATCTGGCAGACATCGAACTGGGCGCAGGTTGGCAACGAAGTGCGCGCGCTTGCCTGCGGCCTGGCCGCAATGGGCTTCCGGCGCGGGATGAACCTCGCGATCATCGGCGACAACCGGCCGCGCCTGTATTGGGCGATGGCGGCGGCACAATGCCTCGGCGGGGTTGCGGTGCCGCTGTATCAGGATGCTCCCGCAGTCGATATGGCCTACGTGCTGGAGAACGCCGAGGTCGAATTCGTGATCGCCGAAGACCAGGAGCAGGTCGACAAACTGCTGGAAATCCGGCAGACCCTCCCCGGCATTGCCCACATCGTGTTCGATGACGACCGCGGCATGCGTCATTACCAGCAACCCGGTCTCGTTTCTTATGAAAAGGTGCAGCAGCTCGGGCGCGAGTTCGAGGGCGAGAATCCTTACTTCTTCATGAACGAACTGAACGCCGGCGCCGGAGATGACGTCGCGATCATGCTGTACACCTCCGGCACCACCGGCAAACCGAAGGGCGTATGCCTCACCCATGAGGCAATGATCACGGCCGCGCGGGGCGGTGTCGGTTTCGACAGGCTATCGGGCGAAGAAGACATCCTGTCGTACCTGCCGATGGCATGGGTGGGCGACAACCTGTTCTCCTACGCGCAGCAAATGGTCGCCGGTTACACGGTGAACTGTCCGGAATCGGGCGCTACGGTCACGACCGATATGCGTGAAATCGGGCCTACGTATTATTTCGCGCCGCCGCGTATCTTCGAAAACATGCTGACCACGGTAATGATCCGCATGGAAGACGCGGGGACGATCAAGCGCATGATGTTCCATCACTATATGGAAGTCGCGCGTCGCGTCGGCTCCGACATCCTCGACGGCAAGCCGGTAGGTTTTATGGACCGCATCCGCTATGCGCTCGGCAAGTTCTTCGTCTACGGGCCGATGAAAAATGTGCTCGGGCTCTCCCGCGTGCGCGTCGCATACACGGCCGGCGCGGCGATTGGTCCCGACCTGTTTCGCTTTTACCGCTCGATCGGCGTCAATCTCAAACAGCTCTACGGCTCCACCGAAACCTGCGCCTACATCTGCCTGCAGCCGGACGGCGTGGTCAAGTTCGACAGCGTAGGCATGCCGGCGCCGGGCGTCGAAGTCAAGCTGGCGGACAACGGCGAAGTCCTCGTCAAATCGGCTGCCATGCTCAAGGAATACTACAAGCGCCAGGACGCTACGGCGGAGGTGATCGATGCCGAAGGCTACTTCCATACGGGTGATGCGGGCATCTTCGACGAAGAAGGCCATCTGAAAATCATCGACCGCGCGGCCGACGTCGGCAGGATGACCAGCGGCGACATATTTGCGCCGAACTATATCGAAAACAAGCTCAAGTTTTTCCCCTATATCAAGGAAGCGGTTGCTTTCGGCGACAAGCGCAACATGGTGTGCGCGTTTATCAATATCGATATGGAAGCGGTCGGTAACTGGGCCGAACGGCGGGGCATTCCCTACTCGAGCTATACCGACCTCGCAGGCAAGCGCGAAACCTACGACCTCATCGCCGGGTGCGTGGAAAAGGTCAATGCCGACCTGGCGAGCGAAGCGCTGATGGCCGGCACGCAGGTGCATCGCTTCCTGGTGCTGCACAAGGAACTCGATCCGGACGATGACGAGCTGACGCGTACACGCAAAGTGCGACGGCGCTTCGTCGCCGAGAAGTACAACGTATTGATAGACGCGCTGTATTCCGGAAGGACCTCGCAGTACATCGAAACCGCGGTGAAGTTCGAGGACGGCAGGCAAGGCAAGGTGGCAGCCAATCTCGCGATCCTTGACGTAAAGACCTTCGAGCCCATCGTGAAAAAGGCTGCCTGATGACACTCAACCGGAAAATCGGCGACGTGGTCCTCGATCTGCGCAACATTTCGCTTTCGTTCGGCGGCGTGAAGGCGCTATCCGACATTTCATTCGACGTGCGGGAACATGAGATCCGCGCCATCATCGGGCCGAATGGCGCCGGCAAGAGTTCGATGCTCAATGTGCTCAACGGCGTGTACCGCCCGCAGCAGGGTGAGATCGTCTACCGTGGACAGAGCCGCAAGGACATGAATACCCACGCCGCCGCCAAAAGCGGCATTGCGCGCACCTTCCAGAATATCGCGCTGTTCAAGGGCATGACGGTGATCGACAACATCATGACCGGCCGCAACCTGAAGATGCAGACCAACCTGCTGCTGCAGGCGTTGTACTGGGGGCCGGCGCAGAAGGAAGAAATCGAGCATCGCAAGAAGGTGGAAGAGATCATCGATTTCCTCGAGATCCAGCACATCCGCAAAACCCCGGTGAGCCGCCTGCCCTACGGTTTGCAAAAGCGGGTGGAGCTCGGACGCGCACTGGCCGCGGAGCCGGACATCCTGCTGCTGGATGAGCCGATGGCCGGCATGAACGTGGAAGAGAAACAGGACATGTGCCGCTTCATCCTCGACGTCAATGATCAGTTCGGCACCACCATCGTGCTGATCGAGCATGACATGGGCGTCGTGATGGATATTTCGGATCGTGTCGTCGTGCTGGATTACGGCAGGAAGATCGGCGACGGTACGCCGGATGAAGTGCGCAATAACGAAGATGTGATCACTGCTTATCTGGGTACGGCTCACTAAGGATTCCGCTCCATGGGATTTTTTCTTGAAACATTGTTTGGCGGGCTGATGGCCGGCATGCTGTACGCACTGGTGGCCCTCGGCTTCGTGCTGATCTTCAAGGCTTCCGGCGTCTTCAATTTCGCACAGGGCGCGATGGTGCTGTTTGCCGCGCTGGCGATGGCGCGTTTTTCGGAATGGATTCCGAAATGGTTGGGCTTCAACAGCCTGCTGCTGGCCAATATCCTTGCGTTGATAGTGACGATCGCTTTGATGATCGTGGTGGCGTGGCTGATTGAGCGCCTGGTACTGCGCAAGCTCGTCAACCAGGAGCACATCACCCTGCTGATGGCCACGCTCGGCATCACCTACTTCATCGACGGCGCCGGCCAGATGCTGTTCGGTAGTGCGACTTACAAGATCGATGTCGGGATGCCCAAGGACCCGGTCATGATCATGGAAAGCACCTTCCCGGGTGGACTGCTGGTGAACAAGGAAGACTTGTATGCCGCCGCGCTGGTTCTTGCGCTGTCCCTGTTTTTCCAGAAGACCGCGACCGGGCGGGCATTGCGCGCCGTGGCCGACGACCACCAGGCCGCGCAGTCGGTCGGCATTCCACTGTCGCGCATCTGGGTCATCGTGTGGTCGGTAGGCGGGTTTGTGGCGCTGGTCTGCGGGATCATCTGGGGGTCTAAGCTGGGCGTGCAGTTTTCCATTTCTCAGGTGGCACTCAAGGCGTTTCCGGTGGTGATCCTCGGCGGGCTGACTTCGGTGCCGGGGGCGATTATCGGCGGGCTGATCATAGGCGCGGGCGAGAAGCTGTCGGAGGTGTACCTCGGGCCGATGCTCGGGGGCGGGATAGAGAATTGGTTTGCCTATGTGTTGGCGCTCGCATTCTTGCTGGTACGGCCGCAGGGGCTTTTTGGGGACAAGATTATTGATCGGGTGTAGAGGGTTTCGTAGGTTGGGTTGCAAAACCCAACATTCAGGATCCACATAAGCGCCGTCGGTCGCTCATGGGTTCGAATGTTGGCATTAGCGCATGCGCCGCAGATCCCAACCTACGGCAATGCGAAGAAATCGGAGACAGGAACATCATGTTTTACCGCGAAAACGGCCAGTTCAAAAGCACTTACCGCAGCGACATGCAGATCCTCCCGATCCTGCAGGACCGCTATGCAATCGGCCTGCTGCTGGCCGTCGCTTTCATCGGCCTCCCGCTCCTGGCCAGCGACTATGCATTTCGCGCCGTCTTCATCCCCTTCCTGATCCTGTCGCTTGCCGCCATCGGGCTGAACATCCTGGTCGGTTATTGCGGTCAGATTTCACTCGGCACCGGCGCCTTCATGGCAGTGGGCGCGTACGCGGCATTCAACCTGCAAGTCCGCTTCGGAGGCATGCCGCTGATTGTGTCGCTGATCGGCGGCGGCTTGTGCGCCACGGTGGTCGGCGTGTTGTTCGGGATCCCGAGCCTGCGCATTCGCGGACTCTATCTGGCTGTGGCCACACTGGCCGCGCAATTCTTCATTGACTGGTTCACCAACCGCATACCCTGGGTCACCAACAATTCTTCGTCCGGTTCCGTCAGCGTCGGCACCTTGCACGTGCTCGGCGTGCCGCTGGATACCCCGGTGGAAAAATACCTGCTGTGCCTGTCGCTGGTGGTGGTGTTCGGGCTGCTCGCCAAGAACCTGGTGCGCAGCGCCATCGGCCGTGAATGGATGGCGATACGCGACATGGATGTCGCGGCAGCGGTGATCGGCATCCGGCCGGTATACGCCAAGCTGACGGCCTTTGCGGTCAGTTCGTTCATCGTCGGCGTGGCCGGAGCGCTGTGGGGATTCGTGCACCTCGGCGCGTGGGAACCGGCCGCATTCAATATCGAGAAATCGTTCCAGCTGCTGTTCATGGTCATCATCGGCGGGCTGGGGTCGATCGTAGGCAGCTTCTTCGGCGCCGCTTTCATGGTGCTGCTGCCGCTGTTTCTGAACATGGTGCCGTACTGGCTCGGACTGCCGCTGTCCACCGCCACCGCTTCGCACCTCGAGCACATGATTTTCGGCGCGCTGATCGTGTTTTTCCTGATCGTCGAGCCGCACGGCCTGGCGCGCCTGTGGGCTACGGCGCGGCAGAAATTGCGGGTCTGGCCGTTTCCGCACTAATGATGTTTCAGTAAATGGATGGTGCTTTTACAAAAAAGGAGACAAGCATGAAATTGAAGACATTCGCCGCCACGGTCGCCATTGCTGCCGCGACCTTCTCTGCCGCGCCGGCCGCCTGGTCACAGCAGGCCGAGCAATTCGTTCCGCTGCTGGTCTACCGCACGGGCCAGTTTGCGCCACTGGGTATCCCCTGGGCTAACGGCAAGCAGGATTACCTGAAGCTGATCAACGCACGCGATGGTGGCATCAATGGCGTGAAGCTGGTCTATGAAGAATGCGAAACGGCCTACGATGCGGCCAAGGGCGTGGAGTGCTATGAACGCCTGAAGAATAAAGGTACGGGCGCATCGGGCTTCGACCCACAATCTACCGGCATTACGTTTGCGATCACCGACAAGGCCTTCACCGACAAGGTGTCGGTCGAAACACTCGGTTACGGATTGTCGCAGTCGGTCGACGGCACCGTGTTCGAATGGAACTTCCCGCTGCTCGGCACCTACTGGACTGCGGCCGACGTCATGATCCAGGACATCACGAAGAAGGAAAAGGGCAACCTCAAGGGCAAGAAGATCGCGCTGGTCTATCACGACTCGCCCTATGGCAAGGAACCGATTCCGCTGCTGCAGAAGCGCGCCGCCAAGGATGGCTTCACGCTATCGCTGTTCCCGGTGACGCCGCCTGGTGTGGAGCAGAAGTCGACCTGGCTCCAGATCCGCCAACAGCGTCCCGATTACGTGCTGCTGTGGAGCGCCGGCGTGATGACGCCTGCCGCGGTGCGTGAAGCGCAAGCCACCGGCTTCCCGCGTGACAAGATGTATGCGATCTGGTGGGCCGGCTCCGACCATGACGTGAAGGATATCGGCGAAGGCGCCAAGGGTTACAACGCCGTCTCGATCCACAACAGCGCGGCCCGCGACAAGGTGCACGAAGACCTGAAGAAGTTCGTCTATGACAAGAGCCAGGGGTCTGCCTCCGACACCAGCGAAATCGGGACCATGGCCCATACCCGCGGCATGATGATCTCAATGCTGCAGGTCGAGGCTATCCGCGCTGCGCAGGCGAAGTTCGGCAAAGGCAAGGCGCTTACCTCGGAACAAGTGCGCTGGGGCTTCGAGAATCTGGACCTGAACGCCGACCGGCTCAAGCAATTGGGCTTCGGCGAGATCATGCGTCCGGTGAAGACTTCCTGCAGCAACCACATGGGCACCGACTGGGCGCGCATTGTGCAGTGGGACGGCGGCAAGTGGAAGATCGGGACCGACTGGTACCAGGCCGAGAAGTCCATGCTCGATCCGCTGGTGAAGGAGTTCGCGGAGAAGTACTCGAAGGAGAAAAACATCAAGCCGCGTAGCTGCTGATGTTTAACTTCCCTCTCCCGCAACCGGGAGAGGGAAGCAACCGAGCCCATTCGATCGCAGCCATAAAATACCCATGCAACCGTCCCCCCTGTCCGCCGTCCCCGCCGCTGCCCCCGCGCCGGCCACCCTGCTCGACGTCAACGGCATCGAGGTTATCTACAACCACGTGATCCTGGTGCTGAAAGGCGTATCGCTGCAGGTACCCGAAGGCCGCATCGTCGCCCTTCTCGGCGGCAATGGCGCCGGCAAGACCACGACCCTTCGCGCCATCTCCAACCTGCTGCGCGGCGAGCGAGGCGAAGTCACGAAGGGCTCGATCAAGTTGCGCGGCGAACGCATCGAAAACCTGTCGCCCGCCGACCTGGTACAGCGCGGTGTGGTGCAGGTCATGGAAGGACGCCACTGCTTTGCGCACCTGACCATAGAAGAAAACCTGCTGACCGGCTCATATACCCGCAAGAGCAAGGCCGATGTCGCCACGGACATGGAAAAGGTCTACACCTACTTCCCCCGCCTGAAGACCCGGCGCACTTCGCAGGCCGCCTATACCTCCGGCGGCGAGCAGCAGATGTGCGCGATCGGCCGGGCGCTGATGACCAGTCCCAGCATGGTGTTGCTCGACGAGCCCTCGATGGGACTGGCGCCGCAAATCGTGGAAGAGGTGTTCGACATTGTGCAGGACCTGAACCAGAAGGAGAAAGTGACGTTTCTGCTGGCCGAACAGAACACCAACATGGCGCTCAGGTACGCCGACTACGGCTACATCATGGAAAGCGGCCGCATCGTGATGGACGGGGCGGCGAGCGAGCTGGCCAACAACGAGGATGTGAAGGAGTTCTATCTCGGCGTCGGCGGCGGCGAGCGCAAGAGCTTCAAGGACGCGAAGAGCTACAAGCGACGCAAGCGTTGGCTGGCGTGATTGTCGGTCCCTACTACTAACAGGTTCAACATGTCCGATTTTCTGGATGCGCTCGAAACACGCGACCCGCAGACCCGCGAACGGGAATTGATGTCGCGCTTGCCGCAACTGGTGGCCCACGCGCAAACCGCGGCGGGCTGGAACCGCATCCTGAAGGATGTGAATGCGGCGGATATCACGTCGCGCGCCGCACTCGCCCGGCTGCCAGTCACCCGCAAGTCAGGCCTGAAAGACCTGCAGCAAAACCAGCGTCCGTTCGGCGGCCTTACGACCACACCTGCGCGCGAGCTCGCTCATCTTTTCATGTCGCCGGGCCCGATTTTCGACCCGGAAGGCCGGGCGCAGGACTGGTGGCGTTTCGCGCGGCCGATGGCGGCCGTCGGCTTGCGCGCGGGGCATATCGTGCAAAACTGCTTCTCCTATCACTTTACCCCGGCGGCATTCATGGTCGAAGGCGGTGCGGCCCGTCTCGGCTGCGCGGTGATCCCGGCGGGGATCGGCCAGACCGAGATGCAGGTACAGGCGATGGCCGAGCTCAAA
This sequence comes from Burkholderiales bacterium, assembly GCA_039649305.1. Lineage (GTDB taxonomy): Bacteria > Pseudomonadota > Gammaproteobacteria > Burkholderiales > Burkholderiaceae_D > Noviherbaspirillum. Next base: position 16,606 of record JBBWZW010000281.1, read on the forward strand.
CCCGACGCCTATGTCGGCACGCCTTCCTTCCTCAAGATCATCATCGAAAAGGCGCGCGAAATGGGCGCCGACATCAGCAGCGTGCAGCGCGCTATCGTCGGCGCCGAAGCGTTGCCGCCGTCATTGCGCAAGTGGCTGCAGGACAACGGCGTGCCGCATGTGGTGCAGATGTACGGATCTGCCGACATCGGCAATATCGCGTACGAATCGGAAACCGGCGGCCAGGTGAATCCGGGCATGATCCTGGATGAAGAGCTGATCCTCGAGATCGTGCGGCCCGGCACCGGCGAACCGGTAGCCGACGGTGAAGTCGGCGAAGTGGTGGTCACCTCGTTCAATCGCGACTATCCATTGATCCGCTTTGCCACCGGCGACCTGTCCGCAGTGCTCCCTGGCACATCCCCCTGCGGCCGCACCAACACGCGCATCAAGGGCTGGATGGGGCGTGCCGACCAGACCACCAAGATACGCGCGATGTTTGTCCATCCGTCGCAAGTCGCCGAAATCGCACGGCGCCATCCCGAGATACTGAAGGCGCGCCTGATTGTGACCGGCGAAATGGCCAACGATGTAATGACGCTCCACTGCGAAGTACGCGACCCGATCGCGGTCGATCCGAAGCGACCGGCCATCGTGGAAACGATACGCGATGTCACAAAACTGCGTGGCGAAGTGATCCTGCTCGCCCCCGGCAGCCTGCCAAATGACGGCAAGGTGATCGAGGACGCGCGCAAGTACGAGTGACGCTCGGCAATAAAAGCCATGCCAAAGTTACCGACAATCGCAATAGCGTTGTAACATCCTGTTCAGGACATCGCTGAGAAAATGCCGGCGCGGATATGCGTGTTGTGATTTTTTCTACAACACCGGCAGCAGGAAGGCAGACAAATGGGCTACGAACGGGATACGCAGCATCCTCATCAACAGCATCTGGCAAGGGAATCATCGACCCCGCCAATTTACCTGGTCAACAGCAACGCCTTGCTCGCCGAGGACATGGCGATGCAGCTGCGGTATTTCGGCCATGCGGTGGTCGTGATCGACAGCGTCGCAAAGCTCGCCGCAGCTATTGCCAATCGCACGCCGGCAGCAGTCATCCTCGACTTCGAATTCCGGGATGACATGATGCTCAAGGTCGCCGAGACAGTGCAGAACCGGCAGGCCGGCAACCGCCGTTTTCCGATCATGCTGATATCGAACCGCGGCAGTTTCAAGGCACGGCTCGCCGCCGCTCATGCAGGCGCCGACTGTTATTTCGTCAGGCCGGTCGACATGGTGGCGCTGACCGACAGCATAGACACGCTGGTGCTCTCCAAGGAAACGCATCCGTATCGCATCCTGATGATCAGCGATGAGCCTGTGACGTCGGAACATTACGCCAGGGTCTTGCGCGATGCAGGCATGGACGTGAGGTTGCTGGGACAGCCGACCGAGATTTTTATGGAGTTCGATGAATATCGACCGGAACTGGCGGTGATGGATGTCTCGCTGCCCGCCTGTACCGGCGCCGACCTGACCAGGCTGATCCGGCAAAACAATGTCTATCTCGATGTGCCCATCCTTTTCCTGTCCGGCGACGGCTCGCCCTCTGCGCGCATGGATGCCATCCAGTCCGGCGCCGAAGACTTCCTCGTCAAGCCGGTCGAACCGGGGCACCTGGTTGCTTCTGTGGCAAGCCGGGCCGAGCGCTATCGGTCGCTGCGCGGGCTGATCATGCGCGACAGCCTGACCGGGTTGTTCAATCACTCGGCGATCAAGGAATACCTGTCGCGTTCGATTTCGAGCACCGATCGTTCGCACGCGCCGCTTGCGCTGGCCATGATCGACCTGGATTTTTTCAAGCGCATTAATGACAGTTACGGGCACCCGGTGGGCGACCAGGTGATCCGCGGATTGTCGCGGCTGCTGCAACAGCGGCTGCGGCGCGGTGACGTCATCGGCCGTTACGGCGGGGAAGAATTCGCAGTGATACTGCCGGCCACTTCCGCCGCCGCCGCGATGAGCGTGATCGACCAGATCCGCGAAGCGTTTTCAAAGATCCGGCATCAGGCCGATGAATGCGAATTCACCGCCACGTTTTCTGCCGGGGTGGCCGATATCGTCGGGCATGCCGACGCGGAGTCGCTGTTCCGGGCTGCCGATGCCGCGCTGTACAAAGCCAAGCACAACGGGCGCAACCGGATCGAAATGGATTAGGGACCGCGCAGGGACGATCCTTCCGCCCTGTGCACAATCAGGGGCTGTCTTGGCAAACTGTCACTTTCGCTTGGATGTCTTGCCGGTATCCGACGGATTCACCGGTGACGGGCCGGGCGGATTGTTCACCACCGCATCCACGCCGCGGGTTTCCCTCAGGTCGGTATCCACCTGCCCGTCCATCAAATCCTTATACGCCTGCTTCATGTCATCGCGCGGCGGCCCCGGCTTGGTTGCCTGGCTGTCATGCGATTCGTCGCGCTCGTGCGGCAGGCGTGGTGTCGATTCCTTCCGCGAAGGCGGCGTCGTTTTCACTTCGAGCTGTTTGGAAGCAGTGCCCATTGCAAATCCTTGATATGTTGGCAATATCCATTCGAGCCGTCCGCTGCGCAAAGATTCCCTGGTTTCCGGTAAACAGCCTTGACGACGGTCACCTCTTCGCATGACTAAGCAGCGCGGGCCTGCTCAGGCTCCTTCAACAATGAATAGCCGACCGATCGAGTTGGCCAATCGGATCTCCCGCGCCTTGCTATACTCGACCGAGTCATACCAGGCATGCGCCTGGTCGAGCGAGGCAAATTCGACGATGACCGTGCGCCACTGGTCGTTGTGTTGTTCATCCATGCCTTCGCGCTGCACACGCGTGCCACCGCGCACCAGGAACCGGGCGCCGTACTTATCGGCGGCAGCCGTCGACAGCGCGCGGTACTCGGCGTAGCCGTCCGGATTGGTGACATTGATTTCTGCGACTACATAAGCTTTTTTCATGGGGTCTCCGTGTGGTGCCTCGGGTGTTAAACAAAGGGCAAGCGTAGCATCATTCCGATGATTCATTTGCCATGCCGCCCGGTGCCGCCCATGCCGTTCCGCCCTGTGAAGCGGGCGCATCTTGTGTTATCGTCGTACCCCGTTTTTGCCTCCGGGCTCCCCCCCGGTTCACTTCTGTTTTCGAGGTCTGGCACCATGCCGAATAACGAGTCTCTCTCCCATCGCGACAAAGCGCTCGCCCTGCTTTCCAAAGCCGAAGAGGTTTTCAGCGCAGAGGCTGTCCAGGCAGCCGTCGACAAGGTCGCACAGGAACTTAACCAACGCTTCGATCATGATGCCGGCGCGCCGTTTCCGCTGGTGCTCGGCGTGATGGGCGGCGCGGTCGTCTTCTCCGGTCAGTTGCTGACACGCTTGCGCTTCCCGCTGGAGTTCGATTACATCCACGTCACCCGCTATGGCAGCAAGGACAAGGGCGGCACCATCGAATGGAAAGTCGAGCCGCGCGCGGATGTGCGCGGACGCACCCTGATCGTGCTGGACGACATACTCGACGAAGGCGAGACGCTGGCCCACGTGAAGGAACGCCTGCTGGCAATGGGCGCCGCGGAAGTCGTGCTGGCCGTGTTTGCGGACAAGGATATCGGCAAGACCAAGCCGGTGCTGCCGGATCATGTCGGGCTGGTTTTGCCTGACAAGTTCGTGGTCGGATACGGGATGGATGCGTACGGCTACTGGAGGAATTTGCCCGGGATCTGGGCAATCCAGACGGGTGGGCAGTAGCAACTCCCGGCGCTCTCATTGCACGGGAAAGCTCCGTAGGTGGGTTTCACGCACCAATATTGTCGGCCAGCCGATGATATCGCCCATGCGCGGTGAATTGGTGCGTGGAACGGAGCATGCCGGCACATGGGAGAACCTGGGGCTGGCAGAAATCCAGGCGATGACTGCAGTAACACGCTCCCCTGGCTTCAAAGTCTTATAGCGCGAGCCGCTTCCGGGCGGCTGCGTATTCCGCTTTCATGCGCTCGACCAGGTCAGCCACGCCCGGTACATCCTCCATCAGGCCGACGCCCTGGCCCGCGCCCCAGATATCGCGCCATGCCTTGGCTTTGCTTCCGCCGCCGGAGCCGAAGTTCATCGCGGTCTTGTCCGCGATCGGCAGGTTCTCCGGATCGAGGCCGGCCGCGACTATCGATTTCTTCAGGTAGTTGCCGTGTACGCCGGTGAAGAGGTTGGTATAAATCACATCGGCGGCAGTTGAATCAAGAATCGCCTGGCGATACGCATCGTCGACATTGGATTCCTTCGTTGCCAGCCAGCGTGAACCGATGTACGCGAGGTCGGCGCCCATCGCTTGGGCGGCAAGGACGGCATCGCCGGTGGCGATCGAACCGGACAAGGCTATCGGTCCGTTGAAGAATTTGCGGACTTCACCTACCAGTGCAAACGGCGACAGCGCGCCCGCATGGCCGCCGGCTCCGGCCGCCACCAGGATCAATCCATCGACGCCCGCCTCCAGCGCCTTGTTCGCATGGCGGATGGAAATCACGTCGTGCAACACGATCCCGCCATAACTGTGAATCGCATCGAGCATTTCCTGCGGCGGCGCGCGCAGGCTCGAGATGATGATCGGCACCTGATGCTTCACGCACATCGCGACATCTTCCGCCAGGCGGTTGTTCGACTGATGCACGATCTGGTTGACGGCGATCGGGCCGACCGTCGCGCCCGGATTGGCTTCCTTGTATTCGGCCAGCTCCACCTGGATCTCCGTCAGCCACGTATCGAGCATTTCCGCCGGTCGGGCGTTCAGCGCCGGAAAGGCGCCCACGATGCCGGCCTTGCATTGCGCCTTCACCAGCGCAGGTCCGCTGGCGATGAACATCGGTGAGCCGATCACGGGTAGACTCAGATTTTGCAGCACGACTGGCAATGCCATTGGAAACCTCGCAAAGACGGGATGAGGGTTCCGATTATAGGGTAAAAAAAGAACGATCGTGCTAGAGCGGATTACAGCGCCAGGCGAAATCCGCTGTGCATTGCAGGCTCTACAACATTCAGGAGATAACCATGTTCCAACCCAAACTACTGCAAGGAAAGCGGATCCTCGTCACGGGCGGCGGCACCGGCCTCGGCCGTGCGATGGCGGAGAGATATCTTTCACTCGGCGCCGATCTCTATATCTGTGGCCGCCGCAAACCGGTATGCGATGAAACCGCCGCGGAGCTGATGGCCAAGCATGGTGGCAGTGTCAAAACCTTCGGCATCGACATACGCGATGCGGGAGCGGTGGACGATATGGTGGAAGAGATTTTTGCGGAAGGCGGGCTGACCGGATTGGTCAACAATGCCGCCGGCAACTTCATCTCCCCGACCGCTTCGCTGTCGCCGCGCGGCTTCGATGCCATCGCCAACATCGTGATGCATGGCACCTTCTACGTCACGCACGCGGTTGGCCGCCGCTGGGTCGACATGGCGGCCAAAGGTGAGTGGAAACCCTCCGACGGCTATCGCAGCGTGATTTCGATCATCGTGACCTGGGTGCTGAACGGCGGCCCCTATGTCGTGCCATCGGCGATGAGCAAGTCGGCGATTCATGCGATGACCATGTCGCTTGCCACCGAGTGGGCGCAATCCGGCGTGCGGCTTAATGCAATCGGGCCCGGGGAGATTCCAACCGAGGGCATGAGCAAGCGGTTGAATCCGGGTGAAGCGCCAGGTGCGCGATCAGCGGCGATTAATCCGATGGGACGCGCCGGCAAG
>JBBWZW010000312.1:0-50539 GCA_039649305.1 Burkholderiales bacterium
CGTGCCTCGGTGACCGTATCCATCGCCGCCGACAACAACGGGATGTTCAGCGTGATGTTGCGGGTCAGACGCGTTTTGAGAGAAGTATCTTTGGGAAGAATGTCCGAGTGAGCCGGGACAAGCAGCACGTCATCGAATGTGAGTGCTTTCTGCAGTAGACGCATAGTGATTCCTATAGGCGCAAAGCCGCATTATACAGAAATACTTTAAATACGTCGTTTTTTCATACGATTCCACTCTCAAAAGCGGGGTAAATACCGGGTTATTCGTTGACATCCCTACTAAAGCATGGCGAAATCGAACTATGTTTTTCTCGTAAGGACCTTCATGAAACTAGCTTGTTTAAAACGCATCGCCGCTACGCTGGCCGTAGCAGGTTTCTGCTCTACCGCCTTTGCCCAATACGTCTGGCTCGACGATAGAGGCGTCAAGCAATATTCGGATATGCCGCCGCCCGCCTCGGTGCCGGCCAATCGCATCCTGAAGCAACCCGGCTCGGCGTCACGCGCGGCCGCGCCCGCCAATGACAAGGTTGAAACAGTTGCGCCGGCCGCAGCGCAGAAAGATAAAGCGCCGATGACCACCGCCGAAAAAAATGCCGACTTCCTCAAGCGCAGGGCCGAGCAGGCGGATAAGGAAAAGAAAGCCGAGGAACAGGTGCGTGCCGCAGCTGAAAAGAGCAAATACTGCGAGCGCGCCGGCGAGTATCAACGAGTCCTTGAGTCCGGCGAACGCATCTCCCGCACCGACAAGACCGGAGAACGGATTTATTTGTCTGACGAGCAGCGGGCGCGCGAACTGAACGAGAACAAGCGCAACATGCAGGACTGCAAGTAATGCATTGATTGCCAGGAAGCCCGGACTACCGGGCTTTTTTATCGCCCTGGCTGTCCTTCTTCTCGGCGCGCTTGCGACGGGATTCCATCGGATCGGCAATCAGGGGGCGATAGATTTCGATTCGGTCGCGGTCGCGCAAGGCGGTGTCCAGCGGTTTCAGCTTGCCGTAAATGCCAACCTTGCAAACCGACAAATCGATTTCCGGCGCATCGTCCAGCACGCCGCTGCGCCGGATCGCATCCTCGACAGTAGTGCCAGGCGCGACTGTCATATCGCGCAAGATTTGCACGCCGGGCTTCACAAAGCACACCTGTACCGCGATATCGCCATCCTTGTCCGCGCCGTGATCAGCCATACACGGTCTCCGCCCGCTTGCTGAAAGAATCGACGAAGCTGTTGGCGATCATGTTGAAGACCGGACCGATGAGGGACTCCAGCATCCTGCTTGAAAATTCGTAGTGCAGGTCGAATTCGATCTTGCATGCGTCCGGCCGCAACGGCTTGAAGGTCCACGTGCCATCGAGATGCTTGAACGGTCCCTCCAGCAAATTCATTTTCATCAGCGTCGGCGGAGTATGGGTGTTCTCGGTGGTAAAGGAATGCTTGACGCCATGATAGTTGATCATCAGGGTCGCGATCAGCTTGTTGCCGTCGCGCTGTTTGACGTCTACACCGCCGCACCACGGCAGAAACTTGGGGTAGTCCTCCACCCGGTCGACCAGCGCGAACATCTGTTCCGCGCTGTATCCCAGGAATACGGATTTATGCACAACTGCCATCGAATGGATACCGTTTGATAGAATGTGAAGTCGAAATTCTAACCGAGCCGCAGCTTTCCCATATACATGAGCATCATCGACAACAAAAAAGCCTTTCACGACTACTTTATCGAGGAGCGTTTCGAAGCGGGCATGGTGCTGGAGGGGTGGGAGGTCAAATCGATACGCGCCGGCCGAGCCCAGCTCAAGGAAGCCTATGTCATTGTACGCAAGGGTGAAGTGTTCCTGTTCGGCTCCCATATCAGCGCGTTGCCGACCGCATCGACCCACATTTCGCCGGATCCGGTGCGCACGCGCAAGCTATTGCTGAACGGCGAGGAAATCAAAAAGCTGATCGGCAAAGTCGAGCGCGCCGGCTATACCCTGGTCCCGCTCAATCTCCATTACGCCAAGGGCCGCATCAAGTGCGAAATCGGCCTCGCCAAGGGCAAGAAGCAACACGACAAGCGCGACACCGAAAAAGAACGCGACTGGCAGCGCGAGCAGCAGGCGATCATGAAACAGAACCGCCGTTGACAGGCACCCCCGGCGTAGAGGAACGCATGAGGCCCTCTATGCGGGAAGACTGCGGCGGGTCCTAAACCTTCTGCTGTGACTTCACCACCTGCATCGCGCCCGCGATCAAGCCGCTGATATCGCTCATGTTCGCTGGAACGATGATGGAATTATTCGTCTTGGCCAGTTGGGCGAAAGCGCTTACGTATTGTTCGGCGACCTTCAGGTTAACCGCATCCGAACCTCCGGGCTCGCGTATCGCCGCAGCCGTCTTGCGCAGAGCCTCGGCGCTCGCTTCCGCAATCGACAGGATAGCGGCGGCCTGTCCTTGCGCGCGGTTGATGGCGGCCTGCTTTTCACCCTCCGACCTGGCAATGGCTGCCTCCCGTTCGCCAGTGGCAATGTTAATCTGCTCCTGTTTGCGTCCCTCGGAAGCCGCAATCAGCGCCCGCTTCTCACGCTCGGCAGTAATCTGCGCCTGCATCGCATGCAGGATTTCCTTCGGTGGCGTCAGGTCTTTGATCTCATAGCGCAATACCTTTACACCCCAGTTCGCGGCGGACTCATCGATTGCGTTGACGATACTTTGGTTGATATGGTCGCGCTCCTCGAATGTTTTATCCAGTTCCATCTTGCCGATGACCGATCGCAGTGTGGTCTGCGCCAACTGCGTGATCGCGGCAATGTAATTCGACGAACCGTACGACGCGCGCATCGCGTCGGTCACCTGAAAATACAGGATGCCGTCAACCTCGAGCTGCGTATTGTCCCTGGTGATGCAGACCTGGCTCGGCACATCGAGAGGAATTTCCTTCAATGAATGCTTGTATGCGATACGGTCGATGAACGGCAAAACGATGTTGAGCCCCGGCCCGAGGGTTGCATGATATTTCCCCAGGCGTTCAACGACCCATGCATGCTGTTGCGGCACCACGTTGATGGTCTTGACGACAAACACCACCGCAATGATGAAAAGGACGATGCTTACAGTACCAAAGCTGAATCCCATGACGTTCCCCTGTTGTTGTCAGTTGTTGTTTGCGACGGCGACGATCAGGCGATTGCCCCGGACTTCGCGAATGACGAAGCGTCCGGGTTGTACCGAAGCCCCCTCTTCCAGCCCTGGCAATTCGATATCCCACATCGCACCGCGGTACATCGAACGCGCGGTGTGCGGGCCGCCGCGCGTACGCTGCCACTCTTCCACCGTGACCGTCTGTCCTATGTCGAGATTCACATTTGGGTCCCGTGCGGCGTCCGTTCGGGCGTGCCGTCCGAACCCGCTGCGACGCAAGGCGTAGGTGGCAAGGATGCCAACCGCCGCTGCAATGACAAGCTGGACCGGGCCGTTTGCCCCTGCCAGAGCCGCCAATCCCCCTGCCGCCATGCCGACGCCGACCATCAGCAGGTAAAAGGTCCCGGTGAACATCTCCACCACAACCATCACGCCGGCCAGCACCATCCAGATCACCCATTCGCTCATGCACGTCTCCTTTGCTGCGATTATCAGGCAATGTGTCAGAAAAGAAAAACAAAACCCCCGCGACCGGCTGGTGGCGGGGGTTCAACGCAAAAGCGATTCACAACTATTTTTGTTTATTGTTGTTCGTCTTTAATTGCAGGGTAGTGTATTTCAAAATTCCTCAACATCAAATGGATAATTGCTAATTTTTGTTAGTCTGCAACAAGTAAAAATCGCGAGCACAAGGCTCGCGCTTTTTACCGAAAGTCGAAAAGTCTTACTTGACCAACGCCAGTTGTTGCCAGGTTGCGATGACGGAGTCAGGATTGAGCGAAATCGACCCAATCCCTTCCTTCATCAGCCATTCCGCGAAGTCCGGGTGATCGGACGGTCCCTGGCCGCAGATGCCGATGTACTTACCTTGTGCAACACATGCGGAGATGGCACGCGACAGCAGTGCCTTCACCGCTTCATCGCGCTCATCGAAATCGGCCGCCAGCAATTCCATACCGGAATCGCGATCCAGCCCGAGCGTCAGCTGGGTCAGGTCGTTGGAGCCGATCGAGAAACCGTCGAAATGCTCGAGGAATTGTTCCGCCAGGATCGCGTTGGAGGGCACTTCGCACATCATGATGAGGCGCAGGCCGTTTTCGCCGCGCTTGAGTCCGTTCTTGGCCAGCAGCTTCACCACCTTTTCCGCCTGGCCGACCGTACGGACAAATGGCACCATGACCTCGACGTTGGTCAGGCCCATGTCGTCACGCACGCGCTTCATCGCGAGGCATTCCATTTCGAACGACTCCGCGAAGTCAGCCGCGAGGTAGCGTGCCGCGCCGCGGAAACCGAGCATCGGGTTCTCCTCGTCCGGTTCGTAGCGCGAACCGCCGATCAGCTTTTTATACTCATTCGACTTGAAGTCCGACAGGCGCACGATGACCGGCTTCGGCCAGAACGCCGCAGCGATGGTGGCAACCCCTTCAGCCAGCTTGTCTACGTAAAACGCCTTCGGCGATGCGTGGCCGCGCGCGACGGATTCCACTGCTTTCTTCAGGTCGGCATCGATATTCGGATACTCGAGGATCGCTTTCGGATGCACGCCGATATTGTTGTTGATGATGAACTCGAGACGGGCCAGGCCGACGCCATTGTTCGGAATCGACTGGAAGTCGAATGCCAGCTGCGGATTGCCGACGTTCAACATGATCTTCAATGGAATTAAAGGCAGTTCGCCGCGCGATACTTCAGTGACCTCGGTTTCCAGCAAGCCATCATAAATCCGGCCCTCGTCGCCCTCGGCGCACGATACGGTGACCAGCGTGCCGTCTTTCAGCATGTCGGTCGCGTTGCCGCAGCCGACTACCGCCGGCACACCCAGTTCGCGGGCGATAATCGCGGCGTGGCAGGTACGACCACCACGATTGGTCACGATGGCGGATGCCCGCTTCATCACCGGTTCCCAGTTAGGGTCGGTCATGTCGGCCACCAGCACGTCGCCAGGCTGCACACGCTCCATTTCGGAGGGATCGCGGATTACGCGAACCGGGCCGGCGCCGATTTTCTGACCGATAGCGCGCCCTGACGCGAGCACCGAGCCGGAGCCCTTGAGCTTGAAGCGCTGCTGCGCATCAGTCGCTTTCTGCTGCGATTTCACCGTCTCCGGGCGCGCCTGCAAAATGTACAGTTTGCCGTCGCGGCCGTCCTTGCCCCATTCGATGTCCATCGGACGGTCGTAATGCTTCTCGATGATCACCGCGTATTTGGCCAGCTCGACGATTTCCTTGTCGTTCAGCGAATAGCGGTTGCGCAACTCGATCGGCACGTCGACCGTCTTGACCGAACGTCCGGCCTTGGCTTCGCCGGTGAATTCCATCTTGATCAGTTTGGAGCCGATGTTGCGGCGGATGATAGGCAGCTTGCCCTGCTCCAGCATCGGCTTGTGCACATAAAACTCGTCGGGGTTGACGGCGCCCTGGACCACGGTTTCGCCCAGCCCGTAGCTGGATGTAATGAAGACCACGTCCCTGAATCCCGACTCGGTGTCGAGAGTAAACATCACGCCCGCCGCGCCCACGTCGGAACGGACCATGCGCTGCACACCTGCGGACAGGGCGACGTCGGCATGGGTAAAGCCTTTGTGGACGCGGTAGGAGATCGCCCGGTCGTTATAGAGCGAAGCAAAGACGTGCTTGATCGCTTCCAGCACGTTGTCGATGCCGACCACGTTCAGGAAGGTCTCTTGTTGACCGGCAAACGATGCGTCGGGCAAATCTTCCGCGGTTGCAGACGAACGGACCGCAAACGACATTTCGCTGGACGAATCGGCAACCAGCCTCTTGTAAAACTCGCGGATCTCTTCTTCCAGGCCAGGCTGGAGCGGTGTGTCGATGATCCATTGACGAATCTCGGCACCGGCTTGCGCCAGAGCCCTGACATCGTCCACGTTGAGCGACTCCAGGCGATCAGCGATGCGCTGTGCTAATGGCAGCCCATTGTCGATGCTGTGGGAGAGAAAATCGCGGAACGCATGGGCGGTGGTAGCAAACCCGCCCGGCACGCGCACGCCGGCGCCGGCCAGTTGGCTGATCATTTCACCGAGCGATGCGTTTTTGCCGCCGACGGACTCGACGTCCGTCATTCGCAAATGCTCAAAGGAAGCTACGTACGTAACCCCCGGGGTAACCCCTGAATGTACTGCGTTGGACATAACAACCTCTAGTTTGATGATAAGAAATCTGCATGTGTGCCTTCGCTGGCTTGCGCTTTTTGTTATTCTTCTCGATGCAATGCGACGTTGTGCCACTTATGTGCAGCATTTTACAGGGCGTAACACACTTTGCCTCTAAAATCGCCGCTTTTATTGCTTTATATTCAAACTTATCATGCCCGAATTGCCAGCCCACTTGCCTCCCCCCGCCGATCGCACCGTTTTCTTTGTCTCCGATGGAACAGGTATCACCGCCGAAACCTTCGGCCACTCCGTGCTCACCCAGTTTGAATTGCGTTTCAGGCAGGTCCGGCTGCCGTTTATCGATACCCTGGACAAGGCGCATGGCGCAGTTCGGGAAATCAACGAGGCATTCGAGAGGGACGGCAAGAGGCCGATCGTGTTCTCGACCCTGGTGAAATCGGAGTTGTCGTCCGTGGTACGGCAATCCAAGGGCATGCATATGGACCTGATCCAGACCTTCGTGGAGCCGCTGGAACAGGAACTTGGTGTGAAATCCACGCACACAATCGGGCGCAGCCACAATATCGCCGATTCGGAAGACTACAAAAATCGCATTGAAGCGATCAATTTTTCACTGGCGCACGATGACGGCCAGTCGCACCAGAACCTGGAATCAGCGGATGTGATCCTGGTAGGCGTATCGCGCTCGGGCAAGACGCCGACCAGCCTCTACCTGGCGATGCAATATGGGGTGAAGGCGGCAAACTATCCGTTGATTCCTGAAGACTTCGAGCGTGGCAAGTTGCCGAGCGGATTGTTGCCGTTCAAGAAGAAGATCTTCGGCCTGTCCATTGCGCCCGACCGCCTGGCCGAAGTCCGGAATGAGCGACGCCCGGGCAGCAAATACGCGGCATTGGAAAACTGCCGCTACGAAATCAACGAAGCCGAGACCATGATGCGCCGCGAAGGCATCCGCTGGATGTCTTCCACCGTTAAATCGATCGAAGAAATCGCGGCAATGATCCTGCAGGAGATCAAGTCGGACAAGCGCGGTTATTAATTGGTTTTCGCTCAACGATAGCATTTCTTCCCTGCTCAATGGCCCGGAAAGATTTTTGGAACTCTCCTTACGGAATCCTTACATATTGATTATAAATAGGGTAGGGCTTCCGGAGGATTGCCATGGATGTATTGCTGATTGAACTGCTTTTATGGTGCGGGCTGCTGTTCCTGTTCTGGGCGCTGAAAGACGGATTGGGACAGGTTGAGTCCGAAATGGAGTCTTTCGGATTATTGGGTTCGCCGCAGGTGGCCGGTGCAGCGGGCCGTGCACGCTATGTTCATCCTGAAAAACTTACGGAACCGATCGGGAGTTACAAGGACGCGCCGATTTATCGCTATGCCACCATCGACGGTCGCCGATACCAGTTCGACAGGGTTACGCCCGCGATCGCGAGCGAAGTGCTGAATGAGGAAGAACGCTGCATGGAGCCCGGACTCGTCTACGTGCGTTGTGATGCGTAGGGGGCACTCTGATAACTAATTGCGCGCGCTCTTTTGACGTACCTGTTCGAAAAAGCAGACGGCTGCGCTTGCCGCCACATTGAGCGATTCAACCTCGCCCAGGTGAGGAATGGTCACCTGGCAACTTGCCAGCGCCAGCAACTCTTCGGATATCCCCTGCCCTTCATGCCCGAACAGCCAGGCCACCGGCTTGCGCAGGTCGATATCGTAAATCCGTTTTTCCGCATGCGAGCTGGTCGCCAGTACCGGCAGCTTTGAGGCACGCAGAAGTGGCGCCAGGTCGACGTTTTCAAAGATATCCAGCACGAAATGCGCGCCCATTCCGGCCCGCAAAACTTTGGGCGACCAGGTGAAGACCGTACCTTTGCTGCAAAACACTTGCTTGATGCCGGCCGCGGCCGCACTGCGCAGGATCGATCCCATGTTCCCGGGATCCTGCAGGTTGTCGAGCACTACCGCGGATTGGGTAACTGCTTGCGGCAATTCCGTCTGCGGGGTGTCCACCAAAAACATCAGGCCGATGCCATGCTCCACCTGGCTGAGCGCCTGATAGAGCGACTCAGGCATGGCAATACACTGCCCACGCGCCTCCTCGCATTTGGCGACGACGGCGGCAACCTCCGGATTCTGCAGCGAAGGTTCGCTAACCACGCAAAGTTGTGGTCGGCCGCCATGATGCATATACGCTTCGCACAGATGCACGCCATCCAGCAGCGTGCGGCCCGCCTTGCGGCGGGCTTGCGAACTCGAGGCGAGATACTTCAGGTCCTTGTAGAGCGGGTTCTCGCGCGACGTGATCAATTTCATTTTGGGAATGCGAGGCCTTCGGCCTGGTCTGCGACAGCAAGCAGCGCGCGAACTGGTGCGTAGGATTTTCGATGTACCGGCGATACGCCATGCATGCGCAGGCGTTCAAGGTGGAGTTCGGTCGGATAGCCCTTGTGCTGGTCAAATCCGTAGTGCGGGTAGCGCTTGTGGAGCTTCACGAGGGCAGCGTCGCGCGCGGTTTTCGCGAGAATCGACGCGGCCGAAATCGCCGGGACTTTATCGTCGCCCTGGATGATGGCTTCGGAGCGGATCGAGATGACCGGGCAGCGGTTGCCGTCTATCAGCGCCAGCGTCGGCGCCAATGTCAGTCCCTTGATCGCCCGGCGCATAGCGAGCATCGACGCCTGCAAAATATTGAGCGTGTCGATCTCGCGCTCGGAGCATTTGGCAATGGCCCATGCCAGCGCATACGTCTTGATCTCTATCGCCAGCTCATCGCGCCGCGCGGCCGTGAGTTTCTTCGAATCGCGCAGGCCATCGATCGGCCTGGCCGGATCAAGAATGACGGCCGCGGCATAGACCGGTCCTGCGAGCGGGCCGCGGCCGGCCTCATCCACGCCGCAAATCACTTCGCTGGCGTAGTCGAACAGGGAGAATTCCATGTTTTCCATGTGCTACACCCTGTTAACCGGCTGGCCGATCAGTTCGAGCACGGCGTGCGCGCTTTCCGCTGCGGTGTCGCGTAGTAAAGTGTTATGCATGTCGGTAAATCGTTGATAGAGCTTCGCGCGATGCGCGTCATCGTCAAGTTGCCGCCAAAGCGCATCCGCCAGGGCCTGCGGGGTTGCCGCGTCCTGCAGCAATTCCGGCACCAGCAATTCCTGCGCCAGGATGTTGGGCAGCCCGATCCATGGCTGGTACCCCATGTGCCGCATCACTTCCCACGATGCACGCATCATCTTGTAGGCAATCACCATAGGCTTTTTGAATAGCGCCACTTCCAGTGTCGCCGTGCCTGACGCGACCAGCACTGCGTCGGCCGCCGCAATCGCAGTATGCGAGCGGCCTTCGATCACTTCAAGCGGAATATCCGATAAACCGGCTTTGGCGATCAGTTCATGGAAATAGGCCCGCTGCTTTGCGCCGGCCATAGGCACCACGAACCGGATTGAAGGATCGCGCCTGGCCAGGATGCCGGCGGCTGCGACAAACGCCACGGAGTTGTACTTCAGTTCCGACATGCGGCTGCCAGGGAGAATCGCCACCACGGCGCCATCCTGGGACAACCCGAGCGCCGCGCGTGCCTCCTCAACGTCGGGTTGCATAGGGATCACTTCCGCGAGCGGATAGCCAACGTAGGTTACCGGGATTCCCGCCTTGCGGTAGATCGCTTCCTCGAAGGGAAAGACCACCAGCATGTGCGAAACCGCTTGTGCGATCTTCTTGATCCTGCCGCCGCGCCATGCCCAGATCGACGGGCTGATGAAATGCATGGTCGGGATGCCCGCCTTCTTCAACTGCATCTCCAGCCCGAAATTGAAATCCGGCGCATCAACACCGATAAAGACTGCCGGCTTTTCGTCCAGCAGCTTGTCGCGCAGTGCGTTCTGTATGCCTTTGATTTCACGGTAATGCGCGAGCACTTCGAACAGGCCACGCACCGACAGCTTTTCCATCGGCCAATCGCTGATGAAACCCTGTTCGGCCATTTTCCGGCCGCCGATGCCATGGATGTGCGCATCGGGAAGCTGCGGACGCAAGCCGGAAAGCAGGCGGCCGGCAAGCAGGTCGCCAGACGTTTCGCCGGCGACCATTGCGATCGAAACCTTACCGGACAATGCCACGAGTCGAGCCGTCGAGGAATTCGCGCATCATGCGCAGATGCACAGCGGCATCGGGTGTGTCGGTTTCGGCTTTAGCGAGCGCCGCTTTGGCCTCGTCGAGCGTCAGGCCGGATTTGTAGATCAGCTTATAGGCGTTGCGGATGGCATTGATCTGTTCACGCGAGAATCCGCGGCGTTTGAGTCCTTCCAGGTTGACCCCGTGCGCGGCTGCCGGATTACCATTCAGGATCACGAAAGGCGGCACATCCTGGGTCAGGCTGGTATTCATGCCCAGCATGGCATGCGCGCCGATTTTGCAGAACTGGTGAACGCCGGAAAAGCCGCCGAGTATCACCCAGTCGCCAACTTCGACATGGCCGGCCAGGGAAGCATTGTTGGCGAAGATGGTGTTGTTGCCGACCAGGCAGTCATGCGCCAGGTGCACGTAGGCCATGATCCAGTTGTCGTTGCCGAGGCGTGTGACGCCACCATCCTGCACCGTGCCCACATTGAAGGTGCAAAACTCGCGAACCATGTTGCGGTCGCCTATCTCCAGGCGCGTCGGTTCGCCCGCGTACTTCTTGTCCTGCGGGGCGCCGCCTAAAGAGGAGAACTGGAAGAAAACATTGTCGCAGCCGATCGTGGTATGGCCGTCGACCACCACATGCGGACCGATTTTGCTGCGGGCGCCGATTTTTACGTTCGGCCCGATGATCGAATAAGCGCCGACCTCGACTGTATCGTCCAGTTCAGCCTTCGCATCGACAATGGCTGTCGAGTGTATACGCGTCATTACTGCCCCGCTGGCTGGCTCGCATCAGTGGCGCTGCGCATGGTGCACATCAGTTCCGCTTCGACGGCGAGCTGTCCGTCCACCGTGCCTTGCGCCTTGTATTTCCAGATACCGCGCGCGACGCGCAGTATCTCGACTTGCATGCGTAGTTGGTCGCCCGGTTCGACCGGGCGCTTGAAGCGCGCATTGTCGATGCCGAGAAAATAGACGACGCTGTTCGCGTCCGGCTTCTGGCCCATGGTGAGGAATGACAGCAGCGCGGCGGTTTGCGCCAGCGCTTCGATCATGAAGACACCGGGCATGACCGGTTTGTGCGGGAAATGACCGTTAAAAAACTCTTCGTTGACAGTAACGTTCTTGATCGCGGTAATCGACTTGTTGGCTTCCCAGTCGAGCACGCGGTCGACCAGCAAGAGTGGATAGCGGTGCGGAAGATATTGTTTGATTTCGTTGATATCTAGACTATTCATTACTGTTTCCGTTGAGCAATTTAATTGTTTTTTCCAGCTCGCGGATTTTCTCACGCATCGAGGCTAAATTGCGCACGATGGCAGCAGTTTTTTCCCAATCGGCATTCTTTGCCAGCGGATAAAAGCCGGTGTATTGGCCGGGTTCGATTATCGAGCGAGACACCAGGCTGCCGGATGAAATATGCACGTTGTCGACGATGGTCAGGTGGCCGAGCACCATGGCTGCGCCGCCGAAGGTGCAATACTTTCCAATCCTGGCGCTGCCGGCCACGCCGACGCAGCCGGCCATCGCGGTATGCGCGCCGATGTGGCAGTTGTGTCCGATCTGGATCTGGTTGTCGAGTTTTACGCCGTCTTCTATCACCGTGTCGGAAAGCGCACCGCGGTCGATGGAGGTATTGGCGCCGATTTCGACGTCATTGCCGATCACTACGCGACCGGTCTGCGGAATCTTGACCCATGCGCCCTTCTCTTTCGCAAAACCGAATCCGTCGGCGCCGATCACCGCGCCCGAATGGATGATGCCACGTTCGCCGATTTCGCAGCCGGCGTGGAAGGTGACGTTCGCAAAAAAGTGGGTGGATGCGCCTACCTTTGCGCCGCGCCCGATGAAACACCCCGCATCAATTACCGCCTGGTCGCCGATGACGGCGCCGGCCTCGATGGTCACGTGCGGTCCGACATAAGCAAGGGCAGCGACCTGCGCGGAAGGATCAACGCTCGCGCTGGGATGAACGCCAGGCACGACAGGAATCGCGTAGAGCTCGACGAACAATTGGGCAGTCCGCGCGAAATACGAATAAGGATTGTCCGCGACGATACGGGCGCCTTGAAACGAGGGCCCGATCGCAGCGTCGTCCGCAGGCGAAAGGATCAATGCCGCGGCCTGCGTTTGCGTAGCCTGTGTGCGTAGCTTGGGATTGGAAAGAAAGGTGACGTGCGACGCATTGGCAGCGTCCAGGGGTGCGATGCCGGATACTTCTCTTTCCGCATCGCCTGTCAGTTGGCCTCCCAAGCGTTCGACCAATTTTCCCAGCCGAATACTCATTTTGGCCTTCGTTTTCTGTTACTTGTTGAGTGCTTTCAGCACTTTATCCGTGATGTCGATACGCGGGCTGGCGTAGACCGCTTCCTGGAAAACGATATCAAATTTTTCCGCTTCCGCGATCTGCTTGATCACCTTGTTGGTGCGCTCAAGGACGGTGGCGAGTTCTTCATTGCGGCGCTGGTTCAGGTCTTCCCGGAATTCACGCTGCTTGCGCTGCAAATCCTTGTCGAGGTCGGCCAGCTCGCGCTGGCGCTTCATGCGGTCCGACTCAGAGAGCACCGCCGTGTCTTTGTCGAGCTTATCGGACATGGATTTCAGACGTGCTGCCATATCCTGCAATTCCTTGTCGCGCCGGGAAAATTCCTGCTCGATTTTCGCGGAGGCTGTCTTGGCCGGAGCCGCTTCACGGAAAATTCGTTCAGTGCTGACGAATCCGATTTTGGACACCTCTTGCGCATGGACGGACATTAACGGGAGCAGGCACATTCCGAGAAGAACCATGCACTTGGATGAGATCGATGCTTTAGTTAAGGACGTCAAGGTTATTCTCCGCAATTCACAAAGTACTATTATGCCATTGAGCGATCAGAAGCCAGTGCCCAGCTGAAATTGCAGCTGCTGCTTCCTGTCTTCCGGCTTCGCATTCAAAGGTTTGCCATAACTTAGCTTCAATGGGCCAATTGGTGAAACCCAGCTTATACCGATACCGGCGGAATACCGCAACTCGGACGTCTTGATTTTTTCGCCTTCCGCAAATACGTTACCGCCGTCCATAAAGGTGAACCAGCGCAAGGTGCGGTCGTTGCCAGACCCCGGGAACGGGAACTGCAGCTCGGCATTGAAGATCAGGCGCGAGGCGCCGCCCAGCGGATCGCCGTTGACGGCGTGCGGACCGAGGGACGAACCTTCATAGCCGCGCACCGATCCGATACCACCGGCATAGAAGTTCTTGAAGATCGGGAACGGCTTGCCTTGCAGGCCGCGGCCATAGCCGACTTCGCCGTTCAACGCCAGGGTCACATTGCGAAACAGCGGCTTGAACCACTGATCCTGGTACACCGTACGGTAATACTTCAGGCTGCCGGCCGGAGCCACTTCAAAGTTGACACGCTGATAACGGCCGGTCGAGGGGACCAGCGCGCTGTCGCGGCTGTCACGCTGCCAGGCCGCAGTCAGCGGGAAACTGGTGGTGGTCGCGCTGACACCGTCGCCGAACTTGGCAACATAGTCGAGGTAGATAGGCGGGCTGTCGTTGTACCCCGGTACGCCTCGATATGTTTGCACCTGGGTGCGCTCGACGCCCGCCCCGAAAAACACTGTGTCCACTTCCGAAAACGGCACGCCGAACTTGATGTTGCCGCCGGTAGTACGGACATAATAGTCGCCGGTATTGACTTCGGGCGGACGCGTCGTGCGCAGGAACAGCTCATAACTGCGGCTGACCCCGTCATCGGTGAAATAAGGATTGGTCTGCGTCAACGCCAGGGTCTTGTTGCGCTTGCTGGTATTGACGTCGATCCCGAGGGTATTGCCGCTGCCGAACGCATTAGCCTGCTGGATCGAGCCGGTCAGTGTGAGCTTTTCGCTGCTCGAAAAACCGGCTCCGAGCAGGATGTTGCCGGTCGGTTTTTCGACCACCGACATGTTCACGTCGACCTGGTCGGTCGTACCCTGCACTTCGGGCGTCTCGATATTGACTTCCTTGAAGAATCCGAGGCGGTCGACCCGGTCACGCGACAGCCTGATCTTTTCGCCGTCGTACCATGAGTCTTCGAATTGCCGGAATTCACGCCGGACTACTTCGTCGCGCGTCTTGGTATTGCCGGCAACATTGATACGGCGCACGTAGACCCGCTTGCCCGGATCGATCAATATGGTGAAAGCGACTTCCTTTTTCTCGCGGTTGATTTCCGGGTTGGCATTCACGTTGGCGAACGCGTAGCCGAAGTTGCCCATCCGCTCGGAAATCTTCTTGACGCTCTCGGCCAGCTTTTCGCCCGAATAGACGTCACCTTTTTTCAGTTGCACCAGCGGCTTCAACTCTTCCTCACGACCGAACATCTCGCCTTCAAGGCGGACGTCGGAAACAGTGAACTTGTCGCCTTCGTTGATGTTGATCGTGATGTAGATATCTTTTTTATCGGGCGAGATCGACACTTGCGTCGACTCGACCTGCATTTCGAGATAACCCCGGTTCAGGTAGAACGACTTCAGCGATTCAATATCGCCGGTGAGTTTCTGTTTCGAATACTGGTCGGCCTTGGTGTACCAGGTGAACCATCCGGGTGTCCGCAGGTTCAACATGCTGCGCAATTCGCCGTCGTCAAAAGCCTTGTTGCCGACAATATTGATTTGCTTGATACGGGATACGTCGCCCTCATCCACCGCGAAGTTGATGTTGACCCGGTTACGCTCAACCGGCGTAACCGTTGTCGTGACCTGCACGCCGTACATGCCGCGTGACAGGTATTGACGTTTCAATTCCTGCTCAGCGCGATCGACCAGCGCCTTGTCAAAGATGCGGGATTCGCCGACGCCGATATCCTTCAGCGACTTTGTAAGCTGGTCCTTATCGAATTCCTTGAGACCGGAAAAATCGACGCCTGCAATCGCCGGTCGCTCTTCGACCAGGACCACGAGCACGTCGCCCTCGACCTCGATGCGCACATCTTTGAAGAAGCCGGTCGCATACAAAGCCTTGATGGCGGCGGAGCCTTTTTCATCGCTATAGGTTTCACCGACACGGACCGGCAAATAGCTGAATATGGTGCCCGCTTCGGTACGCTGAATACCTTCAACGCGTATGTCTCTTACGGTGAAGGGATCCACCGCAAGCGCATGACCTGCACAGAGGGCAAATGCGGCAACAGCAATTAGGCGACGGGAGAAATACGGAAAGGGGATACGCTCGGAGTGTAATTTCATCGGTTAATTATTATCAGTGTCCTCATCGGCCCGTTGCGATGGGGAGCGGCATTGTCAGGTCATGAGCCGTACGATGTCATTGAACACCGCCACCGCCATCAATGTCATCAGGATGCCCACGCCTGCGCGCTGCGCAAGCTCTCCAAACCGCTCGGGAACCGGTCGCCCAGTCAAAACTTCCAGCGAATAATACAGTAAAAGCCCACCGTCCAACACCGGGATGGGAAGCAGGTTCATCACGCCCAGACTGATGCTGATAAACGCGATGAAGGTCAGGTAGCTGATCAGGCCGATGCGTGCAGTCTGCCCGGCATAATCCGCAATGGTGATGGGGCCCGTGATGTTCTTCCACGAAACCTCGCCGATTATCATTTTACCAAGCATCTTCAGTGTTAGTACACTGGTGTCCCACGTTCTCTGTACTCCCTTGCCGACTGCGGCAAGCGGTGCATCGCTGGCGGTCACCATTTCGGGCGCCAGCGGCACTTCGGCCCTGATCCTGCCGATGGTGCGCTCATTCTTACTATATGCCTCAGGTGTAACGGTGGCACTGAACTCCTGCTGCCCGCGCACTCCGGTAATCTGGAGCTGCTTGCCGGCCGAGGATCGCACCAGCTCGACGAATGCCAGGCCGTCGATCACCGGCGCACCGTTGACGGCAGTGATCAGATCGCCCTCCTTCAACCCGCCGAGCATTGCCGGGCCATCGGAAAGGATTTTGCCGAGCACCGGTTTCGGTCTTGCCAGGTCCATCCCGAGTTTACCGAGGAAATCGCCCTCCAGATCGGCCGTCGACAGACCATCTGTGCGAAGCGTGAACGCATCCAGCAGCTTGCCATCGGCGACGGCGGGATTGGGTCGTTCGACATCGAGTCGGGCCGGCGCCTTTTCAATGGCCAGCTGCAATAGCTTCCAGCGCAAATCGGACCAGATCTTGACCGGTTCGCCGTTGACAGCGGTAACCAATTCGCCGCCGCGCAAGCCGGCATCACGGGCGGCCGTGTTCTCGGCGACTACGCGCAGCCGGGGCGTCGGCTCGGGAATTCCGTAGCTGTACAGGCCGGCGAATACGGCAATGGCAAGGAGGAAGTTGGCCAGCGGACCGGCGGCCACGATGGCAATCCGTTTCCATACGTTCTGCCGGGTAAACTCACGGTTCAGGTCTTCGGGGGGGAGCTTGGTGATGTCTTGCTCGCGCGCATCGAGCATTTTCACGTACCCGCCGAAAGGCAGGGCGGAAATCGCCCATTCGGTCTGGTCGGGGCCGAAGCGGCGCGACCAGACGATCTTCCCCATCCCGACCGAGAAGCGTAGCACCTTGACGCCGCACCAACGCGCGACCAAGTAATGGCCGAGCTCGTGCACCACAACCAACACACCCAGCGCGACAACGAATGCAATCAAGGTCTGTAGCAGAGGCATGGTATTACTCACTCAATAAGGGTATGGGCGGTTTCGCGCGCGCGGCGGTCTTGTTCCAGCAGCGCGCCGATATCCGTGATTTCGCCATGCGGCAGTTTGTTCATTACCTGCGCGATGACCTGGTCGATCTTGCGAAACCCGATACGACGATCGAGAAATGCTTGGACAGCAACTTCATTTGCCGCGTTCAGTATAGCCGGGGCGGTACCGCCGGCCAACAACGCGTCGTAGGCGAGCTTCAGGCAAGGAAATCGTTCGAAGTCCGGACGTTCGAAGACCAGTTGCCCGATACGTGTGAGGTCAACCGCCTCCACACCGGACGCCATGCGTTCCGGATAAGCCAGCGCATGTGCGATCGGGGTCCGCATGTCAGGGTTACCCAACTGCGCCAGCACCGAGCCGTCGATATAAGAGACCATCGAGTGGATCACGCTTTGCGGATGGATCACGACTTCGATCTGGCTGGCAGGCACGCCGAACAGCCAGTGGGCTTCGATGACTTCCAGGCCCTTGTTCATCATGGTGGCGGAATCGACCGATATCTTCCGGCCCATTACCCAGTTCGGATGCGCGACGGCTTCTTCCGGCGTCACCGAGTCGAGGGTCTCGACAGCCCGTGTGCGGAATGGCCCACCCGAGGCAGTCAGCAATACCTTGGCCACACCATGCTCGGTCGGTGACCTTCCGTACGATCTTGGCAGGCATTGGAAAATAGCGTTGTGTTCGCTATCGATAGGCAGAAGCGTGGCGCCGTTTTCGTTGACCGCGTCCATGAACAACTGGCCCGACATGACCAGCGCTTCCTTGTTGGCCAATAATACCTTCTTGCCGGCCTTTGCTGCCGCCATGGTGGGCGCCAGGCCGGCCGCACCGACTATGGCCGCCATCACGGTATCGCAAGCGGGAGAGCTGGCGATCGCGCACAACGCGCCCTCGCCATATTCCACCTCGGTGTTGACGCCTTTTTCCCTGAGCAGACGCGTTAGCGCTTGCGCTGCCTGCGCGGAGCCGACGACAGCGACCTGTGGATGAAAGCGTTCGCATTGCGCGGCAAGTTCCTCTACCCGGCTATGCGCTGAGAGCGCAAAGACCTTGTAGCGATCCGGATGGCGCGCGAGCACGTCCAGCGTAGATACCCCGATCGAGCCCGTCGCACCGAGAATTGTAATGTGCTGCATGCCGCGCTTACCTATATAGCCACGAATCGAAAAGTACTGCCAACGGCAACGCCGGGATCAATGCATCGATCCGATCAAGGACACCGCCGTGGCCGGGCAACAGGTTGCTGCTGTCTTTTGCACCGGAGCGCCGCTTGAGTTGGGACTCAAACAAGTCCCCCACTATACTGGCAATGACCATCAGCGTCATCACGCCGACCATCCCTGCCCAGCCCCACCTGGCTTGAATATTGGTTGCGAACGTCTGGCTCAGCAGTGGGATGGCCGTGCTGGCGCCGGCGATCAACAAGACTGCCAGCCAGCCGCCTACAGCGCCTTCCCATGTTTTACCGGGCGAGATCGATGGCGCAAGCTTGTGCTTGCCGAATGCTTTGCCCGCAAAATAGGCGCCGATGTCGGCGACCCAGACGATGGCCATCACGGAAAGCAGGTAAAGCGGCGACCGGTTGAACAGGACAACGATGGCGACAAAGCATCCGAGCAGCGCAATGCCGTATATGCCATTGAGTAGCTTGTTGCCGAAACTGTCGAGGGGCGGCAGGCCGGTCGCAAGTGAAGGCACCAGCCGTACCACCCAGATGGCGACGCACAGGCCGCACAGGACCGCCGCGCCGGACAGGTCCCCTCTCAAGACAATGAAGGCAAACGCCAAAGTCCATACCGCGGCGGCGATGACCGGATGCTTGTTATCGAACAGGCGGAAGCTTTCCCATGCCGCTGCGGCGAAAAACGCCGCGGCGACGGCCGCGAAAAAAAGATATGAATTTGAAAACAGGACCGACAACAAGACCGCAAGCAATACCAACGCTGTGATGACCCGCGTTTTCAGCATCAGGAAGCCTTCTTCTGTTCTACGATCTGCTCGCTGGTCCGTCCGAAGCGCCGCTCGCGCTGTCTGTATGACTCAATGGCCGCATCCAGTGCCGCGCCGTCGAAATCCGGCCAATAGGTGTCGGTGAAGTAGAGTTCTGTATAGGCGAGTTGCCAAAGCAGAAAGTTGGAGATGCGTTCTTCACCGCCGGTGCGGACAAACAGGTCCGGTTCAGGCGCATAGGCCATCGCCAGGTACGGCGCCAGCTGCTCCTCGGTGAAATCTGTCGCGCCCGGCTGGGCCGCTACCATTTTGCCGACCGCCTGCATGATGTCCCAGCGTCCGCCATAGTTGGCGCAAATGCTGACAGTCAGGCGCTCGTTGTTCGCTGTCCGGCGCTCGGCATTGGCGATCAGCTCCTGCAAATTGGTGTCGAAGCGGGACAGGTCCCCTACCACTTTCAGCCGGATGCCGTTGGCGTGCATCTTCGCGACTTCGCGCTCGAGCGCGGTGACGAACAAGCGCATCAGCAAGGACACTTCCTCGGCCGGCCGGCGCCAGTTCTCCGAACTGAACGCGAACAGGGTCAGGTACCCGACGCCCCGCTCGACACACGCCTTGATGATGTCGCGTACCGCCTCAACGCCTTTTCCATGCCCCGCCACGCGCGGCAAAAATCGCTGCGTCGCCCAGCGACCGTTGCCATCCATGATGATGGCGATATGCCGCGGTACGGAAGAGATGTTCGGTACCGCCTGCGTTGAGCTTATATGCGTCATGTTTGGGCGTATAAAGTAAAGGGCTGGAAAGCGCCAGGCCAAGATTGCAACTGCGCGCTCAAACCGTCAACAGTTCTTTCTCTTTGTCGGCGATCATTTTATCGACTTCGGCAACGAACTTGTCGGTCAGCTTTTGCACGTCTTCCTGGGCGCGACGTTCGTCGTCCTCGGAGCAGGCTTTGTCCTTCAGCAGCTTCTTGAGCGCTTCGTTGGCGTCGCGGCGGATATTGCGGATCGCGACCTTGGCGTCTTCGCCTTCGCCCTTGACCACTTTCACAATCTCCCTGCGGCGCTCTTCCGTAAGCGCCGGGGTCGGTACGCGGATCATGTCGCCCTGCGTCGACGGATTGAGGCCGAGATCGGATTCACGAATTGCTTTTTCGACCACGGCAACCATTTTCTTTTCCCACGGCTGAACGCCAATGGTACGTGCATCGATCAACGTCACGTTGGCGACCTGGCTGAGCTGCGTCGGCGTACCGTAATAGTCGACGTGGATATGGTCGAGAATCCCGGTATGTGCACGGCCGGTGCGGACCTTTGCCAGGTCGGCTCTCAGCGTCTCGATCGACTTGTGCATTTTTTGATCGGCGGTTTTTTTGACATCAACAACTGACATGTTGTTCTCCTCTGTTCCTACGAGTAATGCGAAAGTTTATACGTGAACCAGTGTTCCTTCATCTTCGCCCTGGATCACGCGTTTGAGCGCGCCGGGTTTGACGATGGAAAACACCTTGATCGGCAGCTTCTGGTCGCGGCACAGCGCGAACGCGGTTGCGTCCATCACCTGGAGATGCTTGGCAATCGCTTCATCAAATGTGATGGTGGTGTAGCGTGTCGCATTGCGATCCTTGTTGGGGTCGGCGCTGTACACGCCGTCCACCTTGGTCGCCTTCAGCACGATCTCCGCGCCGATTTCCGAGCCACGCAGCGCGGCGGCGGTATCTGTGGTGAAGAACGGATTACCGGTGCCGGCAGCGAACACGACGATCTTGCCCTCTTCCAGGTATTGCAGCGCTTTCGGGCGAACGTATGGCTCGACCACTTGTTCGATGGCGATGGCGGACATCACGCGCGCGGTGACGCCGACCTGACGCATTGCGTCGGCCAACGCCAGCGAGTTCATGACGGTAGCGAGCATTCCCATGTAGTCGGCGGTTGCGCGATCCATGCCTTGCGCGCCCGGCGCCACGCCGCGAAAAATATTACCCCCGCCGATGACGATCGCCAACTCCACACCCAGCCTGGATATTTCAGCGACGTCCGCCACCATACGCTCAATCGTTGAACGGTTGATGCCATATGCATCGTCGCCCATTAACGCTTCACCGGAGAGTTTGAGGAGGACACGCTTATAAGCTGGTTTTGTCATGGGCTAAACTCCTAATGGTATCCGGTCGAATATGGTCTTTACTTGCCCGATTCCATGCATTCGCAGCCGTTTTGAAGCTAACGATAGATGAAATCAGGAGTACTTGGCGCACTTCAGTATTGATATAGCGCAAGACCGCAGGCCCGCGATACTTTTTTTACAACTTTTCACCAAAGGCATGCGGGAAGAGCCTGACAGGGCCCCGCCCGCCGGTAAATCGCAAACCGCCGCTTGCTGTTGCTGTATCAATAATCAAGTACACCACTTTTCCAGGCAATTCAAATTTGGATCACCTAGAAAAACGGGCCTTTCGGCCCGCTTCATTCTGCTTATGCCTGTTTTGCTGCTGCAACCTGCGCTGCAACCTCGGCGGCAAAGTCGTCCTGTTTCTTCTCGATGCCTTCACCAACGACATACATCGTGAATGACTTCACGTTTGTATTTGCGGCCTTGAGCATTTGCTCGACGGTCTGCTTGTCATTCTTGACGAACGGCTGATTGAACAGGGACACTTCTTTCAGATACTTCTGCACCGAACCGTCGACCATCTTGGCGACGATATCGGCCGGCTTGCCGGACTCGGCCGCCTTTTGCGTTGCGATCGAACGCTCTTTTTCGATCAGGTCGGCGGGCACGTCGTTGGAGGACAGTGCAACCGGCTTCATCGCAGCGGCATGCATCGCGACGTCTTTGCCGACCTGCTCGTCAGCGCCTTCGTATTCGACCATGACGCCGATACGGGTGCCGTGCAGGTACGATGTCAGCTTGGAGCCGGTGTCGTAACGCTTGAAGCGGCGGATCGACATGTTCTCGCCGATCTTGCCGATCAGCGCAGCGCGCACTTCCTCGACGGTTTTGCCGTCCATCGGCAAGGCCAGCAAGGCAGCGACGTCAGCCGGGTTCTTTTCGGCGACCAGCTTGGCGACCGCATTTGCCATGGCGATGAAATCATCATTCTTGGTCACGAAGTCTGTTTCGCAGTTGACTTCGACCAGCGCGCCAACGTTACCGGAAATGTAAGCTGCGATCACGCCTTCCGCAGTAACGCGGGAAGCCGCCTTGGATGCTTTGCTGCCGAGCTTGACGCGCAGGATTTCTTCAGCACGGACCATGTCGCCCTCGGCTTCGGTCAACGCCTTTTTGCATTCCATCATCGGCGCGTCGGTCTTCGCGCGCAGTTCGCCTACCATCGCTGCGGTAATTGCCGCCATGTCATTCTCCTAATTCAGTGAGCGTCTTGTCGGACGCATACAATCAAAATATGTTCAAGTCTGCTCGAAAAAAAGGGGCGAACAGCAGTTGCCCCTTTTCCCGACACATCAGGCGCAGGGCTTAACCCTGCTCGTTGACCTCAACAAATTCGTCTGCGCCGCCCTTGACCTGTTCAACCAGGTCGTTGGTTGCATTGGCACGGCCTTCCAGGATGGCGTCCGCCACGCCGCGTGCGTACAGCACGATGGCTTTCGACGAGTCGTCATTGCCTGGAATGACGTAGGTAACGCCTTCCGGAGTGTGGTTGGTATCGACCACGCCGATGACCGGGATGCCCAGTTTCGCGGCTTCGGTGATCGCACCTTTGTGGTAGCCGACATCGACTACGAAGATCGCGTCAGGTATGCCGCCCATATCCTTGATGCCGCCGATTGCCTTTTGCAGCTTCTCGAGTTCACGGGTGAACATCAGCGCTTCTTTTTTGCTCAGCTTCTCGACCGAACCGTCTTCGATGGAAGCTTCCATGTCTTTCAGGCGCTTGATCGAAGTCTTGATCGTTTTGAAGTTGGTCAACATGCCGCCCAGCCAACGCTGGTCAACGAAGGGCATGCCTGCGCGCTGCGCTTCACCGGCGATGATTTCGCGCGCCTGGCGCTTGGTGCCGACAAACAGGATGGTGCCGCGGTTGGATGCCAGTTGGCGGATATACTTCATCGCCTCCTGGTACATACTCAGGGTCTTTTCCAGGTTGACGATATGAATCTTGTTGCGATGGCCGAAAATATAAGGGGCCATCTTGGGGTTCCAGAAGCGGGTTTGGTGACCGAAGTGGACACCGGCTTCCAGCATTTCGCGCATGGTTACGGACATTAGATTTCTCCAGGGTTAAGTTCTGGAATCCGATCAGCCACCCGGCATTTTTGCCAGGCACCCTTTTCGACCGGATTCGCGATTTCAAGACGATTTACTGATTAACTTGAAACACCGTTGAAACAACGCATTCAAGCTAACCCGGGATTCTACCCTAAAACCCTTGTTTTTTTCAAGCTTGGTGCCATTTTTGCTTAAGCGAACGTTATGTCACTCGACTATAATTTCATCTCGATTCATTTTTACGCTGTTTCGCAGCGGATTACGGCTAGTCATGGCATCCATTTCCATTAAAACCGAGGACGATATCAAAGGCATGCGCGTGGCCGGAAAGTTGGCCGCCGAGGTGCTTGATTACATCCAGCCCTTCATCAAACCAGGCGTTTCCACCGGCGAACTCGATCGCCTGTGCCATGAATACATGACCAATGTTCAGGACACCATTCCGGCGCCGCTGAACTATTGCCCGCCCGGCTATACCCCGTATCCCAAGGCGATTTGCACATCTGTCAACGATGTGGTGTGCCACGGCATCCCGGGCGACAAGGTGCTCAAGAGCGGCGACGTCATCAATATCGACATCACCGTGATCAAGGACGGCTATCACGGCGACACCAGCCGCATGTTTTATGTCGGCGAACCATCGATCCTGGCGAAGCGCCTGACCGACATTACGTTCGAATGCATGTGGCTGGGCATTTCCAGGATCAGGCCTGGTGCGCACCTGGGTGATATCGGGCATGTGATCCAGCAGCATGCGGAAAAGGCCGGCTACAGCGTAGTTCGCGAATTCTGCGGCCACGGCATCGGCAAGGTATTTCATGAAGAACCGCAGGTATTGCACTACGGCCGCCCGGGAACCTTGGAAAAGCTGGAAGCCGGCATGATTTTTACCGTCGAACCGATGATCAATGCGGGCCGCCGCGAAATTCGAGAAATGAACGACGGCTGGACCATCAAGACCAAGGATCGCAGCTTGTCGGCACAGTGGGAACACACGGTGCTGGTCACTGAAACCGGGTACGAGATCCTGACCGTATCGCCGGGCATGCCGCCGCCGCCCGCCTTCATTCAGCAGGGTTCCGCGCCGCACCCCGTTACTGCCTGACGCGCGATGGCGTCTCTCGCGCTCACGCTCAAGGAGCAGCTGAAGGCCGGGCGCCAGGCTACCATCGCCGCGTTTCAGGAGGACGGCAAGCCTGAAAAATTGCTGATCGAACTACGCAAGGGCGTGGACGCGGCATTGACGCAGGCATGGAAAACCTCCGGACTGCCCACCAGCGCCGCATTGGTCGCGGTGGGCGGCTATGGGCGCGGCGAGTTGTTTCCCCATTCCGACGTCGACGTGCTGATCCTGCTGGAATCGGCGCCGGACGCCGCGCTCAGGCGCAAGCTGGAAGAACTGGTCCAGCTGTTCTGGGATCTCGGGCTGGAGATCGGCCATAGCATCCGCACCATCGAGGAATGCCTGACCGAATCCGCCGCTGACATCACCGTGCAGACCAGCCTGCTGGAAGCCCGCCTGGTAACGGGGAACCGCAAGCTGTTCCGATCGCTGCAGGAACGCTGCGACGCAGCCATCGACCCGCAGGCCTTTTTCCAGGCGAAGACGCTCGAGATGCGGCAGCGCCACGTGAAGTATGAAGACACGCCTTACAGCCTCGAGCCCAACTGCAAGGAGAGTCCGGGCGGCTTGCGTGACCTGCAAGTGATCATCTGGGTCGCAAAAGCCGCGGGCCTGGGCGACTCATGGCGCAAGCTGGCCGAGCGCGGCCTGATCACCTGGACTGAAGCGCGCCAGCTGACGCAAAAGGAACGCGCGTTCAAGGATATCCGCATACGGCTGCATATACACACCGGAAGGCGTGAGGACAGGCTGGTATTCGATGTCCAGACGCAGATCGCGGAAACCTTCGGCTACCGGACGACAGAGACGCGGCGCGCCAGCGAATACCTGATGCAGCATTACTACTGGGCGGCGAAGGCGGTCACCCAGCTCAACACCATCCTGCTGCAAAACATCAAGGCGCAGTTGTTCCCGCTGCAGGGCACACCCAGGCCGATCAACGAGCATTTCAACGAAATCAACGGCCTGATCGATATCGTGCGCGACGATATTTTCGAAGCCGCGCCGTCGGCGATGCTCGAAGTGTTCCTGTTGATCGCGCAGCACTCCGAACTGCATGGCATGACCGCCCGCACGCTGCGGGCGCTGTGGCATGCCCGCCTCAGGATCGACAGCAAGTTCCGCCGCGATCCGGTCAATCGCGCGCTGTTCCTGCAGATCATCCAGGCGCCGCAAGGCATCACGCATGCATTGCGCGGCATGAACCAGACCAGCATCCTCGGACGCTACCTGCCCAACTTCCGCCGCATCGTAGGCCAGATGCAGCATGACCTGTTCCACGTCTACACCGTCGACCAGCATATCCTGATGGTGGTGCGCAATGTGCGTCGCTTCACCATGACCGAGCATGCGCATGAGTACCCGTTCTGCAGTCAGTTGATGGCGAACTTCGACAAGCCATGGCTGCTCTATATAGCCGCACTTTTTCACGACATTGCCAAGGGCCGGGGCGGCGACCATTCCGAACTGGGCATGGCGGATGCCGACCGGTTCAGTAGAGACCATGGCCTGGTAAAAGAGGACCGGGAGCTGGTGGTGTTCCTGGTCCAGCATCACCTGACGATGTCGCAGGTGGCGCAGAAGCGGGACTTGTCGGATCCCGATGTGATCCGCAACTTCGCCGGCCTGATGAAGAACGAACGCCACCTCACCGCCCTGTACCTGCTGACGGTGGCAGATATTCGCGGCACGAGCCCCAAGGTGTGGAACGCGTGGAAAGGCAAGCTGCTGGAAGATCTCTATCGCATGGCGTTGCGTGTGCTGGGTGGAGAAGATCCTTCGGACAGTCATGAACTTGAAAACCGCCAGGGAGAAGCGCTGAAGACCCTGCGGTTGTATGGTGTGCCGCAGAACGCCCATCGCGCGCTCTGGCAGAAGCTGGATGTGGCCTACTTCCTGCGGCATGATGCATCTGACATTGCGTGGCAGACCCGCTCGCTGTACGACAAGATTGACAGCAAGACGGCCGTGGTGAAGTGCCGGCTGGCGCCGATAGGCGAAGGCCTGCAGGTGACCGTCTATGTGAAGGATCAGCCCGACCTGTTCGCGCGGATCTGCAGCTACTTCGACAAAAAAAACTTCAGCATTCTCGACGCGAAGATCCACACGACGCGGCATGGTTATGCGCTCGACACATTCCTCGTGACGGAGCCCGCCTTTGCCAACAGCTATCGTGACCTCATCAGCCTGATCGAGCATGAGTTGAAAGAATTGCTCGAGTCGCGCGCCGCGCTGACGCCGCCGGCAAAAGGCCGACTGTCGCGCCTGTCGCGCACATTTCCGGTCACACCGACGGTCGATTTGCGCCCGGACGAACGCGGCCAGTATTACCTGCTGTCGGTATCGGCCAATGACCGCAACGGCCTGTTGTACTCGATTGCGAACGTACTGGCCAAATACAAAATCAACCTGCATACCGCAAAAATCATGACGCTGGGCGAACGGGTGGAAGACGTTTTCATCGTCGACGGCCCGATCCTGAACAATGCCCGCAGCCAGATCCAGCTCGAAACCGAGCTGCTTGAGGCATTGCGCGTCTGATACCTGCAACCCGATTCACCTCTCTACAGAATTATCACCATGACTGAGCCTGTCCGCCTCTCCAAACGCATGTCCGAACTCGGCCTCTGTTCCCGCCGCGAAGCCGACGAGTGGATCGAACGCGGCTGGGTGCGCGTCGATGGCCAGATCGTGTCGGAACTGGGCAGCAAGGTGTTGCCACATCAGAAAATCACTGTCGAACGCCAGGCGAGCGCACAGCAGGCGCGTCGTGTGACGGTGCTCATCAACAAGCCGATGGGCTATGTCAGTGGGCAAGCGGAAGACGGATACAAGCCGGCGGTGACCCTGGTCAACGCCGAGAGTCGCTGGAAAGGCGATACCGCGCCTGTCCAGTTTCATCCGAGCCAGTTGCGCAGCCTGGTCCCGGCGGGACGGCTCGATATCGATTCGGTCGGCTTACTGGTCCTGACGCAGGACGGCCGCATCGCAAAGCATTTGATCGGCGAAGACACGTCGGTGGAGAAGGAATACCTGGTGCGTGTGCAGTACACGAAACCGGGCCGCCTGCCGGACGCCGAGCTCAAACGCCTGAATCACGGCCTGTCGCTCGATGGGAAAAAACTGCTGCCGGCCAAAGTGCGCTGGCAGAACGAGGATCAACTCAGCTTCGTACTGCGCGAGGGAAAGAAACGGCAGATTCGTCGCATGTGCGAAGCGGTCGGACTGAGAGTTCTCGGGTTGAAACGGGTGCGCATCGGCCGCGTCGCGCTGGGTGATCTGCCCACAGGACAGTGGCGCTATCTCGGCGCTGACGAGAGTTTCTAATTCGCCTTGGGGGACGTAGGGTGCGCCGTGCGCACCGGTCTAGTTCCACCCGCTGCGGCGCTCGCTGTTCAACGCCTCCGCGTCGCGCGCAAACATCTCTTCCAGCTCCTTCCTTGCTTTTGCGCTCAGGGAGATGAATTCCTGTTGATCCTTGTAGTATGGATAGAAGGCATGCAAGGATTTAATGTTATGTGCGCGAAACTTCATCGCCGCCTGGCGCGACCGAAACGAGCCGAAGCCGAGTTCATGCAGCACATGGCGCCCGAGCATCAGCGAACTCTCGAATATTTCGCGCTCGATGACGGTGACGCCGCGTTCCATCAATTCATAGTAGTGCGTGACATTGCGCGCCCTTGCCAGGATTTTCAGGTTCGGGAATTCCCGCTTCACCGCGTCGACCACCCGCAGGCTGTCCTCGATGTCGTCTATCGCAACGACCAGCGCGCGTGCCTTGGCTGCTCCGGCACTCTGCAGTAAATCGATACGCGTGGCGTCTCCGTAAAACACCTTGAAACCGAACTGGCGCAGCAGGTCGATATTGTCCGGATCGTGATCGAGCACGGTGAGGCCGATGCGGTTGGCCCGCAGCAGGCGGCCGACGATCTGGCCGAAGCGCCCGAAGCCGGCGATGATCACCGGATTTTCTTCTTCAATGGTATCGGCCGGCCGCCTTTTCGCCGCCTTGAAACCCGGCTCGATGAGCTTGTCGTACACGAGCAGCAATAGCGGCGTCACCGCCATCGATAGCGCCACCACCACCGCCAGCAACGAAGCGATATCCGGCGAAAACACCTTCGCCGTCGCAGCGGCACCGAATACCACGAACGCAAATTCACCGCCTTGCGAGAGTAAAAACGCAAAGAAGACCTGTTGTCCGCGCGGGATCCCGATGACCCTCGCCAGGCCGTACAGCACACCAATTTTGATAGCGAGGAATGCGGCGAGCATCCATGCCACAAGCAGCGGCTCCCGCAGCAGGATGCCGAAATCAATCGACATGCCGACCGCGATAAAGAACAGGCCCAGCAGCAATCCCTTGAACGGCTCCAGGTCGGCTTCCAGCGCATGCCGGTATTCCGAATCCGCCAGCAGCACGCCCGCGAGGAAAGTGCCGAGCGCCATCGACATGCCGACCGACTGCATCAACAGCCCGATGGCAATCACGAGCAGTAACGCGAATGCAGTGAAAATCTCGCGCATATCAGTTTTCGCGATCAGGCGCAGCAGCGGGCGTATCAAATAGCGGCCGCCAAAAATCAGGGCGGCTATGACGGCCATGACCTTGACTGCGTCCATCCAGCCCAGGTTCGCGCCCTGCCCCGCAGTGCCCAGCAAAGGCACTATCGCGATCATCGGTATCGCGGCAATATCCTGGAACAGCAGGATCGAAAATGCACCGGAACCCGCGGGCGTCGGCAACAGGTTGCGCTCCTGCAGTGTCGACAACGCCACCGCGGTAGATGACAGCGACAGACCGAGCGCCGCGATCAGGGACACTTTCCACGGGAAGCCGTACGCAACGGCGGCCGCGAACAGCGCGGCGGTCACTATGCCCACCTGCGCCCCACCCCAGCCAAAAATCGAACGGCGCGTAGACCACAGCTGTTTCGGATCGAGCTCCAGTCCGATCAGAAACAGCAGCAGCACCACGCCAAATTCGGAAAAGTGCAGGATATCCTCTACCCCGCTGATGAAGCCCAAGCCCCACGGTCCGATCGCGATCCCCGCCAGCAGGTAACCCAGCACTGCGCCCAGTCCGAGCCGTTTGGCGATTGGAACAGCAACCACCGCGGCGGCAAGATAGATCAATGCATTCAGCAGCAGGTTGTTTTGTTCCATGGAGTCTTATACTTGTTGGTTTTGCTCTACAGGACGATCTGCGTTGGCAGCGTCGGACCAGTTCGGATAGGTAGCGAGCCGCTGCAAATACTCCGCCACATGGGCATCGACCACAGCATCGTCGACCTGGCGCGCGCCATGCATGATGAGCGGCGGCAGCCAGCGCATGCCGCATAGCAAAGCGGTCTGCTGGATCGGCGGCAGGAATACCTGGAACTCGTGGCCGTGATAGCCGCCTTCCTGATACGACTCCTCAACGCTACCAGTGGTCGCTACCAACCAGAAATCCTTGCCGCGCAACGCGTTGCCACCCGGTCCGTAGGCCCACCCATATTCGAGCACCACGTCGACCCACTCCTTGAGCAGCGAAGGCATGCTGTACCACTGGATCGGGTGCTGGAACACCAGCAGGTCTGCCTCGGCGAGCAACGCCTGCTCCTGCTGAATATCGATATAGAAATCCGGGTAGGTTTCGTAGAGATTGTGCACCCGTACGTGGGGCACTGCCTGGGCCGCTTCAGCCAAACGACTATTGATCCGCGAATGATGGGGCGTCGGATGGGCGTAAACGACCAGGATGCGCTTTGCTGAACTCATGTGTATAACGGCGCCCGGGATAGTGTGGCGCCCCTCATGAATCAGTCATCGGCGTTAGGGTCCATCCCGGGGAACATGACCTCGGTGAAACCGAAGCGGGAGAAATCCCTGATCCGCATGGGATAGAGTACGCCGGCAAGGTGGTCGCACTCGTGTTGCACCACGCGAGCGTGGAAGCCGTCGACTTCACGGCTGATCGGATTGCCGTGCTGGTCGACACCGTCATAGCGTAGCCTGGTCCAGCGTGGCACTACCCCGCGCATGCCCGGAACGGACAGGCAACCTTCCCAGCCGTCTTCCGTTTCTTCCGACAAGGGCTTCAACACGGGATTGAGCAGGATGGTTTCCGGCACCGCGGGAGCGTCGGGATAGCGATCATTCTGATTGAAGCCGAAGATCAGCAGCTGCAGGTTGACGCCGATTTGCGGCGCCGCTAGTCCGACGCCATTGGCAGCATGCATCGTATCGAACATGTCCGCGATCAAGGCTTCCAGTTCAGGCGTGCCGAAGCCGGTCACCGGCTCCGCCTGCCGCAGTAGCCTGGGGTCGCCCATCCTGAGAATTTCTCTTACGCTCATCATCCCCCCAAAGGCTTACAGTTTCTGAAGATACTCGGCGAACGCGTCGCCCGTTTCCGGATGTTTGAGGCCCATGGCGACGGTCGCCTTGAGGTACCCCAGCTTCGAGCCGCAATCGTAGCGCTGCCCCGCATAGCGGTAGGCCAGCACCCGTTCCGACTTCATCAGGGCGGCTATACCGTCGGTCAATTGTATTTCCCCACCGGCGCCCTTTTCGAGCCCGTCAAGATAGTTGAGTATCTTGTTATCCAATATATACCGGCCGACGACGGCGAGCGTGGACGGTGCCGCATCCGGGTTGGGCTTTTCGACGATGGCGTTCACCAGCTCAAGGCCGGGTTTGTAAGCGGTGGTGCTGACGATGCCGTATTGTTTGGTTTCCGCGCGCGGGACATCCTGTACCGCCAGCAGGCTTGCGCCTTCTCTCGAATACAGCTCGGTCATTTGCGCCAGCACCGGCGTCTGTCCATGAACGACATCCATGAAGTCGTCCGCGAGCAAAACTGCGAACGGTTCGTTGCCAACCACCGGACGCGCACACAGTACCGCATGGCCCAGACCGAGCGCGGCTGACTGGCGGATAAAGATGCAGTTGATGTTCTTTGGAATGGTGTTGCGCAGTACTTCGAGCAAGGCTGTCTTGCCGTTGGCCTCGAGTTCCGATTCAAGCTCGTAAGCAGTATCGAAATGATCTTCGATCGCGCGTTTGTTGCGCCCGGTGATGAAGATCAGGTCGCTGATACCTGCCGCAACCGCCTCTTCCACCGCGTACTGAATAAGCGGTTTGTCGACGATCGGCAGCATTTCTTTCGGCTGCGCCTTGGTCGCGGGCAAAAAGCGGCTGCCCAGACCCGCTACGGGAAAAACGGCTTTTGTAATTTTTGTCATTCTAGTTTGCCTCCAGTAATTGTCGCAGGCCGGCTTCGTCCAGGATAGCTACGCCCAGTTCCTGAGCCTTTGCCAACTTGCTGCCAGCCTCCTCGCCGGCCACCACGTAGCTGGTTTTCTTCGACACCGAACCGGCAACCTTGCCGCCCGCTGCTTCGATCATTTCCGCCGCCTCGTCGCGCGTGAGCGTCGGCAGCGTTCCCGTCAGGACAAATGTCTTGCCCAGTAAAACCCTCGGCTTATCCTCGGACGGCGCGGTTTCCGTCCATGTTACCCCGGCGGCGCGCAATTGTTCGATCAGCTCGATATTGAGCGAATCCGACAGGAACGACCTGATGGAGCGCGCGACCACCGGCCCGATATCCGCGACTTCCAGCAACTGCTCTTCGGATGCATCCAGGAACGCATCGAGATTGCCGAAATGATTCGCCAATTCCTTTGCGGTCGCTTCGCCCACATGGCGAATGCCGAGCGCATAGATGAAACGAGCAAGGGTGGTCGACTTGGATTTCTCGAGCGCGTTCAGCACATTCTGCGCAGATTTCGTGGCCATCCGATCGAGCTCGGAGAGCGAAGTCAGGCCCAGCTTGTAAAGATCCGCTGCCGTGGTGATCACATGCTTGTCCACCAACTGCTCTACCAGCTGTTCGCCCAGGCCCTCGATATCCATCGCGCGGCGCGACACAAAATGAAGCAAGCCGCCCTTGCGCTGCGCCGGGCACTTGATCCATCCGCCGGAGCAGCGGGCAATCGCTTCTTCTTCCAGCCTGATGATCGGCGAACCACACACCGGGCAGGCAACAGGCATAACGAATTGCCGCGCGTTCGCGGGGCGCAATTCGGGCACGTGGCTGACCACTTCCGGAATCACGTCGCCGGCGCGGCGCACGATAACGGTATCACCGATACGGATATCCTTGCGGTTCACCTCGTCTTCGTTATGCAGGGTGGCGTTGGTGACCGTCACGCCGCCGACGAATACAGGAGTAAGGCGCGCCACCGGAGTAATCGCTCCGGTTCGTCCTACCTGGACGCCGATGTCCTGCACCACCGTGGTTGCTTCCTCGGCAGGGAATTTGTGGGCGACCGCGAAGCGCGGCGCACGTGACACGAAACCGAGTTTCTGCTGGTGTTCGAGCCGGTTGACCTTATAGACGACGCCGTCTATGTCGTAAGGCAGTTGCTTACGTTTCTCGCCGATGCCGTGATAGAAATCGAGCAAGCCTTGCGCGCCCTTGACCACCGCGCGTTCGTTGCACACCGGCAGGCCAAGCGACGCATACCAGTCGAGCAGGCCGAAATGCGAAGGCGGCATTTCCGCCCCTTCGAGCACGCCGATTCCATACGCGAAAAACCGTAAAGTACGGTGCGCCGTGATACGGGAATCAAGTTGCCGCAAGCTGCCCGCCGCTGCATTGCGAGGATTGACGAACTCTTTCTGTCCGGCCTCGCGCTGCCTTGCATTGAGCTTCGCAAAATCCGCTTTGTACATCAGTACTTCGCCACGAACTTCCAATACAGCAGGAGGATGATCGGTATGCAGGCGCAAGGGAATCGCCTTTACCGTACGCACGTTGAAGGTCACGTTTTCTCCCGTCATGCCATCGCCGCGGGTGGCGGCTTGCATCAGGATGCCGTCTTCGTAGCGCAGGCTGATGGCGAGACCGTCGAATTTCAGCTCAGTCGAATACTCGACCTTCGCGCCGTCCAGCCCCTCCGTTACCCTGCGGTCGAAGCCGGCGATATCCGCTTCATCGAACGCGTTATTGAGAGACAGCATGGGCAGCGTATGACGGACCTGGTCGAACTGCGGCAGCGGCTTGCCGCCAACTCGCTGGGTCGGCGAATCGGGGGTGGCGAGTTCCGGATGCTCCTGCTCCAGTGCCTGCAGTTCGCCGAACAGCTTGTCGTATTCCGCGTCGGGAATGGTCGGATTGTCGAGTACGTAATAGGCGTGGCCATGCCGGCTCAGCTCGGCCCTCAGCCAGGCCGCGCGCGCCGGCCAGTCGTTTGCGTCCGGGATCCTGGGGGTGTTCTCGGGTTGTACCTTGGTTGAAAACAGGTCCGGTTGCATCGTCAGCTGAACAATCGCAATGCACGGGTGGAGCCGGCCGGGATTCCTGCCTTTTCCATGTTCTCGTAAAACTCCCCGACCTGCCCTGCGATTTCCTCCACGGCCGCATACGACAGCGGCTGATTGCTGTCATCGACCACGGTGCCATCAAGGCGTGCGGCAAGCACCCTGGAGCAGGCGACCATGGCGCCGAAACCGTCGAACTCGGGGGCAACACGCGGCACGTCCAGCAACAAGGTCAGGCGGGTTGTGGTTTCCGCCGCGAGGTTCACATTCGTGGACAGAGAGAAGAGCACACCACCGTCGCCGTTAGGCATGACCAGGCGGCCATCCGGGCGCAGGTCGAATCCCTGGCGCTCCAATGCGGAGAGCAACGTACTGATTGCCCATGGCGCATCATTGGCCTGGATATTGACACTCAGCTGCGCATCGTACTCGGCGACAAACTGGTGCAGCGCCTTCGCGTTGGCCATGACATTGGTCATATCGGGCACATTCGGTTCCGCATCGATCTCGTCCGCGACCTGGCGCAATTGCGTGATCAGTTCCGAGTATTCCAGCTCGTTCAACGCGCTGCTGCGGTTGGCAATCTGAACGCCGGCCAACAGGTGATGGTAGATGCCGCCATGGACGATAGATTCCCAGCCGCCGTGATCGCATTGCCCGATGAAATGAACCGGCTTATTGCCGACGTGACGCAGCGATTGCAGGCGCGGAAGTATCTTGTCACCGCGCGCTGGTCCGCCGAGCGCGAGCGGAATCAGGCAATCGATCACTTCGTCGACGGGCAGATCCTTCTGCGGAGGCTGGGCCGGCACCTCAGCGGCTGCCGGCTGGTCCTGGACTGCCGCCTGGGCTTCATCCGGGCTGGCTGCATTAGCGGGATCGACGGGATCCTGGTATTCGTCTGCGAACGAGGGCTCATGACGTGCGGCGCCGACCGGGGCGGCAGCGCTGTCCGGCGTCATCAATACGTCGTCATGATCGGTGGCGAATGCGCGCTCCACCGTCTTTTTAGCTTTGTATTCCTGCCATTTGTTATAGCTGAACACACCGGCGACAATGGTGCCGCCGATAACCATCAGGCTTGTTTGGAGGTCTGTCATACGGCGTTAGCCTTGGAACCGGGATTCAGGGCCGGCTTGCTGCCATTCGCCCACGATGGGGCATGGTGCCTGAATGAAGATACAGATCGGGTCATTTAAGAAATCCAGAGAATTGACGGCTCCCGGGCTTCATCGCGGGCAATATCCATGTTCGATGAAGCCGCCGGAGGGCCGCGGCGACCAGAATGAGGGCGTGCTTCGCCCACAATACACAGAGAGCCTCTAAGGGCCTCAGGGTAGTGTCCCTCGATAAAGTTGTCAAGCAACGGCCCGCTTCGGCGCGCTCGCGGATCGCCGCAGCGTCCGACGTCTTGAAACGGATGATCTGCGTCAAACAGTTTGCTCGAAAGCATGCGACAGGCGATCTGGAAGTACAGCGGTTGACCGTCCTCAAAACCTGGCCTGCACCCGTCCCAATAGAATACAAACACTTCAAACGGCCCCAGGGTCGATGAAGTGTGTGCTGTTACAGCGCCGTATTGGTGTCCGATGTCCGGAGCATCGCAAACCTAAAGCAATGCCCGCTACGCCATTTTTTGAGGGGAGAACCGCATGCAACAAGAATTCGTTATGTCGAAACAAGCCCAGATGCACCTGCGCAGCCCGCGATCCACAGCATCAGCTGCCAAAGACTTCAACCTGGGCGAGCTGGTAATGCTCTCGGTCGCGCCTGCGGTCCGCTTCTTTCACCACTGGTGGCTGAAACGCGTCGAGCAGCACTACCTGATCTCCGCGAACGTGGAGGAAGAGCGTGCACGCGAAGCGCATGCGAATGTCGCGTATTACCAGAAGCGCGCTGCGCTGGCTCGTTCCGCACGCATGTGATTGAATTTCGCGGCGGCATTGGGAACCACTGACCCTTGTGCCAATTCGGATTTGGTGGGCGGATGTAGGGTGCGCCGTGCGTACCCTACATCCTTCCCCTCACAGGCGATGAAAACCGTTCTACGCCGCCTCGGCCTCTGACGCAAAATTCGCGGCCGATTCCATATCGACTGCAACGATACGCGACACGCCCTGCTCCTGCATGGTGACCCCGATCAGCTGCTGCGCCATTTCCATCGCGATCTTGTTATGCGAAATGAACAGGAACTGCGTCTGTGCCGACATGCGCTTGACCATGTTGCAGAATCGTTCGGTGTTGGCATCGTCCAGCGGTGCATCGACCTCGTCCAGCAAGCAGAACGGAGCCGGATTGAGCTGGAACATCGAGAACACCAGCGCGGTCGCGGTCAGCGCTTTTTCGCCGCCGGACAGCAAGTGTATCGTCGCGTTCTTCTTGCCGGGCGGCTGCGCCATCACCTGCACTCCGGAGTCGAGGATCTCGTCGCCGGTCATCATCAGTTTGGCATTGCCGCCACCGAACAGGATCGGGAACAGCTCGCCGAAATGATGATTCACCTTATCGAAGGTATCCTGCAGCAGTTCGCGCGTTTCCTTGTCGATCTTGTTGATCGCGTCTTCCAGCGTGGTGATCGCCTCGACCAGGTCGGCGGTCTGCGCATCGAGGAAGTTCTTGCGCTCGGACGCCTGTGCCAGCTCGTCCAGCGCCGCGAGGTTGACGGCGCCTAATGCGGCGATCGCATTGGTCAGGCGCGTGACTTCGCCCTGCAGATACGACGGACGCATGTCGCCGTTCAACTTCTCTGCCAGCGCAGCTTCATCGGCCTGCGCTTCCAGCAACTGCTGCGCGTACTGTTCCTGATTGAGGCGGGCCGCCTGCTCTTTCAGCTGCAGCTCCATGATCCTGTCGCGCTGCGGCTGCAGGCTGCGTTCCGACTGCATGCGCGCTTCTTCGTGATGCCGCAATTTCTGCGTGAGCTGGTCGAGCTCATGGCGCGCATCGGCCAACGCGCGTTCCTGGTCGCTGCGCTTTTCCAGCAGCGATTGCAAGCCGGCCTGCGCCGTCTGGTCATCCAGGCTTTCCAGCTCGAGACTGCCTTGCTGCATGTTGGCGAACAGTTGCGCCGCCTGCTCCAGTGCGGTCGAGATGCTGCGCTTGAGTTCTTCGATCTTGTTGCGATGCGATTTCTCGGCGAATTCGGCTTCCTGCGCAGCGCGTTCCAGTTCCCTCAGGCGCTGGCGGGCATCATTGAGTTGCTGTTCCTTCGCCAGGTACAGCGTCTGTCCTTCTTCGTGCGACTCCTGCAGCTCGGCCAGTTCGGCGTCGAGCTGTTCGAACTTCGCTTCCGACTCGACTTTCGCCTGCTGCTGCTCGGCTTCCTCCGCTGCGATTTCCGCCAGGTCGGCATCGATCTGTGTGCTGCGCTGGTTGAAGCGCTCCTGCACTTCGGACAACTTCACGACGT
Organism: Burkholderiales bacterium; assembly: GCA_039649305.1. GTDB lineage: Bacteria > Pseudomonadota > Gammaproteobacteria > Burkholderiales > Burkholderiaceae_D > Noviherbaspirillum. The sequence goes on from JBBWZW010000312.1 coordinate 37,081, forward strand.
CCATTTGCAATGCGTGCACCGATTGAGTCAGCGTGCTCACACGTTGGCGCAATTCCTGCAGCCGCTGCGTAGCTTGCGTCAATGCGGCATCTGCGCGGATGGTGCGCGTTTTTGCTTCATCGGCAAGCATTTGCTGCGCGCGGAGCTGCTTGGTGATGTTCTCGATTTCCTGCTGGCGCGCCAGCATGCCGTCCTGCTCGGAATCGGACGCATAGAAACGCACGCTCGACCTGCCGACCACATGGCCTTGCCTGGTGACGAAGTAACCGCCGACCGGCAGCTTGATGCGATCGACAAAAGCTGCGGTAATGTCCTCTGCGATGAAGACGTTATGGAGCCAGTCCTGCATCACTGTGCGCAGGCCCGGGTCATTCAATTGCAGCAGGTTGAAAAATGGCTTGAGTCCGGCCGGCATTTCGGTGACTGCCGGTGCGCCTGGGTCGGGGGCGAACATCGCCAGCTTGGCCGGCGGCGCATCGCCAAAGAACGCCTTGGCCCAGTCGAGGTTCGACATCTCCAGGGCGGAGGTGCGCTCGCGCAGCACCGATTCCAGCGCGGTTTCCCAGCCCTGGTCGATATGCAGCTTTTGCCAGAGGCGCGGCATTTCGCCTAGCTCGTGCTTCTTCAGCCATGGCTGGACCTTGCCCTGCGTCTGCACGTTTTCCTGCAGCTGCTTCAATGCGGTGAGACGCGCTTCCAGCTGTGCATTGTTGGCGGTCTCGGTATTGAATTGCTGTTGCGCCGCGCGACGCTCTTCTTCCAGCTTCGGCTGCTGTTCCTGCGCCGATTCGAGTTGTTCGCGCGATTCTTCCAGCGACGCCTGCTTTTCCTCCAGCTGCATCTTCAGGTTGGACAGATGCGCGCTGTCGGGCATGCTCATGCCGCCCTTCTCTTGCGACAGGCGCTCGCGCCGCGACATCAGGTTCGCGAGGATGTTGGATGCATTGCGCTGGTGCGCCGACTCCAGCTCGATCTGCTGCTGGATCTGCATGATCTTGCCGCGCGACTCGGTGGTCTTCAGTTGCGATTCACGCCATGCCTGTTCAAGCGCTGGCATGCTGTCATGCTGGTGCTGTGACGACTGCTGCGCCTGCTCGACGCGGGCCGCATGTTCTTCCAGGTGCAGCTCGGCTTCAGCGAGGTCTTCCTGGTGCTGCTGGCCCTGGCGCTGCCATTGGTCCCGTTGCGTCGTCAGCGAGTTGAGCTGCGACTGCAGGCGGTTGCGCGATTCGATCACAAACTTGATCTGCGCTTCCAGGCTGCCGATTTCGGAATTGGTCTGGTACAGATGCCCTTGCGCCGTGTGCATGCGGTCGCCGGCGGCATAGTGCGCCTGCCGCATGTGTTCCAGTTCCGTCTCGATATGCCGCAGTTTGGCCGTCTGTTCTTCCAGGTCGACCTGCGCCTTTTCGATGTCGCGGAAAAATTTTTCCTGCTCGCCCTTCGCTTCGTTCTTGCGCAGTAGCCAGAGCAGTTTTTGCTTTTCGTCCTGGTCAGCTTCCATTTCGCGAAACTTCTGTGCGACCGCAGCTTGTGCTTCCAGTTTCTCGAGGTTGGAATTCAGTTCGCGCAGGATGTCTTCGACGCGGGTCAGGTTTTCACGCGTGTCGTGCAGTCGGTTTTCCGTCTCGCGGCGGCGCTCTTTGTATTTGGATACGCCGGCTGCCTCTTCCAGGAAGATACGCAGCTCTTCCGGTCGCGCTTCAATGATGCGCGAAATCATGCCCTGGCCGATGATCGCGTAAGCGCGTGGTCCGAGGCCGGTGCCGAGAAAGATATCCTGGATGTCGCGGCGCCGTACCGCCTGGTTGTTAATGTAATAAGTCGAGGTGCCGTCGCGTGTCAGCGTGCGCTTGACCGCAATTTCCGCGTACTGGCCCCACTGGCCGGCGGCGCGGCCGTCGCCATTGTCGAACACCAGTTCCACTGAAGCGCGCCCTGCTGGCTTGCGGTTGGTCGAGCCGTTGAAAATCACGTCCTGCATCGACTCGCCGCGCAGTTCGGACGCCTTGGATTCGCCCAGCACCCAGCGCACAGCATCGATAATATTGGACTTGCCACAGCCGTTGGGGCCGACGACACCCACCAGTTGGCCCGGGACCTGAAAATTGGTGGGATCCACGAAAGACTTGAATCCCGATAATTTGATGGAAGTTAGACGCACGTTATCGACTATTCTGAGAGTAAGCGGATGTCATGCCTGTTGCAGAGTGACATGGGACGGTGTAAGGCTCACGAAAGCGGCTAATCATATCATTTTAGGGTTGCTGGTCATCATTTTCCGGGCGGCGCGGTAACTGACCGGACGGTATAATGCGGCCGTTGACAATCTGGCTTCCCTTTCCCGCCATTAACTCGCTCATTTCCTACGTGAATCCGCTCCTAGACAAGCTGCAACCGTATCCTTTTGAAAAGCTACGGATCCTGTTTTCAGAGACGACGCCCAGCGCCGCCTATCCGGCGATCAGCCTCGGCATCGGCGAACCAAAACACCCTACCCCGCCGTTTATACAGAAAGCCCTTGCGGACAATCTGGCCGGCCTGGCCAACTATCCCACGACCGCGGGCGCCGATGCATTGCGCGCGGCGATTGCCGGATGGCTGGAACGGCGCTACGGCTTGCCGAAGCTGAATCCGGCGACGCAGATCCTGCCGGTCAATGGCTCGCGCGAAGCCTTGTTTGCATTGGCGCAGACCATCGTGTCCCCGGTACCGGGCGCGCTGGTGATGTGTCCCAACCCGTTCTACCAGATCTATGAGGGGGCGGCCTATCTCTCGGGTGCCCAGCCTTATTTCGTCAACTCGAATCCCGGGCGCAACTTCGCGCCCGATTTCCAGAACGTACCGGCCGACGTCTGGTCACATGTGCAACTCTTGTATATTTGCTCACCCGGCAATCCGACCGGCGCGGTGTTGACGTTGGAAGACTGGAAAGAGTTGTTTGACCTGTCCGACCGCTATGGGTTCGTGATTGCTTCGGATGAATGCTATTCCGAGATTTATTTCAAGGAAGAAGCACCGCTGGGCGGCCTCGAAGCTGCGCACAAGCTGGGCCGTACCGATTACCGGCGCCTGATTGCATTCTCCAGCCTGTCCAAACGCTCGAATGTGCCGGGCATGCGTTCGGGGTTTGTCGCCGGCGACGCCGAGATCATGAAGAAATTCCTGCTGTACCGGACCTATTGCGGCGGCGCCATGAGCCCGCCGGTCCAGGCGACGTCGATCATCGCGTGGAACGATGAGCAGCACGTGGTGGAGAACCGCGCAAAGTACATCGCAAAGTTCAGGCAGGTCACGCCGGTCCTGCAAGAGGTGTTCGATGTCGATCTGCCCGACGCCGGCTTTTATCTTTGGGCCAGGGTCGACCGGGATGTCGCCATCTCCGACACCGACTTCGCCAGGCGGCTGTATGCCGAATATAATGTGACGGTACTGCCGGGAAGTTTTCTCGCACGCGAGGCGCACGGCGTCAATCCGGGTCAGAATCGCATACGCATGGCACTGGTGGCGGAAGTTGATGAATGTCTCGAAGCCGCACGCCGTATTGTCGAATTCACAAAGAAACTGTCCGCATCCTGATTTATTCAACCCCACTATCAAACTCACAATGACACAACAGCTACAACAAATCATCGAACAGGCGTGGGAAGACCGCGCGAATATTTCCTCCAATTCGGCTCCGGCTGAAGTCCGCGATGCCGTATCGCACGTGTTCGCCGAGCTCGACGCCGGCACACTGCGCGTGGCGCAGAAGGACACCGGCAGCTGGGTGGTCAACCAGTGGGTGAAGAAGGCCGTGCTGCTGTCATTCCGCCTCGAAGACAACCTGCAGATGAAGGCCGGCGACCTGCAGTTTTACGACAAGGTCCCGACCAAGTTCGCCAACTACACGGCTGAAGATTTTGCCAAGGGCGGATTCCGCGTCGTGCCGCCGGCAGTCGCACGCCGCGGCAGTTTCATTGCTAAAAACGTGGTGCTGATGCCGTCGTACGTCAATATCGGCGCTTACGTCGATGAAGGCACGATGGTCGACACCTGGGCCACCGTCGGTTCCTGCGCTCAGATCGGCAAGAACGTGCACCTGTCCGGCGGCGTCGGCATCGGCGGCGTGCTTGAACCCATGCAAGCCAATCCGACCATCATCGAAGACAACTGCTTCATCGGCGCCCGCTCCGAAATCGTTGAAGGCGTGATCGTCGAAGAGAACTCCGTCATTTCGATGGGCGTGTATATCAGCCAGTCGACCAAAATTTACGATCGTGCCACCGGCGAAGTCAGCTATGGCCGCGTTCCGGCGGGATCGGTTGTCGTATCCGGCAACCTGCCGTCGGCGGATGGTTCGCATAGCTTGTATTGCGCGGTGATTGTTAAGCGCGTGGATGCTAAGACTCGTGCGAAAACCGCGATTAATGAGTTGCTGCGCGATTGATTTTTTTGTTCGCGGCGAGTGGTATCCCCTTCTGCGGGCGCCCTCACCCCCAACCCCTCTCCCGCCTGCGGGAGAGGGGGAGCTTAGACGATCCCCTTAATCCAGGAGTGCCCCAATAATGGCTATGGATCGCTTGTTCCAGCTGATGAAGGAAAAAAAGGCGTCGGACCTGTTCATGACGGTGAACTCGCCGATCCATATCAAGATCAACGGCCACGTGCTCCCGATCAACCAGCAGAAGATGGACGACCTGACCATCAGGGCGCTGCTGGGCGAAGTGGTCAGTGTGGCAAAACTGGACGAACTGGAACGCGATAACGAGCTCAACCTCGGTATTCCGGTGACGGGCCTGGGCAGCTTCCGCTTGTCGGCATTCCGCCAGCGTGGCACCGTTTCAGCAGTGTTCCGCTACATACCGGGCGAAATCCCGAGGCTCGCCGACCTGCGCGTACCGGAGGCACTGACCGACATCATCATGGAAAAGCGCGGCCTCGTGCTGGTCGTCGGCGCGACTGGTTCGGGCAAATCGACCACGATTGCGGCGATGCTGGATCACCGCAATACTTTGAAAACCGGCCACATCCTGACGCTGGAAGATCCGATCGAATTCCTGTTCACCAACAAGAAGTCGATCGTGAATCAGCGCGAAATCGGCACGGACGCAGAGAGCCTGAGGGTGGCACTCAAGAACGCATTGCGCCAGGCGCCGGACTGCATCCTGATCGGCGAGATCCGCGACAAGGACACCATGTCGAACGCGCTCGCCTATGCACAGTCGGGCCACTTGGTCGTCGCCACCCTGCACGCGAACAACAGCTATCAGGCGCTGACCCGCATCATCAATTTCTATCCGCTGGAAACACGGCCCTCGCTGCTGTCCGACCTGGCGGCGACGATCAAGGCGGTCATCTCGCAACGACTGGTAGTGGCGAAGGACCAGGGCCGGAGAGCCGCGGTGGAAGTGCTGCTGAACACCCGCCACATCGCCGAACTGATCGAACAGGGCGAGATCAGCCAGATCAAGGAAGCCATCGAAAAAAGCATGTCACCGGGTTCGCAAACCTTCGAACAGGCGCTGATGGAGTTGATGAAGGAAGGCGCAATCACGCAGGACGAAGCACTCGCGAATGCGGACTCGGCCACCAACCTGTATTGGCTGCTCAACAACGGGCAGACGGCGAAGCCGAAGCAGCAGGAGCCGGAAGAAAAGAAAGACGACGGCCCCACCTTCACCGAATTCACACTTAATGTTTAACTGAATGGCAATCACCCTCTACGGCATTCCGAATTGCGACACAGTAAAGAAAGCGCGCACCTGGCTGGACGCAAACGGTCACGCGTACACCTTTCATGATTTCAAAAAGGCCGGGCTCACCCGCGACCTGATCGATGGCTGGCTCAGGCATGTCGCTTGGGAGGTTTTGGTCAACCGCAAGGGAACGACCTGGCGCGCGCTGCCCGACGAGCGCAAGGCGGCGATCATCGATGCCGACAGTGCGGCAGAACTGATGCTGGAATCACCTTCGATCATCAAGCGGCCGGTGCTGGCCGCCGGCAACGGGACTCATGTCGGTTTTTCCGACGACCTCTATCAACAGGTATTCAAGAGGTAATCATGAGCAAAACCCTGGCGCTGACCGAAGAATTGATCAGCCTGTCCTCCGTAACGCCCGACGACAAGGGCTGCCAGCAGCGCTTGATCGAATTGTTGGCGCCGCTTGGCTTCCATTGTGAGACGATCGAGTCGGGCAATGTGACCAACCTCTGGGCCCGCAAAGGAACGGCGCAGCCGCTGCTGGTTTTCGCCGGACATACCGATGTGGTGCCGACCGGACCGGTCGACCAGTGGAATTCGGCGCCGTTCGTGCCGACAAGGCGCGACGGTAAGCTGTACGGCCGCGGCGCAGCTGACATGAAGACATCGATCGCGGCGATGGTGGTCGCGGTCGAGGAATTCACCGCGACGCATCCGGACCATAAGGGGTCGATCGGCTTTCTCATCACCAGTGATGAAGAAGGTCCCGCCACCGACGGCACCGTTATCGTGTGCAACAAGCTGAAGGAACGCGGCGAGCAACTCGACTACTGCATCGTGGGCGAACCGACGTCGGCTGAGGTGCTCGGCGACATGATCAAAAACGGTCGCCGCGGTACGATGTCGGGTAAACTGACGGTCAAAGGCGTGCAAGGACATATCGCCTACCCGCAACTGGCGAAGAACCCGATCCACCTTTCCGCCCCGGCAATGGCGGAACTGGTTGCGGAAAAATGGGACGACGGCAACGAGTACTACCTGCCCACCTCATGGCAGATGTCTAACATCCACGGCGGCACCGGCGCATCGAACGTGATCCCGGGCGAAGTGGTGATCGACTTCAATTTCCGTTTTTCCACCGCGAGTACGGTCGAAGGATTGCAACAACGCGTACATGCAATCCTCGACAAACACGGCTTCGACTACTCGCTGAAGTGGACAGTTGGCGGACTGCCATTCCTGACGGCGCGCGGCAACCTGAGCGATGCGATCAGCGAGGCAATCAAGGCGGAAACCGGAGTGAATACCGTGCTGTCCACCACCGGCGGCACGTCGGACGGACGCTTCATTGCGCAAATCTGCCCGCAGGTTGTGGAGTTCGGCCCGCCGAACGGCAGCATCCACAAAATCGACGAGCACATAGAACTGCGCTTCATCGATCCGCTGAAAAACATTTACCGGCGCACGCTCGAAAACCTGCTGCTGTAAGCTGAACTGTAACTACTCCCTACGCCGTGTTGGCGGAGGGCTAAGACAAGAGGGTTTCCACCCTCTCATAAACTTTTCCATCATCAATGACATCGAACAATTTTTCCACGCTGCGCGACATGGTGCGCTATGCCGTCACCCGCTTTAATGGCGCCGAACTTTTCTTCGGCCACGGCAGCAGCAATGCTTTCGATGAAGCCGCTTACCTGATGCTGCACTCGCTCAAGCTGCCGCTCGACAAGCTCGAGCCGTTCCTCGACGCGCGCCTGCTGCCGGAAGAAATCGACGCATTGTTGAAAGTCATCGACCGCCGCGCCGCTGAGCGCGTGCCCGCTGCTTACATCACCAATGAAGCTTGGCTTGGCGAGTACCGCTTTTATGTAGACGAGCGCGTGATCGTTCCGCGTTCGTTCATTGCGGAGCTGATCCCCGATCAATTCTCTCCGTGGGTCAGCGATCCGGAATCGGTGATGAATGTCCTGGAACTCTGCACCGGATCGGGTTGCCTGCCGATTATGCTGGCGGACGCTTTTCCGAATGCGCAAGTGGATGCGGTCGACATTTCGGCCGACGCACTCGCAGTGGCGCGCCGCAACGTGGAAGAGTACGAACTGCAGGACCGCATCAGCCTGATTGAATCGGACCTGTACGCGAACGTACCCAAGAAAAAATACGACCTGATCGTCACCAACCCGCCCTACGTCAACGCCGGCTCAATGGACAAGCTGCCGCGGGAATATCGCCACGAGCCGCAGATCGCATTGGCGGGCGGCGCAGACGGCATGGACCTGGTGCGCAAGATTGTCGCAGGCGCGGCGCAAAGACTCACAAAAAACGGCGTGCTCATAGTCGAAGTCGGCAACGAGCGCGAATTTGCGGAAGCAGCGTTCCACGACCTCGAACTGACCTGGCTGTCGACCAGCGCCGGTGACGACATGGTGTTCCTGTTGACCGCTGACCAATTGAAGTAACAGCATGATTCGATTCCAACAAGTTACCCTGATTCGTGGCATCAAGCCCCTGCTTGAAAATGTCGACCTCACACTCAACCCGGGCGACAAAATCGGCCTGATCGGCGCCAACGGCGCAGGCAAGTCGAGCCTGTTCGGCATGTTGCGCGGCGAACTGCACGCCGACCAGGGCGAAGTGAATTTCCCGGCAAAATGGCGCATGGCTTACGTCGCGCAGGAAACGCCCGCACTCGACCGCCCTGCCATCGAATACGCGATCGACGGCGACGTCACATTGCGTCGACTGGAAGCCGAGCTGGCGCACCTGGAAAGCCAGGCCGAAAGCACGGCAAATGGCAATCACATCGGCGAGCTCCACGGCGCTCTGGCCGATGCCGATGCTTACACAGTGCGCTCACGCGCGGAACAATTGCTGACCGGCCTCGGCTTCTCACTCGACCAGATGCAGCAGCCGGTCGCGAGTTTTTCCGGCGGCTGGCGCATGCGCCTCAACCTGGCGCAGGCACTCATGTGCCCTTCCGACCTGCTGTTGCTCGACGAACCGACCAACCACCTCGACCTCGATGCGATCATCTGGCTCGAAGAATGGCTGAAGCGTTACGCAGGCACGTTGATCATTATCTCGCACGATCGCGACTTCCTTGACGGCGTGGTCAATGTCATCGTCCATATCGATGAACGCAAACTCAAGCGCTATTCCGGCAACTATTCGGCATTCGAACGCCAACGCGCGGCCCAGATGGCGCTCGACCAGGCTGCGTTTGCGAAGCAGTCGCGCGAGCGCGCCCACCTGCAGTCCTTCGTTGACCGCTTTAAAGCCAAAGCAAGCAAGGCCAAGCAGGCGCAGAGCCGGATGAAGATGTTGGCGAAGATGGAAGAGCTGGCGCCTTTGCGCGCAGCGGCTGAATTTTCCTTCGAATTCCGCGAGCCGTTAAGTGCGCCGAATCCGCTGCTGGTCATGGAAGACGTGAATGCCGGCTACCACACCGATGACGGAGACAAGGTCATTGTTTCCGACATCACCTTCTCCCTGCAAACCGGTCAACGCATCGGCTTGCTGGGCGTGAACGGCGCCGGCAAATCGACCCTGATCAAGACCATTGCCGGTGACCTGCAGCCCTTGTCCGGCGACTCCCATCTCGGCAAAGGCCTCGCGATCGGTTACTTCGCGCAGCACCAGGTGGAAATGCTGCGCCATGACGAGTCGCCGCTCTGGCATCTCGGTCACATCGCGCCAAACGTCCGTGAACAGGAACTCCGCAACTTTTTGGGCCGCTTCAATTTCGGCGGCGAGATGGTCACCAGCAAGATCGCGCCATTCTCCGGTGGCGAAAAGGCGCGTCTCGCATTGGCGTTGATTGTCTGGCAGCGCCCCAACCTGCTGCTGCTCGATGAACCGACCACCCACCTCGATCTCGAAACCCGCGAGGCGCTGCCCATGGCGCTGGCGCAGTTCGAAGGCACAGTCCTGCTGGTATCCCACGATCGCCACTTGCTGCGCGCCACGACCGACGAGTTCATCATCGTTGCCGATGGCAAGCTCCAGCCTTTCGACGGTGACCTCGACGATTACCGCGACTGGCTGTTCAAGACCAAGCTCGGCAAAACCGATGCGGCTTTGCCATCGACTGCCAGCAAGCCGCAGGAAGTCGCACCGCCTGCATCACGCGAGGACAAGCAGGAACGCCGCCGGGCGGAAGCCGAAGAACGGCAACGCAAGTCAGCGCAGAAGAAACCAATCGAGCAGCGCCTCAAGCGCATAGACGAGCAAATGGCTAAGCTCAATGCGCGCAAGGCGACCGTCGATGCGCGCCTGGCTGACCCGAAGATATACGATGACGCCAACAAGGATGAATTGAAGGCGTTGATCGTCGACCAGGCTTATCTGGTGAAGGAACTGGAGCAACTGGAAACCGAGTGGCTGGTACAGCAGGATGCGCTGGAGCAGCTAGCCGCGTAAAACAAGAAGGCGACCGGAAGGGCCCATCATGACGCAAGCGATCGACAAACCTCTTTCCGGGATACGCGTCCTTGACCTCACGCGCCTGCTTCCCGGCCCGGTGGCGACCATGCACCTGGCCGACATGGGCGCCGACATCATCAAGATCGAAGATCCCGGCGTCGGCGATTACGCACGCACGATGGGCCATGTACGCAATGAGGTTTCGCAGTTTTTTATCGCGGTCAATCGCGGCAAGCAGTCAGTGCGGATGGACCTGAAAGATCCGGGACAGCGCGAGGAATTCCTCGGCATGGTGGAGCATGCCGATGTCGTCGTCGAAAGCTTCCGGCCCGGTGTGATGGACAAAATGGGCATCGGCTGGGACGTCCTGAAGCAGCGCAATCCCAAACTCGTGATGTGCGCGATTTCCGGTTATGGTCAGGACGGGCCCTACGCCCATCTGGCCGGTCACGATATCAACTACACCGGCTATGCCGGCATGCTGGAACAAAACGCCGGACCGGACGGCGTCCCGGCGCTGCCCAACCTCCAGATAGGCGACTTGCTTGGCGGCGCGCAAAGCGCGGTGCAAGGCATCCTGGCCGCGCTACTCGGCGTCAAGACAGGCGGCGCCGGTCGCTTCGTCGATGTCTCCATGACAGACGCGGTATTCGCTCACAACATCATGCCCATGGTGGCGGTCAACAACTTTGGCCAACCTGCGGCACCCGGCCGCGACCTGCTGACTGGCGGCGTACCGTGCTACAACGTCTATCGTACGAGGGACGGCCGCTTCATGGCGGTCGGCGCGCTCGAACTGAAATTTTGGGAAGCATGCTGCGCAGTGCTGGAACGGCCCGACCTGAAAGCGCGGCACTGGAGCATGGGCCAACAGGTTGGCGGTACGGATGCGAAGGCGGTGAAGGCCGAACTCGATGCAATCTTCGCGCAACGCACGATGGAAGAATGGACCGGGAAGTTCGCACGCGCCGATTGCTGCGTGACGCCGATCCTGCGTGCAGACGAAGCAATTTCTCATCCGCTGTTCAAGGCCCGCGGCATGGTCGAGCGGAAAGACCATGCGACCGAGGGCGAGTACTGGTCGATCAGCCCGGCAGTGAAATTCAGGAATTGATTTACACTGCTTCCTTCCTCCCGCATCAACCGCCCTGCCGTACCCGAGGATACATGAACCAGCATTTCCCCCAACTCGATACGCCGCGCCTGCGCCTGCGACAGATCGAGCGTTCCGACGCCGATGCCTTGTTTGACATTCATTCCGACATTGCATGGATGCGCTGGTATGGCGTCGACCCAATGCTCGAGCGCTATCAGGCCGACCATCTCGCTGAATTTTTTGCCAGCTGGCATCCGGCCGGCACCGGTTACCGGTGGGGTCTGGAGCGCAAAGACGACGGGCGACTGATCGGCACATGCGGGTTGTTTCGCTGGAACCGCAGCTGGCACAACTGCGTGATCGGTTATGAAATCGCCCGTGACTGCCACGGCCAGGGCTACATGCGAGAGGCGCTCAACGCCATACTCGAATACGGGTTCACCGAAATGGAACTGCACCGGATCCAGGCGGAAATGCACCCCGACAATGCCGCCTCGAGCGGCCTGGCGACACGGGTCGGTTTCCGTTTCGAGGGCGTGCATCGCGAGCAGGGATTCTGGTCGGGCAGTTTTCACGACCTCAACTGCTATTCGCTGCTGCAGCACGAATGGCGCGTCGAGCGGAACAATGCCACGGCTCATCAACAGGAAGGATCTTAGCGGTGCCAGCTACCCTCAACATTATCGGCTGCGGCAATGTCGGCAAAACATTGGGGCGCTTATGGAGCCGCAACGACACCTACCTCGTCCAGGACGTGCTGAACCGTTCGATCGAGAGCGCGCAGAGCGCGGTTGCCTTCATCGGCAGTGGCCGCGCTGTGGGCGAATATGCAGACCTGCGGCCGGCGGACATCACCATGATCGCAGCGAGCGATGACCAGATCCTGAAATGCGGCGAGAAACTTGTGCACTCGGGCCGGCTATCCCCTGACACCATCGTATTCCACTGCAGCGGAGCACTGCGCTCGAGCGCGTTGCAATCCGCCATACACGGCGCCGCCGTCGCCAGCGTGCATCCGATACGCAGCTTTGCTGCACCTGAACAGATTGCAAATGATTTCACCGGAACCTATTGCGGCGTCGAAGGCGATCCGCGCGCGGTTGATATCCTGACCCAGGGTTTTTCCGCCATCGGCGCGCGCATGGTGCCGATCAATGGCGACTTCAAGATCATCTATCATTCCGCCGCGGTGTTTGCCTGCAATTACCTGGTGACCTTGCTCGACGTCGCCCAGCAGGCCTACGCGAAGGCCGGGATACCGCCCGAGGTGGCGCTGAAACTGATGGAGCCGCTGGTGCGCGAAACCGTCGACAACGTTTTCCGTCTCGGCCCTGCGAATGCGCTGACCGGCCCCATAGCCCGCGGCGACCTGGCAACCGCGGTCAAGCAGTATCGCGAAGTGCGCAACTGGAATAAATGGTATGCCCGTCTCTACAAGCAGATGGGGAAACTCACTGCGGGCCTGGCACTGCGCCGGCGCAAATCCATTTAGAATTCAAGACCCACATTCCGGATTGGACACACCCGCATGCCGCTCACCGCTTACCTCGATAGTTTTCCCGCGACCGCGGAGCGTGTCTTCCTGCACGACTCCGCGCAAGTGATCGGCGATGTCATCCTCGGTGAGGACAGTTCGATCTGGTGCAATGCTGTGCTGCGCGGCGATGTGAACAGCATACGCGTCGGGCGTGCGAGCAATGTGCAGGACCTTGCGATGTGCCACGTGTCGCACAAGACGCCCGGCAAGCCGGACGGTTCGCCGCTACTGATCGGCGATTACGTGACCATCGGCCACTCGGTCATACTGCACGGTTGCCGCATCGGCAATGAATGCCTGATAGGCATGGGATCGATCGTGATGGATGACGTGGTGGTCCACGATCGGGTGATGGTCGGTGCAGGCAGCCTGGTCCCACCGGGAAGAATTCTGGAAAGCGGAATGCTGTATGTGGGTCGGCCGGTAAGAGCGATAAGACCGCTGACTGCTGAAGAGATCGCGTATTTACGCTATTCGGCGGAGCACTACGTGCGGGTGAAGAACAATTATCTGAACGTGTAATGGTCCGTCATTGTTGGCTATTCGGGTTGAACCCCAAAACTGTCATCCCCGCCTTCGCGGGGATGACATGCGGGTGTAAACCGGTATAGGCTTGCTAGCGTTTAGGACGGTAAATATCGTGACCGGCTTCGTCGATCTGACGACGCAGTGCGCGACGTTCTTCCGGCGACATCCTGCCGTGTTTCCTGGCATTGTCAT
>JBBWZW010000342.1:0-3475 GCA_039649305.1 Burkholderiales bacterium
TCGGTAAAGCTGATGACGCCGCTGCTCGTGAGGTTGCCGGCCGGAGTGAGCTGCTCGGTGACGGCACCGTGAAGATCCTCAGTAATGACTGCCGGGGTATCGTTGGTGCCCGCCAGCGTCACCGTGACGTCCTGAGTCACCAGTACGCCGTTGTTGCCTCTGACCGTGACGGTATAGACCTGGGTAATGGTCTCGCCCTCTGCCAGAGATTGCAGCACCGGGTTGTTGTCCGCCAGCGTAAAGCTCCAGCCTACCGTCGCCGTGGTGCTAGTGGCAGTCGTGATCCCGTTGACTGCAACGGTCCCGATCTGGCTGACGTTGTCGATATAGCCCGGCAGATGCGGATTTGAGGCTGACGATTTCAGCGCGATCGTCGCGCTGAGGGTACCGATCGGATCGAAATTCTGGAACGTGATCGTCCCCGCCGTCGACAGATTGAGGTTCACCGCCACCGAATCCTCGATCAACGTCGCAGCATTGTTTGAGGATGGGGGCTGCAGAAAGAACACCACGTCCAGCGCGTGGTCAGTTCCGGGGGCTGAACTTCTATCTTTGCTGATTCCAGGTACCGTGACGATGAATGTCTGTCCATCCGTTGCCGATGATGGAGTTCCGATAGCCGCAAGACTGTTCACGCTTGAGCCCAAAGCGAACTTGGACTTGCCATCATCGAGGTTGAATTGCGGAAACGCGATCGAGAAAACCAGCTTAACTACTTCCCTTTCATTCGCCAGATCAGTCGGCGTCTTCAGTGACTCGACCACGCTCAACGGCTGATTGATGCCGGTCGCCGAGACAAAAGTCACAAGGCCGGGCTGGGAGATCGTTCCGACCGGCAATCCCGTTACCTTGTCGGTCAGAGTGTAGGAGCCGCTCCTGCCACCGGGCTCAACCAAGACCGAGAATTTTGTCGGACCGTTATCGGCACTTATCTCGACCAGGACCGCAGTGCCGCGAATGCCCATCGTGGCCACCGGCGTATCGACGCGCATGTTGCCGTTTTTCGCGGTATCGCCTGCAACAAAGGAAATCGTCCCCTGCACCAGACTCAGCAGCGAGCGGTTCGATGACCCGCTTGGGTCATAGGCCATCTCATTCAGCACCATACGGGCGTTCGACGACAGGCTGAAGGCTGTGCCATCAATGAAAGAAATGCCGAGCGCGGAATCACTTCCGGATTGTACGACGTCGCCCTTAAAGACATTGTCACCGATGTTTAATTCGACGGCGACGCCATTGCGGATGGCCGTTGCGCTGCCGGTGAGCTTAACGACCGTCCCAATGATTTTTGCGGCCCCGGTATCCTTGCCGGCCTGGGCGAAGTCGACGTGCCCTGTAAGCGCATCGACAACCTCACCGGACAAACTCGCGCCGTCCGGCGACATCAGGGTCGGATGTTTTTCGCCCTTGAAGTAATCGGGAACAACGAACTGCCGCTCGGAGTCGGAGAGAATGAGGTCGAGACCAGCGCGCTTGAAATCACCCGAGAACAACAGATGCGCGTCCGGAATGACAACTCCGGAAGCGTGATCACCGCCCGTTAGTGCTGCGCCAAAGTTAAACGACCCGCCTGAATGCGGGACTGCAATATCCGTTTTTCCTTCTGACTCACCGTGGTGGCCGGCGAACATTCGGGGTACCCAGAAACCTAAAATCTCAAATTAAATGTTCGATTAAATTATTAATACAGCAATAAACCAATGCTTTGAAATACAAAACAGGAATCTTGATTTTAATGACATTTTATCTCATGTCTAATCGATGCTCCCCTGGCCCGGCCGGCAGAAGGCCATGATTAGACTGATGGTTTCGACCTCATTTCCGGTACCGTTTGAAGCTTGCTGGCGTGGCGACAGCACGGGCAAAGAGGCGAATCCACTGCTCCGTTGGTTTGACACAGGAACAGTTTCTCGATTGAGACCCCATTCAACGGGGTATCTGAACCCATCGCGGTTGGCTTGATGGTTTCCTTCGAATAACGCTGCTGAAAACGGGGTACGTGATCACTAACAGTTCAGACGTCTTGCTGCCGGGATGACGCCACCCGCCGCTGTCCCTGCAACCACACCCCGAACGCGATCACCACCGCGCCCGCCAATCCAAACCAGGTGATGGCGTATTGCAGGTGGTCGTCCTTGAGATGGACTCGAAGTGGGCCGGGTTTTGGAATGCCGCTCGCGGGCACCGGCTGCTCCAGATCGACATAGAACGGCGCGACTGGCCTGCCGCCCTCGCCCCAGCCGAGCGCCCGCGCCATGGCAAGATGATCCCTGGTGAACCACAGCCGCTTGGGGAGATTTTCCGGCGGCGTCAGCGCGCCCGCCGCTTCGGGGAAACGGATATAACCGGTCAACATCACTCGCTCGTTCGTGATGAGCCGCGCCACGATGCGATCCTGCTGTTCGCGATCCTGCATCGTGTTCTGGACGAAGCCCGTGTTGATCACGACGGTCTCTCCGGTCGGCAGGGCTGCAGGCATGAAAGCCCAGGTGCCGGGGCCGGTAACATCATCGCGCACGGCCGAACCGGAACTATAGACCATCGCATCCGGACGTGGCTGATAGGTCGCGACAAAACTGACGCGGCGGAATTCGTCTTGCGCCGGCGTAAGCGCGCTCCACTGCGCCGGCGAAGGCAGCGCTCCAGGCGCTTCCGCGAGGCGTTCGGTCAAGGCGGCGATCAAAGCGTGCTTCTCGACCCGGCGCTGCAGTTGCCACATTGCGAGACCGGTGAAAAGCGCCACCATCAATAGCGTGAACACGCCAAAGCCGGCGATGCTGTGCCGGCGTCCTGATATCCCGGTCATTTCGGCTCGCGATCGATCAGCCGGCCTTCCGCGGCCTTGTGATGGAACTGCAGCGCGATTAGCAGCGATTTCATTGCACGCAGCGGCAACAGCGTGGTTGCGAGAATTAGCGGTAGCCAAAGTACTGCGTGAAGCCAGAATGGCGGCTGGTATTTCACCTCCACGATCAAGGCGCAGGCAACGACGATAGCGCCGGCGATCATGATGATGAAAACCGCGGGGCCGTCGCCGGTGTCGATGAAGGCATAGTCGAGCCCGCAAGCTTGACAGTTCGGCCGCAGGTTAAGGAAGCCCGCATAGAGCTTGCCTTGGCCGCAGCGCGGACATTTGCAGGCGAGGCCGCGCAGCGCGGTCTGGGTCAGCGTGGGTAGCCTCTGGTCCTGCATGCGTCGGTCTTTCGCGTTTTGCGAAACAAAAAAGGGCGGCCCTGCGGCCGCCCCCGTGTAGCACAGTGGTCTTTTGTTTTGACGCGTTTCCTTTATGCGAACCGGTACCCGCTTCGCTCGGAAACGCTACGATCTCAATGCGCGCCGTGCGCCATGGTTTCCGCGCCGTGGAACCAGACGTAGATGCAGATGAACAGGAACAGCCAGACCACGTCGACGAAATGCCAGTACCAGGCGGCGAATTCGAAGCCGAGATGCTGGGTCGGCGTGAAGTGCCCGGCAT
>JBBWZW010000351.1:0-20571 GCA_039649305.1 Burkholderiales bacterium
GCCATGAACGGCTGCAGCCCGAAATACCCAACCAACGTACATACCAACATGGCGCCCAGGAGTCCCAGGGGAACCATGCGCTGCCTCGCGCCGAATTGATTAGCCGGCACCCTTGAAAGTGCGAACAGCGAAATGGCACAGGCAACCGGCAGCCAGTCCTGGATCCGGAACAGGCTGCCGGCGATCGTGCCCGCCATCATCCTGTCGGGCAACGTTGCGAACAAGGTGGGAACGACAGGATATCCAATTGTCCATGCTGCCGGCCCATAAAAGTGACGAGCAGCAGCCCGGCGCGCTGAGCCAGCGCCACAATCAGATGTAGTGGACTTCGAGGACTTCGTATTCGCGTATGCCGGACGGGGCGTGCACTTCAATCGCATCCCCGGCGTACTTGCCGATCAGGGCACGGGCGATCGGCGAGGTGATGGAGACCTTCAGCTCTTTCAGGTCGGCCTCGTCTTCACCGACGATTTGATAAGTCACCTTTTGGCCCGACTCCAGGTCTTCCAGGTGTACGGTCGAACCGAACACGATGCGGCCTTCGGCATCCAGCAGCGTCGGATCGATGATCTGCGCAGCGCTCAGCTTGCCTTCCAGTTCCGCGATGCGGCCTTCGATAAAGCTCTGGCGCTCTTTCGCGGCATCGTATTCGGCATTCTCCGAGAGATCGCCCTGCGCGCGCGCTTCCGAGATCGCGTTGATCACCGCCGGGCGGTCTTTGGTTTTCAGGCGGTGCAACTCCTCTTTCAGGAGTTCCGCACCGCGTTTGGTGATGGGGACTGTGCTCATGGTTTTATTGGCAAAATGAAAACCACAGAGGTCACAAATAGCACCGAGATAGCTCGGTACCGTCTGTGACCTCTGTGGCTAGGGTTTAGTGTTGGGGTTAGTTTAAGGTTTTATGCAGACCTTGTAAATCGTAGACGTGCAGCTCGTCAAGATGACGCATGCCTTCGACTGCGGCTTCCGCCCCGGCGATCGTGGTGTACGTCGTTACTCGCGCAGCAAGTGCCGAGGTACGGATCGTACGGGAGTCCATGATCGCGTTGCGTTTTTCCTCAACGGTGTTGATGACCAGTGCGATCTCTTTGTTCTTGATCATGTCCACAATATGCGGTCGGCCTTCGACCACCTTGTTGACCGTCGCCACCGGGATGTCGGCTGCCGCAATGGCAGCCGCCGTGCCCTTGGTCGCAACCACCGAGAATCCTAATGCAACCAGGTCCCTGGCGACTTGCACCGCTTGCGGCTTGTCGCTGTTCTTGACGCTGAGGAACACCTTGCCCGACTTCGGCAGCTTGATGCCCGCGCCCAGTTGCGATTTGACGAAGGCTTCACCAAAGGTCTTGCCCACGCCCATCACTTCGCCGGTCGATTTCATTTCCGGTCCGAGGATGGTGTCGACGCCCGGGAACTTGACGAACGGGAACACGGCTTCCTTGACGCTGTAGTAGGAGGGCACCACCTCTTTCGTAATGCCTTGGCTGTCCAATGACTGGCCAACCATGCAACGGGCGGCAATCTTCGCCAATTGCAGGCCGGTGGCCTTGGAGACAAACGGGACGGTACGCGAAGCGCGCGGATTCACTTCCAGCACAAACACGACGTCCTGCATCTTGCCGTCGATCTCTTGTTGCTGGATCGCGAACTGCACGTTCATCAGGCCGACCACGTTCAGGCCCTTGGCCATCAATGCGGTCTGGCGCTTGATTTCATCGATGGTCGCTTGCGACAACGAATACGGCGGCAGCGAGCAGGCGGAGTCGCCGGAGTGTACGCCGGCCTGTTCGATGTGTTCCATCACGCCGCCGATGAAGGTGCGCTGGCCGTCGGACAGGCAGTCCACGTCGACTTCAATCGCATCGTTCAGGAAGCGGTCGAGCAGCACGGGGGAATCATGCGACACCTTGACCGCTTCACGCATGTAGCGCTCGAGATCCCGCTGCTCATGAACGATTTCCATCGCGCGGCCACCCAGCACATAGGAGGGGCGCACCACCAACGGATAACCGATTTCCTGGGCAAGGCGCAATGCGTCTGCTTCAGTACGGGCAGTCCGGTTGGGCGGCTGGCGCAGGTTCAGGTCATGCAACAATTTCTGGAACCGCTCGCGATCTTCAGCAGCGTCGATCATGTCCGGCGAAGTGCCGATGATGGGCACGCCGTTGGCTTCGAGGTCAAGCGCAAGCTTCAGCGGGGTCTGGCCGCCGTATTGCACGATCACGCCGACCGGTTTTTCCTTGTCGACGATCTCCAGTACGTCTTCCAGCGTCACCGGCTCGAAGTACAGGCGGTCCGATGTGTCGTAGTCGGTCGACACTGTTTCCGGGTTGCAGTTGACCATGATGGTTTCGTAACCATCTTCGCGCATTGCCAACGCTGCGTGTACGCAGCAATAGTCAAACTCGATGCCCTGGCCGATACGGTTCGGACCACCGCCGAGCACCATGATCTTCTTCCTGTCGGTCGGCTGCGACTCGCACTCTTCCTCATACGTAGAGTACATGTACGCTGTCTTGGTCGCGAATTCAGCGGCGCAGGTGTCGACGCGCTTGTAGACCGGGCGGATGTTCAGCGCGCGGCGCTTTTCGCGCACGGCTGTATCCGTCGCCTTCAGCAGCTTGGCCAGGCGGCGATCAGCAAAACCTTTTTGCTTGAGGCGGAACAAGGTGTTCTTGTCGAGCGCTTCGAGCGACTGCGTTTCCAGCCACAATTCGATGTCGACGATTTCCTTGATCTGCACCAGGAACCACGGGTCGATGTGCGTGAGCTGATGCACTTCTTCCATCGTGAACCCTTGCGCGAAGGCGTCGCCGACGTACCAGATGCGTTCCGGGCCCGGTTCGCCGAGCTGCTCTTCGATCGTTTCGCGGTCGGTGGTCTTTTCGTTCATGCCATCAACGCCGACTTCGAGACCGCGCAGGGCTTTCTGGAACGATTCCTGGAAGGTGCGGCCGATCGCCATTACCTCGCCTACCGACTTCATCTGCGTGGTGAGATGGCTGTCGGCCTGCGGGAATTTTTCGAATGCGAAACGCGGGATCTTCGTAACGACGTAATCGATGCTGGGCTCGAACGATGCCGGGGTCGCGCCGCCGGTGATTTCGTTGCGCAACTCATCCAGCGTGAAGCCGACCGCCAGCTTGGCGGCGACCTTCGCGATCGGGAAGCCGGTCGCTTTCGTTGCGAGTGCGGACGAACGCGATACGCGCGGATTCATTTCGATGACGATCATGCGGCCATCTTCCGGATTGACCGCGAATTGCACGTTGGAGCCGCCGGTATCGACGCCGATCTCGCGCAATACCGCGAGCGACGCGTTACGCATGATCTGGTATTCCTTGTCGGTCAGCGTCTGCGCCGGCGCAACGGTGATCGAGTCGCCGGTGTGCACGCCCATCGGATCAAGGTTTTCGATCGAGCAGACAATGATGCAGTTGTCCTTTTTGTCGCGGACAACTTCCATTTCAAATTCTTTCCAGCCGATCAGCGATTCTTCGATCAGCAGTTCGCTCGTGGGCGATGCTTCGAGGCCGCGTTTGCAGATGGTTTCGAATTCTTCGGGGTTGTAGGCGATACCGCCGCCGGTGCCGCCCATCGTGAACGACGGACGGATGATGGTCGGGAAGCCGAGTTCCTTCTGCACCGCCCACGATTCTTCCATCGTGTGCGCAACGCCGGAACGCGCGGAGCCGAGACCGATTTTGGTCATCGCCTCTTTGAACTTCGAGCGGTCTTCCGCCTTGTCGATGGCTTCCGGCGATGCACCGATCAGTTCGCAGCCGTACTTGGTCAGCACGCCGTTATGGTGCAGGTCGAGCGCGCAATTCAACGCGGTCTGTCCACCCATGGTCGGCAGGATCGCATCGGGACGCTCTTTGTCAATGATGCGTTCCACCACTTGCCAGGTGATCGGCTCGATGTAGGTGACATCCGCCATTTCCGGATCGGTCATGATGGTCGCGGGATTGCTGTTGACCAGGATGACGCGATAACCCTCTTCGCGCAGGGCTTTGCAGGCCTGTGCGCCGGAGTAATCGAATTCGCACGCCTGGCCGATAATAATCGGCCCGGCGCCTATGATCAGGATGCTTTTAATGTCTGTGCGCTTAGGCATGTTTCTTCTTCTCCATCATCGCCACAAAGCGATCAAACAAAGGTGCGACATCGCCGGGACCGGGCGACGCTTCCGGGTGACCCTGGAAGCAGAACGCCGGTTTGTCGGTGCGGGCAAAGCCCTGCAGCGAACCGTCGAACAGTGATACGTGAGTGACACGACAGTTGGCCGGCAGCGAATCCACATCCACCGCAAAACCGTGGTTTTGCGAGGTGATCATCACTTGCCTGGTGTCGAGGTCTTGCACCGGATGGTTCGCGCCGTGATGGCCGAACTTCATCTTGAGTGTCTTCGCGCCGGAGGCCAGCGCCATGATCTGGTGACCGAGGCAGATACCGAAGGTCGGGATGCCGCGCTCGATCAATTCTTTTGTTGCCTTGATTGCGTAATCACATGGCTCCGGGTCGCCCGGGCCGTTGGCCAGGAAGATGCCATCCGGGTTGAGGGCGAGCGCATCAGCCGCGGTCGATTGCGCGGGCAGAACTGTGATTTTGCAACCGCGTTCGGCCAGCATGCGCAGGATGTTGCGCTTGACGCCATAGTCGAACGCCACCACGTGATACTTCGGCGCAGTCTGTTGACCGTAGCCGGAGCCGAGCTTCCATTCGGTCTCAGTCCAGACGTAGGGCTTGGTGGTCGAGACCACTTTGGCGAGATCCATGCCGGCAAGGCCAGGGAACGAGCGCGCGAGTTCGAGCGCTTTCTCCGCAGTGGCGTCCGCGCCGGCCACGATGGCGCCGTTCTGTGCGCCTTTTTCGCGCAGGATACGCGTCAGCTTGCGGGTATCAAGGTCGGCGATGCCGACGACATTTTGCGATTTCAGGTAATCCGACAGGCTCTGCTGCGAACGGAAGTTCGACGTCAGCAACGGCA
Source organism: Burkholderiales bacterium (assembly GCA_039649305.1). Lineage (GTDB taxonomy): Bacteria > Pseudomonadota > Gammaproteobacteria > Burkholderiales > Burkholderiaceae_D > Noviherbaspirillum. The sequence goes on from JBBWZW010000351.1 coordinate 4,991, forward strand.
GGTCCTTGATGATCAGGCCGGCGGCGTGAATCTTCTCGGATTCGACGTCTTCGGTGTTGATGCCGACGTTGCCGATATGCGGATAGGTGAGCGTGACGATTTGGCGGCTGTAGCTGGGGTCGGTCAGGATTTCTTGATAGCCGGTGATGGCTGTGTTGAACACCACTTCACCGCTGGTGTGGCCCGAAGCGCCAATCGAAAAACCCTGGAAAATCGACCCGTCTGCAAGCGCTAGGATGGCCGGAACAGTTTGGCCGGAAAGAAATGGCAGCACGGGTAACTCCTGATATGTTACCGCCGCTGCGCCGCGCCAGAACGACCGCCAATCAAGCGGCTTGCGCTTCGGATGTGCAGGTCTTTTTGGGACGTAAAGGGAGGGGTATGCGCTACGGCGGACTTAAATTAGTCAAACCGTGCAATTATAGCTGAGAACGGCCCTGGTCGCAATTTCAAGCTGGGGGGAGAGACGACTGTCCCTCCCTTTTCCAGAACGATCAGGCGCCCAATGCAGCGATGCCAGCTTTCGCGATTTGCACGTCTTCCGATGACTTGACGCCGGACACGCCCACTGCGCCGACGCACTGGCCGTCGACGACTATGGGAACGCCGCCTTCAAGCATGCCTTCCAGCGTCGGGGCGGTGATAAAGGAAAACCGACCGTTGTTGATCATGTCTTCATAAATCTTGGTTTCGCGGCGGCCGAGCGCGGCCGTGTTGGCTTTGGCCGGTGCGATATGCGCCGAAATGGGCGCGGCGCCATCGAGGCGCTGCAGCCACAACAGATGGCCGCCATCGTCGACGATCGAAATGGTTACAGCCCAGTTGTTCGCTTTAGCTTCCGCTTCGGCGGCCGCGGCAATTTTTTTCACATCGTCGAGCGACAATGTCTGCTTGGATTGCATCGGGTCTCCTTCCTGTTAAATGAAGGAGCGATTGTACGACAGCCTGGAAGCCGACGTATGCGAGGAAACGTTATGCCCCCTTAAGGAAAGCGGCCTCTTCTTCTGCGCCGACGACTCCGGTGACAGCGTGATGGAGTCCCGCTTCCGCGCGACGACGTGCGACATCCCACAGTGCCGGAAGCGTCACGTCCGCCCGAATACTGCAGTCGCCGGACAACGAGGCGAGGCCGCAGCTTGCGATAAATGTCATTCGGCCGTCGTTGAGGAGGTTGGCGCTTGCGATGGCGTGGCAAATGCGTTGCGCAAACAGACGTGCCGTATCGAAACTGGCGCTACCGGCGGCCAGCATGAATTCCGTCTCACCGGTCTTAGCAACGCAATCGTTCTGCCGCACTATGTTCTGCAGAAGCACGCCGATCGCTTCAACCAAGCTTGTCGGAGCAGATAAAGGCACGCCGCCCTGCCCTGCCTGCTTGACGGCGACGCGGACACTGAGGACGACAAAGTCCTTTTTATTCTTGAGTGCGGAGGCCAACAGCGATTCGCATTGCGCCTGCATTTGGTTGGCGGAAGGCACAACCGTGCGGGCTGTCGCAGATCCAGACTGAACCAACGCTTCCAAACTGCGCTCAAACTCGCTCTGGGTATTTACCAGTTTGGAAAGAAGCTCGAGCCGCGAAAGCAACTGCACCGTGGCTATCCCCTTGGTGATCAGGTCGGTCGCACCGGCGGCCCGGGCTCGCTCGCGATCTTCCTCGTCTTCGCTGCCGGAGACGACCATTACCGGAATATTTCGTATACGGCTGATTTTGGATGACCGGATGCGATGCAACAATCCGTATCCATCCAGATTCGGCATGGTTAAATCGGTAATTACCACGCGAATGTTGGGATCGAGCAACAGAGTTTCCCATGCATGCTCGCCATCGGACGCTTCGCGGAACTCAAACATGCCTTCAATATGCTTGATCAGGGTTGCTCGTACGATCTTCGAGTCATCCGCGATCAGCACTCGGGGTTTTACAGGGATATCCATCGTGTATGAAGGTCAAACAGTGAAGCCGGAAGGTGCCTGAATGCAAGGATACCCCGGGGCATCAATTTTTGACAGCGATACTCGCTTACCGTACATTGCCGTGTGTCACCATAAAACAACCCTTACCATGATGACAATCCTGAAATCAGTCCTCGTCGCGACGACCGCCCTTTACCTGTGCGGTCCGGCCCTCGGCGAAGAGCCCGCGGCCGACGAGCCGGGCACCAGCACGGCCTTCGGCAGACTGCAGGAACTGACCAACCGTGCGTCCGACCTTGCCATTCACGCAATGGGCATGATCGGCATCCGTTACAAATATGGCGGCGACGAGCCGGGGACAGGCCTCGATTGCAGCGGCCTGGTTCGTTATGTGTTCAAAGAGGTATGGGGCAAGGAATTACCGCGCACGGCGGAAGAAATTAGCCACGTAGGCCATAAAGTCGATTCGCGAGACCTGCAGCCGGGTGACCTGGTGTTCTACAACACCCTGCGCCGCAGCTTCTCCCATGTCGGGATTTATTTGGGCGACAACAAATTCATTCATTCACCGTCCGCCGGCGGCAAGGTGCGCATCGAAAGCATGGATGTGGGTTATTGGCGGAAACGCTTCAACGGCGCACGCCGCATCAATGATCCGCAGCAATAATCAGATAATCAGCCCCCGCGTTCACTGCTCCCTTTTTAGCTTAAGCTTCTGCCTGATGTCGGGCATCGCCGCAACGGCGGCCTGCTCGCCCGCGAGTATCGCCACATTACGCCCCGGGAAGTCATTGCCCTTCATGCTGCCGAGCTTCGGCTGGATGACAACGTCCGCATCTTTCAATTCGAAGTTGTTGATGCTTTGACCCATGATGGCGAATGTCTGCAGCACCACGTCCACCGAACTCGATGACGGCTGCGACTCAGGCTGCGCGGAGATATTCACTGCAATCACAAAATCCGCGCCCATCTGGCGCGCAAAACGGACCGGCACCGGAGAAACCAGGCCGCCGTCGACATAGAGGCGATTACCAATACTGACCGGCTGGAAAACGCTGGGCACCGCGGACGATGCGCGCACCGCGAGGCCGGCATTGCCGCGCTGGAAAAGCATTGGCGCGCCGGTGTTGAGATCGGTGGCAACCGCGCCGAACGGGATTTTCATTTTCTCGAGCTGCAGATGATTAATCGTGCGGTTCACGTAATTCTGCAACGCCTCACCTTTGAGCACGCCGGTCGCCTTGGCAAAGAACGGTACGGACCAGTCCGATATTGCCGCCTCATCCATCTCCAGCGCGAGCTTATGCAGTGCGAAGCCGTTGTTGCCCGCGGCGTACAACGCCCCTACCAGGCTGCCGGCACTGGTGCCGACAACGATGTCCGGCACGATGCCCTGCGCTTCCAGTGCCTTGATGACGCCAATATGCGCGAAACCGCGCGCCGCGCCGCCACCCAGGGCCAGGCCAACTTTAATAACCCGGGGCGGCTTCGGCTGTACCGCCACCGGCGGGGGTGTCGGCTGCGGCATCGGCTGTGTGGTCGTGCAGCCCAGCAGTAGCGACATGATGACAACAGGAACGAACGCGGATAAACGAGAGAGGGGCATGAATAACGGACGGGGGGTTTGCAACGGTGCAAATCCGATTGTATCGGATGTTGCCATGGCCCAACGAGGGGCTTTTATATTTTCGTAATGAGAATGATTTCCATTCAGGTGGAAACCAGTTATACTTATTTTGTTATTGCAAATCATTATCAACTAGGAGCGCCATGAAACCCTCAGGATTGAAACTGCTCGCCGTCGCTGCCGCACTGGCCGCAGTCACCACTGCCCATGCGCAGGAAAACGTTCTCAACGTCTACTCTGCCCGTCATTATCAAACCGACGAGCAGATGTACTCCACCTTCACAAAACAGACTGGCATCAAGATCAACCGCATCGAGGCGGATGACAATGCATTGATCGAACGCCTGAAGAATGAAGGCAAGAACAGCCCGGCGGATGTGATCCTGATGGTGGATGCGGCGCGTCTGTGGCGCGCGCAGATCGAAGGCATGTTCCAGCCGGTCAAATCCAGAGTGCTGGAATCGCGTATCCCGGCAAACCTGCGCGGGAAGGATGAGGGCAAAGGCTCGGAATGGTTCGGCTTCTCCACACGCGGACGCATCATTGTTTACAACACATCGACGGTCAAGCCGGAAGATGTCGCCACTTATGAATCGCTGGCCGATCCGAAGAACAAGGGCAAGGTCTGCACGCGGTCGGGCTCCCACCCGTACATGCTGTCGATGATCGGCTCGATGATCGAGCGTAATGGCGAAAAAGCGACCGAAGAATGGGCCAAAGGCATGGTCACCAATTTCGCACGCCCTCCGCGCGGTGGCGATACCGACCAGATCACAGGCGTAGCGACCGGTGAATGCGGTGTTGCTGTGGCCAACACGTATTACTATGCGCGCCTGCTGCGTTCAACCAAGCCGGAAGAGAAAGAGCTGATGAGCAAGGTCGGCTTTGTCTGGCCGAACCAGAAAACATCGGGCACGCACATCAACATCGCGGGTGCCGGTGTTGCGAAGAATGCGCCACATCGTGATGCCGCCGTGAAGTTTCTCGAGTACCTGAGCAGCGGTGAGGCGCAAGGCTATTTCGCCAATGGCAATAACGAATGGCCGGTAGTCAGTACTGAAGTTGCGAAGAACCCGGTGCTCGAATCGATGGGCAAGTTCAAGGCGGAGAATGTTTCGATCGCTACCGTCGGCAAGAACCAGGTCCCGGCGCAGAAGATCCTCGATCGCGTTGGATATAAATAACGGTTGACCCGCAAATCATGTCGTTCCGGGCGCCTGCTCCCGGAACGACATGATCAGGCCGATTTCACTTCCGCTTCACACATCGCCTTCTTCGGAAACTGCACCGTGAAGGTACTCCCCCTCCCCGGTTCCGAATCGATCGCCAGCACTGCTTCATGCCGTAACAGTACATGCTTCACGATCGCCAGGCCCAGACCCGTACCTTTCGTCTCCCGTGACCTGCCCTTGTCGACGCGATAAAAGCGCTCCGTCAGGCGCGAGATATTCTCGGGGCGTATGCCGATGCCGGTATCGCGCACCACGAACTGCGGTCCTGACGCGGTTTGCTTCCACACTATGTTGATGCTGCCCTGGTCAGGCGTATAGCGCACCGCATTCGAGACCAGGTTGCCGAACGCACTGCGTAATTCCTCGGTGCTGCCCGTGATGTCCGGGCCTTGCACGTCGAGGGAAATATCATGCTTGCCGGCCGAGAGCGCCAACGACTCCTGCAAGATCTGGTCGAGCAGGTAACGAATGTTCACCCTTTCAGGCCGCACCGGATATTCGACCGATTCCAGTCGGGTCAGGGTGAGCATATCCTCCACCAGGTTTTGCATGCGCTGCCCCTGCTCCGCCATCAGTTTCAAATGCGACATCCGCGTATTCGGATCGAGGTTGGGCTGGCTGTGGGCGATCTCGAGGAAGCCATTGATGACGGTCAGCGGTGTGCGCAGTTCATGCGACGCGTTGGCGATAAAGTCACGCCGCATCATCTCGATGCGTTCTGATTCGGTGGCGTCGTGGGTGACGAGAATCTGCCGGCGATTTTCGAAGGGGATGATTTGCACAATCAGCTTGCGATCCCGGAAGCTGAGCGTCAGCGGCTGCTCGTAGCGGCCGAGGATGATGTAATCCATGAACTCCGGGCTGCGAACCAGGTTGGTGACGCGGCGCCCCTTGTCGCGATCGAGTTCGAGACCGAGATGTTGTTCCGCCGCCGGGTTACACCATTCGAGGAACAGCACGTCGTCCATGATGACCACGCCGTCAGGCAACAAGCGCATCGCCTGCCTGAAGCGCGCCAGCCATTCGGTCAGCTCGGCCTGGCTCTTTTCATCGCCCCGGCGCAGCTTGTACAGCCGGGAGAAGATATCAGTCCAGGCGCCCCACCCGTCCGGCAATTTTGCACTGACGGGATCATCGAGCCAGTCGGATAGCCGTCGCAGGTAATGGAGTTGCGCAACCAGCAGGCCGCACAAGGCAAGCACAGTGAATACCAGGCCGACTATCGGTCCGAAAAAATACCAGAGGATGCCTGCGCCGACCAGTACCGCGGACAACCGCAGGATCGCGGGAATCCAGAACAGAACGAGAGGATTCATATACCAGGTTTACTTTTCGGACAGCATGTAGCCGACACTGCGCACGGTTCGGATCAGGGATTCCGCCTCTTTGAGCGCTTTTCGAAGACGCAGCACATGGACGTCGACGGTGCGCTCTTCGATCACGACGTGATCGCCCCACACCTTATCCAATAACTGACTGCGCGAAAATACCCGTTCGGGATGAGCCAGGAAAAATTTCAGCAGCTTGAATTCAGCGTGCCCCATCTCGATTTTTTGCTCGTTCAGCATCACCGTGCAGCTCACCGGATCCAACGATACCGCACCCGCCGTCATCAGGCTTTGCGCGTGCTCCGGTGTCTTTCGCCGCAACAGCGCCTTGATCCGGGAGGTCAGTTCGCGCGGCGAGAACGGCTTCGTAATATAGTCGTCGGCGCCGTTATCGAGGCCCGCGATCTTGTCCTCTTCCATACTTTTCGCGGTCAGCATGATGACCGGAATCTCCTTGTACTGTTGATCGGCACGGATCTTGGCCAACAGGCGCAAGCCGCTCTGGTCCGGCAACATCCAGTCGAGCAGCACCATCTGTGGAGACCGCCTTTGAATGAATTCCCATGCTTCAGAGGCAGTCTGGGCCGCAAAGGTGTTCCAACCGGCTTCTTTCAGCGTGAATGTCACCAGTTCTATGATGGACGGTTCGTCTTCGACTATCAGGATGGTGGTTTTGTCTGCTGCCATAGCCAAAAAGGGAATTAAACGGAGCTGTCGAGCTTGGTGTAAACGTATGGGGTATGGCGTATGTCCTTGCCCTCCACCACGTAGATCACATACTCGGCGATATTTTTTGCGTGGTCGCCGATGCGTTCGATCGCTTTTGCAGCCCACAAGGTGTCGATCGCCGCGGAGATGGTGCGCGGATCTTCCATCATGAAGGTAATCAGCGAGCGCAGGATGGAGCGGAATTCATGGTCAACGACTTCGTCGCGCGCGATGATCTGGGCCGCCTGTTTTTCGTCGAGCCGGGCGAATGCGTCCAGCGCGTTATGCAGCATCTCGCCGGTGCTGGCGCCGATCACGCGGATCGATTCAAAGGGGTTGAAGGCGCCGTTGCCGCGCTCGCGCAGGCTCTTTGCGGTGCGCGCGATTTTTGTCGCTTCGTCGCCGATCCGTTCCAGATCGGTGATCACCTTCAGGGTCGCGATAACGGTACGCAGGTCGTTCGCCGCCGGCTGGCGTTTTACGATAAGGTGGCTGCAGGTGTCGTCCAGCGTGACTTCCAGACGATTGACGTTTTCATCCGCCTTGATCACCTGCTCCGCCTGCTCGATATTCCCGGTGCGGAAGCACTCGATCGCATCGTTGAACTGGCTCTCCACCAGCCCGCCCATCTGTAATACCTTGGAGCGTATCCCCTCAAGGTCCATATCGTATTGCTTGGAAGAGTGGTCGCCTGGCATCGAAATCTCCTTAAGATTCAGTTATGGCTGTCAGCATGGTCGATGAAACCGATCAGCCGAAGCGTCCGGTAATGTAGTCTTGCGTTTCCTTCTTGCCCGGATTGAGGAAGATCTGGTCGGTGTCACCAAACTCGATCAACTCTCCGAGGTACATGTATGCCGTAAAGTCGGAACAGCGCGCCGCCTGCTGCATATTGTGCGTCACGATGGTGATTGTGTAATCTTCCTTCAGTTCAGCAATCAATTCTTCAATCTTCGCGGTCGAAATCGGGTCGAGGGCCGAGGTCGGTTCATCCAGCAGCAGCACCTCGGGCTTGACCGCGACGCTGCGTGCGATGCAAAGCCGCTGTTGCTGGCCGCCCGACAGGGACAGACCGCTCTTGTTCAGCTTGTCCTTGACCTCGCCCCACAGCGCGGCTTTCTTGAGCGCCCATTCGACGCGCTCGTCCATTTCGCCTTTGGACATGTTTTCATACAGCCGCACACCGAAGGCGATGTTTTCGTATACCGACATCGGGAACGGCGTCGGCTTCTGGAACACCATGCCGACCTTGGCACGCAACATATTGACGTCCAGGTTCGCATCCAGGACGTTCCGACCGCGGAACATGATTTTGCCTTCCGCGCGCTGACCCGGGTACAGGTCGTACATCCGGTTGAGCGTGCGCAGCAATGTCGACTTGCCGCAGCCGGAAGGACCGATGAATGCGGTCACCTTTTTCTCGGTGATATTCAGGTTGACGTTCTTCAACGCATGAAAAGTGCCGTAATAAAAATTCAGGCCGGAGACGTCGATCGTGGTTTTATCGGCTGCGATGGTCGTTTGCTTATTCATGTTATTTCGGAATTTTCTGACTGAACAATGTGCGCGACAGGATATTCAGTCCAAGCACGCTAAAGGTGATCAACAGGGCGCCGCCCCATGCGAGGTCACGCCAGTTGTCGTATGGGCTCATCGCAAACTGGTAGATCACGACCGGCAGATTGGCGATCGGCGCATTCATGTTGGTGCTGAAGAACTGGTTGTTGAGCGCGGTGAACAACAGCGGCGCGGTCTCACCCGAAATGCGGGCGATGGCCAGCAACACGCCGGTTACGACGCCCGCCTTTACCGCACGCAAGCGGATCAGCATCGCAACTTTCCAGCGCGGAGCGCCGAGGGAAAATGCTGCTTCGCGAAGGCTGCTAGGCACCAGCTTCAACATATTATCGGTGGTACGCACTACGACCGGAATGGCGATCAGCGAGATCGCAAACGTTCCAGCCCAACCTGAAAAATGCTTCACGTTGGCGACATAGATCGCATACACGAACAGGCCGATTACGATCGACGGCGCCGACAGCATGATGTCGGTGACGAAGCGCGTAATCTGGGCGAACCAGCTTTCCTCGCCATACTCGGCCAGGTAGACCCCGGCCAGGATGCCGATGGGCGTGCTGATCAGCGTCGCCGCACCGACCAGCATCAGGCTGCCCACTATGGCGTTCACCAGGCCGCCGCCGTCGCTACCCGGAGCCGGCGTGGTTTCGGTAAACATCGCCAGGCTCAACGCGCCCATACCCTTGATGAGCAGGGTGAACAGGATCCACATCAGGAAGAATATGCCGACGGCCATGGCCAGGAATGACAATGCGATGCCGATGCGATGCATCCACAGGCGCCTGCGATAGACCGGATTCATCGCTTTCATTATTTGGTCCCCTCTTTGCGCGACATGCCAACCAACATGAATTTGGCGGCCGACAACACGATGAATGTAATCATGAACAGGATCAGGCCGAGCGCAAACAGCGACGATACGTGCAGCGTCGATTCGGCTTCGGCGAATTCATTTGCGAGTGTAGAGGCGATGCTGTTTCCGGGCGCGAGCAGCGACCACGACAACTTGTGCGCATTGCCGATGACGAAGGTGACCGCCATGGTTTCTCCGAGCGCGCGTCCGAGGCCAAGCATGACCCCGCCGACCACACCGGTTTTGGTGTACGGCAGGACAACCTTGCGCACCACTTCCCACTTGGTGCAGCCGAGGCCGTAGGCGGACTCTTTCAGCACCGCCGGTACGATCTCGAAAACATCCCGCATGACGGACGCAATAAAAGGAATGATCATGACCGCGAGGATCAGGCCGGCCGTCAGTATGCCGATACCCATTGTCGGCCCCTGGAACAGATGGCCGATGACCGGCAACTGGCCCAGCGTACTTTTCAACAACGGCTGCACATGGTCGGCAAACAGCGGCGCGAAAATGAACAAGCCCCACATGCCGTAGATAATGCTGGGCACGCCGGCCAGCAGTTCCACCGCAGTGCCCAGCGGACGGCGCAATGCAGCCGGACAAATTTCAGTGAGAAATACAGCGATGCCGAAACTGATCGGGAACGCAATCAGCAGCGCGATCAGCGAGGTGGCGACCGTGCCGACGATGGCAATCAGCGCGCCGTATTTGTCGTTGACCGGATCCCACTCTACGGTGGTAATAAAGGCCGGACCGAATTCCTTGAACGCAGGCCAGGCGCCGATAAACAGGGAGACGATAATGCCGGCCAGGACCAGCAACACGCTCAACGCGAAACCGAGCGTTATTTTATGGAACAGGAAATCCTGGAGCCGCTGCATGCGCATGGTCGAAGCCATCGCTTTGCCGGCGGCGTCGGCGCCACTGGCTGCGTGAGCGGTTTCCGAGCGAGGAGCCACGGTTGAAGAAATGTTTGCACTCATATGCGGTGATGCCCTTGGGCTCGAGGGTCGCGATTGAATGCGGTTGCAACTTTCGCACTCTATAGCAACAGCCTCCTTAAAGCGATGGGTGATAAGCAACAAGCTTTACCACTGCGGGGCCAGTTAAAAACCAAAAATCAAAACAAGCCGAACCCTGCTTACACAGCCAGGGTACGGCCGGCACGAAGGGCGGTCAGTATAGCCCTTCCGTCGCATCAATGCCGGCCCGCAAGCCGGAATCGATGCGGCGCTTAACCATGTATTACCAGGAAGCGAAAACCAGTTGATCCATTACCAGATCGCCTTGCCCGACGTATCCTTCACCTGCGTTTTCCAGGCATCTTCCACCTGTTTGACGACCGGAGCCGGCATCGCGACATAGTCAAGTTCGGTGGCCATCTGGCCGCCATTCTTGTAAGCCCAGTCAAAGAACTTCAGCACTTCCTTGCCTTTGTTGGCGTCAGCCTGCGCCTTGTGCACCAGGATGAACGACGCGCCGGTGATCGGCCAGCTGGCCTTGCCTGGCTGGTTGGTCAGGACTACGCCAAAGCCCGGTGTCTTGGTCCAGTCGGCGCCTGCTGCTGCCGCCTTGAAAGTTTCGTCATCGGGTTGCACGAACTGGTTGTCGGCATTTTGCAGCTGGGTGTGCCCCATCTTGTTCCGCTTGGCATACGCGTATTCAACATAGCCGATCGAATTCTTGATGCGCTGCACGTTGGCCGCCACCCCTTCGTTGCCCTTGCCGCCAAGGCCGGCCGGCCATTTGACAGCCGTACCCGCACCCACTTTGGCTTTGAAGTCAGGGCTGACCTTGGACAGATAATCGGTGAACAGGAAAGAGGTGCCCGAACCGTCGGCGCGGTGCACCACGGTAATATCGTCGGCCGGCAGCTTCACGCCGGGATTAAGCGCAGCGATTTGCGGCGCGTTCCACTTGGTGATTTTGCCGAGGTAAATGTCTGCCAGCACGGGACCGGTCAGTTTCAATTGGCCGGGGGCAACGCCCGGAAGGTTCACGACCGGCACCACTCCACCCATGATGGCCGGGAATTGCGCCAGGCCTTCCTTGTCCAGCTCTTCCGCCTTGAGTGGCATGTCCGACGCGCCGAAGTCGACGGTTTTTGCCTTGATCTGTTTGATGCCGCCGCCCGAGCCTATCGACTGGTAGTTCATGCCGGTGCCGGTCGCTTTCTTGTACGCTTCCGCCCATTTTGCATATATCGGATACGGAAACGTCGCCCCGGCGCCGGTGATATCGGCGGCGGTGGCGGAAGAAAAGGTGATGGCTACGCCGGCTGCCACTACTGCTGTCTTAAAGAATTGGTTCAGTCGCATATCTACTCCAGTGGTTGACGATCAAAGTCAGGGCGAACTCTAAATTACAAATGTGACAGCTTTATGACATGGACAAATCAGCATGTCATAAACGGCCTCCGCGATGAATTTTTGTCATCAGCCTGTCATAGTCGCGGTCATTCCGGGCGAGTTGTCCCTGCGGAATGCATTAATGACAAGAAGCGGGGTCTAAAGTTCGAAGCGAGTGAGCGCGGGCGGTCCGCGCGAACTTCGCCCGGTGTGGACCATCTCACGGATGAGACCGAAGTTCGAGATCCCGCAGCGGGACGGGAAGTACATTTCCATGCAACTGCCTGGCTACCTGAACAATACAGACTGCGTTGTCAGTGCACCCGGCCGCATCAGGATCAAGTGCCCGAAACTGTATCGCTCGCATGCGGAAAAAACAAAAATAGAGGCACGTCTCTCGTCATCCAAGAACATCACAGCGGTCTATGCGAATCCGCTTACCGCGCGGGTGCTGGTCCTGTTTGATGCGCGGATCCCGCTCGACGAAATAATCAGCTCGCTCGGATTGCCAGTTAACCACCAGGCCGTCGCGGGTACCGGTAACTGCGCCCATCAAATCAAGGTTCGGGCGGCGCGAACCCCTGCCCCACCGCGCCAAGCGGAATCCGAAGCACGTCCGCGCCGGCAAATTTACCCCGCGTGGCACCTGCAGAGCGCCGACGCCGCGCTCGAATTCCATGGCAGCTCCCGCGAGTCAGGGCTTCGCTCCGCCGTAGCGGCGGAACGGCTCAAACAAAGTCTGAACCTGCTGCCGCAACCGCCTGCCCGCTCGTCGTTCCAGATCCTGATCGACCAGTTCAAGAGTCTTCCGGTGCTGCTGCTTGGCATATCGGCAGGCCTGTCTGTAATAACCGGCGGCTTTTCAGAGGCGCTCGCCATTGTTTCCGTACTGGCGCTCAATAGCGGCATCGGCTTTGTCACGGAACGCCGCGCGGAAGCGGCTATTGCATCCCTATCCGAATTGATCGACGACCTGGTTCCGGTAGTCCGCGACGGCAAGCTGAATCATGTGGCAACTTCCCACGTTGCCGCGGGCGACATACTGCTGCTGGTGCCCGGTATACGTGTCGCAGCGGACGCCAGGCTGGTACAAACCAGCGGCCTGACGATCGATGAATCGGCGCTGACCGGGGAAAGCATGCCGGTCGCAAAAAGCAGCGCCGCACTGAGCCGGCCGGTGCCGCTCGCCGACCGGGTCAACATGGCTTACCGCGGCACCGCGGTATCGATGGGAACCGGCCTCGCTCTCGTCGTCGGTACCGGCGGCAATACCGAAATCGGCGCCATCCAGGAGTTGATGGTGCACACCGAGCATCCCAGGACGCCGATCCAGAAGCAGCTCGACCAGCTCGGCAATCAATTGGTAAAGGCAAGCAGCACAATTTGTGGCGGCGTCTTTGTGATCGGTCTCATGCGCGGTTACGGACTGCTGCAGATGCTGAAGGTGTCGATCTCGCTCGCCATCGCGGCGGTGCCTGAAGGATTACCGGCAGTGGCCACTACCTCGCTGGCGCGCGGCATAAGGCTGATGCGGGAAAGGGATGTGCTGATCCGGCGCCTGCAGGCGGTCGAAACCATCGGCGCGATCCAGACCATCTGCCTCGATAAAACCGGCACCCTCACGATGAATCGCATGTCCGCTGTCGAAATCCGGGCGGGAATGCGGAACGCCGACATCGGTAACGGCGTGGACCCGGATCTGGCGCGGCTGTTGCAGGTATGCGTACTGTGTAACGAAGCGGAATTCAGCGAAAAGGAACGGGACACTGCCACCAATGGCTCGTCGACTGAACTGGCGCTGCTCGACCTGGCAGTAAAGGGCGGCGTCGCGGTGATCGCGCTCCGCCGCCAGTATCCGTTGCTCGACACGGAACTGAGAGCGGAAGGCCGCAACTACATGACCACTGTGCATGCGATGCCGGATTCGCAACGTCATCTCGTCGCCATCAAAGGCAGTCCGGCGGAGGTGCTCGACCTGTGTCAATACTATCAATCGGATGGGCAGATCATCGCGCTGCAGGATGACATCAGAGCGGACATCCTGCGCCAGAACGAGGAAATGGCCGGGCGGCGGCTGCGTGTGCTTGGCTTTGCGTTTACCGAAGTCCCGCAAGAAGAAACGCGGCGCGCCGACACCCCGAATGCGGTCTGGCTCGGGCTGGTCGGCCTGGCCGATCCATTGCGGCCCGGCGTGAAGGACCTTATCGCCAGCTTCCAGAACGCCGGCATCCGCACCGTGATGGTTACCGGAGACCAGAGCACCACGGCATATGCGATAGGCAGCGAACTCGGCCTGGGCAACGGCGACCAACTACGGATCCTCAGTGCCGAGCAAATGGAGCAGATGAATCCGGAGAACTTGAGAAGCCTGGGCGAGGCCATCGACATCTTTGCGCGGGTCAGCCCGTCTCACAAACTGCAAATCGTTCAGTCGCTGCAGGGACGTAGCAAGATCATCGCCATGACTGGCGACGGCATCAATGACGGGCCGGCGCTGCAGGCGGCAGACGTCGGCATCGCGATGGGCAACGCCGGAACCGACCTCGCGCGCTCGGCGGCGGACATCATCCTGATGGAAGACAACCTGGAAACCCTGCTGGAAGCAATCCGGCAAGGACGCAGCATTTCCGACAACATCCGCAAATCCCTGCACTTCCTGCTCTCGTCCAATCTGAGTGAAATCATCGTGGTGCTGGGCGGGATAACGAGCGGGGCCGGATCACCGCTCAACCCGATGCAATTGTTGTGGCTCAATCTGCTCACCGATGTGCTCCCCGCCATCGCGCTCGCGGCGGAACCACCTGAAACCGACGTCATGAAGCTGCAGCCGCGCGATCCGGTCAAACCGATTGTCGGGAAAGCTGAACTGAAACGGTATGCCCGTGAAGCGGCCGTTATCTCAGGGGGCGCGCTAGGCGCTTACGTTTTTGGAATGATGCGTTATGGCCCGGGCGGGCGTGCGGGCACCATCGCCTTTAACACGCTGATACTCGGACAATTGATGCATGCTCATTCATGCCGCTCTGACCGCTACGGAATTTTTTCACGTAGTCCGGCTCTTCGTAACCGTCAGCTCGATCTGGCGGTTGGCGCCTCAGTGGGACTGCAAGTGCTCGCCAACCTGATGCCGCCGCTGCGCACGCTACTGGGCATAGGCCCGACCGGTGTGGCGGATATTGCGGTGACGCTGGCCGGCGCCGGCTTGCCTCTGCTACTGAACGAGGCGGCCAAAAAGGCGCCTTCCGAAGCATCGGCTAAAAATCTCACAGCGGGAATTAACTAAAGCAGCGCGCCGACAAGTGCGATAGCGGAGCGCTCGATGAGTTTCTCCACCAGCATATCCACCACTTTGTTGGCGAGCGGTGACGGTGCGGCCCGCTGTTGTGTTACTGGTGACCGGTATGGCATTTCCCGGCTGCCCGCGGTCGACGACAGCAATCCCATTCCCTTCATCGACAACATGATCGATTCGGCATCCACCGCGGCGGCGTCGTAACGGATTAACAAACTGCCGGTAACGATGTTGGTTTCAACTGACTTGACGCCGCTGATGCGGCAAGCTGCTGACTGAATGTCTTGCGCTCGCTGCGGCTGTTTCCGGATCTGCGCCAGCTTGAGCCGCAAACGACCCGTAATATGATGAATGTACTCGCTCATTTTCGCCCCCTGTACTGGTCCAAAGCTGGCGCTACAGTACCAGGGCCAAATGACCGGTTGATGACGGAAAACGGCCCGCGTGAAATTTTCCATGCAACCAAAAGCATGTCATCCCCGCGAAGGCGGGGACCCAGAGATGGACCGATAACGTCCATTAGTACCCGGAAGCGGTTCTTCGAGGAGCTAGAGGCGCATCTCCGGATCCCCGCCTTCGCGGGGATGACATGCTGAGCGCAAACCGGAATATTAGCTGTGACAAAGTACTAATGAATCGCCTCTTCCGCGACCCGTTCAGACTTGCTGCGGTACTGCGCCTCCTGCTCTGTCAGC
>JBBWZW010000383.1:0-3524 GCA_039649305.1 Burkholderiales bacterium
GCCATGTTTTCGGCAACAGCCTGGTAGATCAGCGCCTCGAGATAACGCACCAGCAGTTCGTCGATCACGATTTGCGGGTCCGGCTCATAGACATAGTCCCAGGTATAGGTCCCCTTGTCGGCTTTTATCTTTTCCGGAGCCAAAGAAACCAGTTGTTCCATGACCGGTTCTTGCGTCATGGTGTTGATGAACCGGGTGTAGATCAGGTAGATCGCGTCGATATCGCCATTCTGATATGCGTCGAGCAGCACTTTAATGGGGCCGATCAGTTTCTCAAGATGCGGCGTATCGCCGAGCAGGACAACATGCGAAGCGAGCCTGGCGCCGATGCGGCTCAGGAATCCCAGGCCCTTGCTGCCGATTGCCACCACTTCACTCCCGATACCACTTGCTTCGAGGTCGCGCAGTTTATGCGTCACGTTCCGCAGGATGGTGGCGTTCATGGCTCCGCA
Source organism: Burkholderiales bacterium (assembly GCA_039649305.1). GTDB lineage: Bacteria > Pseudomonadota > Gammaproteobacteria > Burkholderiales > Burkholderiaceae_D > Noviherbaspirillum. Next base: position 453 of record JBBWZW010000383.1, read on the forward strand.
CAAACCCTTGTCGGTCGTTACCACGATGAGGCCAACGTTCTTCAGCTCGTCCCGCGTGATCATGAAGGAATGGGTGTAGTCGGGGTTCGCCTCCGATAAATGGCCCGCAATATTGCGCAGCTTGCTGCTGTACGGGCGGGCAGTACGCATCCGATCCTGTGCCTTGCGCATTTTGGAGGCGGCGACCATCTCCATCGCCTTGGTGATCTTCCTGGTGTTTTCCACGCTTTTGATCTTGCTCCGTATCTCCTTACCTCCAGCCATGATTTCCGACTCCTTTCAAGCTCACGACAGCAGTCCCGAAGACAGTACCCGCGCCGCTTCATCAAGCATGCTCTTCGCTGGCAACATATCGGCCCGGGCGAACCGCACCAGCGAGAACGCGCGCACACGCGGCGGCGTGGTGGGAACGCGGGCGATATGAAACTCGAAATCCTCGCCGGCCTGCGTACTGTTCTCTCCCACCTCCACGTTCATCCGGTCCAGCCGCAGCCGTTTGACTGACAAGTAAAAATGCTGTCCCGGCTCTGCGAACACCTTGCGCACATGCTCGAGTTCGCGGTCCAGCGCATCCTCGCGCAGTCCGAGGCTTTCCAGGTTGTGCTCGTTCTCTTCGATCTGCGTCTGCAGTCGCGCCAACTCACCGCACTCCGTCGAGGCGTCGCTGCCGAGCACGCCCCGGATGCCGGCGCCCTGTTGCTCCAGCAATCGCAGCCGGGTGTTAAGTAGCGCGCGCTCCCGCTCGAGCATATCGCGCCGCGATTTGTCCGCGGCGATCCGCGCCAGCCCTTCAAGCGCCAGCTGGTCCAGCAAGCGCCGCACGATCGCGATCCTGAGTTCAGCGTCAGTACGCCCGCACATCCTGACCTGATGATCGCTGAAGCTCACCGTTGTTTGCGGAACGTCGCGGCGCAAGATTTCGCCCTCCAGCCCTACGCCGAAGATGTGGCGTTCCGTCATTTCCATCCCCAGCACCGCAAAGGCTTCCGGCAAATCCCCGTTCTGCTCGAAATGCGCGCGCAGATCCACCGAACGGCTGATCACCCGCGTGACATCGTCCGCCGCTGCGAAGTACGCGTGTATGTAGGGATCGGAAGTCCAGGCGGCCGCACTGGCTTCGCGCGGAGCCGGCACGGAATCGACCAGGTCGCCGACATACCTGAGCGATGTGGCGACCGCAGGCGCGAGGCGGGCCTGATAGTGCCGTGCCAGCCGCAGGTGTGGATGCAGCCGCATGACACGCTCCACGGTCTCGCTGATACGCTGCGTGTTCTGTGTGTCGGCCGGGTTTTCGGTGTGCAGCAGCCAGCTCAGGATGCCCATATGACTGTGCCTATCTGTATCGTTCGGCCATGACCAGCGCGCTGATTTTCCGGTTCTTCCAGAACATGTTCTGAATACGCGGCTGCAGGCTCTGCAGGGTCTCCGGCGCCGCTTCCCTGAAGATAAGGAGCACCGCGGGCCGCGAACCGTCCCCGGGCATGTGTTCGATTTCATCGAACGGCGGAAATCCGTACTTGACCAGAAAAGCCTTGATCTCTTCATCGGAAGTGCCGTCTTCCACATTCCCGAGCAATAACTCAGCCATCACATATTCTCCTTCAGGCCATGATGTTGACGCCGCCATCGACGTACAAGGTTTCTCCCGACAGTCGCCGTGCATACGGCGTGGCGAGAAATGCGCAGGTGAAACCGACGTCCATGATGTCAACCAGTTCGCCGAGCGGCGCGCGCTGCGCCGCCTCAGCGAGCATCAGGTCGAAGTCCTTGAGGCCGGAGGCGGCGCGTGTCTTCAGCGGCCCCGGCGATATGGCGTGCACCCGTATATGCTTGGGCCCGAGTTCGTAGGCGAGATAACGAGCGCATGCTTCCAGCGCCGCTTTCACCGGTCCCATCACGTTGTAATTCGGAACGACCTTGTTGGCGCCGTAATAGCTCATCGTGAACATGGCGCCGCCGTCCTTCATCAGCGGCGCAGCAAGGCGTGCCATGCGGACGAAGGAATGGCAGGAAATGTCGATCGCCTTGGAGAAGCCCTCGGCGGAGCAGTCGATCATGCCTCCCTGCAGGTCTTCCTTCGGCGCCCACGCGATCGAGTGCACGAAGATGTCGAGCCGCCCCCATTCCTTTTCAATCTGCGCGAAGAGCGCGTCGATGTCGTTCTGTTTCGTGACATCGAGCGGCATGAAAATCGGCGCCTGGAGTTCGCGGGCCAGCGGCTCGACATAGGTTTTGGTTTTCTCGGTAGCGTAGGTGATGGCCAGGTCCGCGTCGAGCTCACGAAACGCCTTGGCACATCCATAGGCGATCGAGTGCTCGTTGGCGATGCCGGCAACCAGCGCCTTCTTGCCGTTCAACAGCGGGCGCGGACTATCGATATTGTCGAGCGTCATGACGGAACTCCTTCGATGTTCATTTGGGGAACCTGGTCCGGCACTGCAAGCGTGGCCTCGGTGGCCGCAAGCACGTCCTGCACCGATACACCCGGCGCGGTTTCCAGCAACGCCGCGTGGCCTTGCGCGAACGAGATGACCGCCAACTCCGTCACCAGCAAGTCGATCCGGCGCAGTGACGTCAGCGGTAACGAACATTGTTTGACGACCTTGGGCTTGCCCTTGGCGGTATGCTGCATGGCGACGATGACGCGCTTTGCGCCGGTCACGAGGTCCATCGCCCCGCCCATGCCGGGAACCATTTTCCCGGGGATCATCCAGTTCGCCAGGTGGCCGGCTTCATCAACCTGCAGGCCGCCGAGCACCGTGATGTCAAGGTGTCCTCCACGGATCAGGCCGAATGACAAGGCGCTGTCAAAAGTGGCGGCGCCGGGCAGCGCACTGACGGGCTGGCCGGCGGCGTCGGTGAGATAACGCTCCGCCATGCCTTCCTCAGGTATCGGCCCGGTTCCGATCAGCCCGTTCTCCGATTGGAAGTAGATGCGCATGTCACGCGGAACGTAATTCGCGACCTGCGTCGGAATGCCGACGCCGAGGTTCACCAGCATGCCCGGGCGGAGCTCATGGGCGATGCGCCTGGCGATCAGGGTTGGAGCATCCATGGGCGTCGGTTTCCATG
>JBBWZW010000401.1:0-12046 GCA_039649305.1 Burkholderiales bacterium
CCCGAATCTGCGCCCTTTTCTGCTCGCCTTGCTGCTCGGCTTCGTCGCCGCGATCGTCTTCGAGTGGCTGAACGCGCCACTGCCATGGATGATCGGCCCGCTGTTCGTCACCGCCGCCGCGCGCATGAGGGGTATGGACTTGCAAGCTCCGGTGCGGGTGCGCGAAGCCGGACAATGGACGATCGGTGCCGCACTCGGCTTGTACTTTACCCCTGCGGTGGTCATGGTGCTTGCGTCTTATGTGGGCTTTATCGCGGCCGGCATCGCGTTTGCGCTGGTGCTTGGCGCGGCGTGCGGCTGGCTGCTGCACAAACTTTCAGGCGTCGATAAAACCACCGCATTTTTTTCGATGGCGATCGGCGGCGCGTCGGAGATGGCGTCCCAGGGCGAACGACATGGCGCGGTTGTCGATCAGGTCGCAGCGGCGCACAGCCTACGCATCATGATGGTCGTCGCGATCATCCCGTTCGCTTTCAAGTTTTCGGACGTGCATGGGCTGGACGTTTATGTGCCGGGCACGCGCTTGATCGACTATGGCGGCCTGTTGTTGTTGATCGCGCTGACCAGCATCGGCGCATTGCTGTTGAAGCGATTGAAATTGCCGAATGCATGGGTGATCGGGCCGCTGATGGTGGCGATCGCGCTGACCGCCTTCGAAGTCAACCTGTCTGCGTTGCCGGAGTGGCTGGTGCGCGCCGGACAACTGTTCATCGGCATTTCGCTCGGTACGCGTTTCACGCCGGAGTTTGTGCATACCGCGCCGCGTTTTCTCGCCAGCGTCGGCTTGTGCACGCTTGCGGCCATGCTGGTGGCGGCGGCATTTGCGCTCGGGGTGGCGGAGCTAAGCGGAATGCATGTAGCCACCGCGATTCTTGCCATGTCACCCGGCGGCATTGCTGAAATGAGCCTGACCGCAAAAACGCTGCAGCTCGGTGTGCCTATCGTTACCGCCTTCCATGTGATGCGGCTGTCGGCACTGGTATTAACGATCGGCCCACTGTATCGGCTGGTGCAGCGAGTACGCGCCGGGTAAGCGACACTGGTCCGGCATCAGTCGTCGTTCGGAATTTTTTCCCCGACTTCCGCCAGTCCGAGGCGGTCACACAGCACGATGTCCGTTTGCGACGCCTCCATCACCAGTGACATCGCCAGGCCGACGGCCTCGAACAGTTCTTCGATGCTGAGCGCAACCACATCTGTGCGGCCGAGCGCATTGATGGATGCCTGCAGCGCGGCGACGTCGGCCGAGGCCCATGCATGCAGGACCTGCCGCGCTTCACCGCTTTCCGTAAGCGCCGTCTGGCTCGAGAGAGTGTGAAGAACTGCGCACCGCGCTGCATACAACTCGGTGGCGGAACAAGGCAACGGACGATGCGCGAGTATCCATTTCTCAACCCAGCTTTCGAAGCGCTTGCGGGTGCTCTTCTCGTTCTTGTCCGATACGACCCACGCGAACGTGTCGATCAACGTGTAGATCAGGATCAGCGCCGGCATCTGCAGCTTTCGTTCCAGGCACAGGTGCGCCGTCGCCAGGACTTGGGTGCAGTTTCGATGAAAGGTTTCCGTTGCCATGGAGCCTGCCTCTCGTTGGGTTACTCTGTTGCTGCCCGCCACGCCACCTGGTGAATGAGGTCGGCATGTTCCTCCGTCAGCGTCAGGATTTCATTATCCATGCCTTTGGGCTTCTTGCCGAATAAGGAAACGAAAAACACGCACGCGCTCAAATAGGTCCCTGTGACGGAAGGATGACTACGATCCGCATCGTATAAAACCAGTTGCGGATCCAGCGCTTGCAGCTGCTGCCAGGCAGGACCGACCGGAACCGGCAAGGCGCCTGTTGCGTCCGCCAGTTCCTGGTACGCGGAAGTAATGGCCGTCTGTTGTTCGGGCTGATCCTGTCGCGCCCACGTGACATACAGCAAAGGCGTGACACCAGCGGCGTACGCTGCTTCCGCAAATCGCAGCCCGTATTCCCGCATGCTGTTTGGCGCGCGTAACGCCCGCGTGCTCTGGTCTTGCAGCACGATGGCATCCCAGCTTTCTTCGGCCAGCAATACTTGCGCAGTCCCCCTGTTCCAATGCGCCGCGAGTGAAGCGCCACCAAAGGAGAGGACGTGCGTTTCCAGCTGGTGCGACGATCTCGCGGCGATCCGTTGCAGCATCGCCGGCATGTCGTTGCGGCTGGTGTAGCTATTGCCGACGAAGAGGATACGAAAAGGAAGGTGGGCGCTCACGGTGTCCGCATCAGTCCGGAGTCTCTACAGGCCCCTGCTCGAGCCAAATGATTGCCGCCGTCATGTCGTTGTAAAAAACCCGATAGTCGCCTTCGCCGAATGCGAGGCGCGCCAGAAAGGCGAGTCGGCTGTTAGGCACTACGATGGCGCGACGCAAATGCAGGGTCCCGAGCTGCGCGTCGAGTTTCTGTTGTACCTGTGTTACGTCGACTGACGGTGGTTCCATTTCGAGTGCGTCGTACAGCACCTTTCCGCGGCCGGTGTCCTTCAGCAATTGAAGCACCTGGCGCTGACACTCGGTCAGCAATTCCTCGGTAGGCATACCGCGGAGGCGGGCGATGATGAGATTTCCGACTGGCTCAACCCAGAGTTGACCTTGCATAGTTCATTCCATTACGTAGGTGCGGCATTGACAAACCGTGATTGTAAGCTGGCCGCCGCATTTCATCCTGGCGCGCGCTTACTTGCAGTGCCGCGCGGAAAGCCCGGGCCCGCCTGCTGTCAGGCGAATCCGGAGGCTCCCACACTCCGCAAATCCGTTACACTTGAACTCATAGGACTCGTTTCAGTCTGATGGCAATCCCGAAATATTTGTCGCCGGGATAACTTGCCAGTTCGGACGCGTGAGTCGCAGCCTGCATGCTGTATGCGATCCGGGCACTCACTGCGCCTAAACCGGCAAGTTATTTTTTGTCCTTTTTTTTGGCGCCCCTGTTCTAAGCGCCGAAATGGAATAACGACGTTATTTGATTTGCATAAGCTTCTATAAATGAAACCAGTAGCTCCAGGCACCGTCATCTTTCACCGCTATCGTGGTTATGGTGTGATCACGTCCGTCAACCTGCTGACCGGGTGGGTCTCCGTTCGTTTCGGCAGCGAAGTGCGCACATTGGACCTGAACCTGTCGACGGATGAATTGCAGCATGCGGATGGCGAGCCGATCCTCTTCCGACGCGCACCGCCGGATCGCATGCCGCACGCGCGTCTGATGGCGATGGTGCGCGAACTGCATCGTGCCGGATATCAACGGCTCTATCTTTACAGCTGGCCGAAGCCGTCAGGCCTGCACTGGCGCTGGCATCTGTTTACCGGACAGCGCAACTGGATGGAACGGGCATGGCGCGAAGGCTGGTACGGATCGGGCGCGGATTACAACTTCAATCCGGTGATGGGATGGGGCGATGCGCCGAGCGCGTCACCCGAGGAACTGGCCAGCACGCTGGCGCAATTCGACCCGCAGGGGCTGGCGCAAGCCTTGAGCATTGACGAAGACCACACCGCCTGGTTCGATACGGTGTGCGAAGCCTTGTTGCCGGATTACGCGTACACACTGGGCTGGGATTTTCGCGATGGTCCGGTGCCGGATAGTTTGCCGGTCATCCCGGTACGGCGCGGCGTGCCTGAGTATTCGGGACCCGCCCTGCCGTGGCCACCGGGCTGGGCACGCTTGTGGACCGGCGGTCGCGCGGGGATCGCCGCCAGGGCCAAATCTCATCCGGCCGGCGCGCCTTCCGACGTTATCCGCTGAATACTCTCAAGCCGGCACCGCGCGCCGGCTCCAGATGTTCGCCGCCAGCAGCGACACTGCAATTCCGAATGCCAGAGGTATGGCAGCGAAGTACGAGAGATTCTCGACCCCATAAACTGAAATAATCAGGCCGCCGAAGAATGCGCCGAGCGCCTGTCCGAGATAGATCGCGGATGAATTGACCGACACGGAGGCCGACGCCAGCGCCGGCACCATCGTGACCAGCCGCACCTGCTGCGAACTGTTGACCGAAAAACAACCCAGGCCGCAGAGCATGATCAACACGACTGTCATTGCGAGCGACCCGCGCGTGAGCGGCCACAGTACGATACCCACCAGCATGCAGGCCATCCCGATGACGCCAACCCGCACCGGGCCGATGCGGTCCATAAAGCGGGCGCCGATGAAATTGCCCAGTACACCCATCACGCCGAAGCAGAGGAAGACGATGCTGATGAGGGTCGGCGTCGCATTGAGTGATTCTTTCAATATCAGCGCCATGTATGAAATGATGATGAACAGGCCGACCGCATAAATGGCGGTAACCGAAGTGGCAAGCATCAGCGGCGTATTGGTAAACAATGCTTTCCATGCCGCGCGGTCCATCGGTGCGACATGCAGTTTCGCGGGTATCTGCAGCCACACTGCGGCCGTGACTGCAGCGGTGAGTACGCCGACCAGGCCGATCGTCGGCCGCCAGCCAATCTGCGCGCTGAGGTAAGCACCGAGGGGCGTGGCGATCACCGAAGAAATCGACCAGCCAAGAAAGACCAGGCTCATCGCCTTGCCGCGTGCTTCCGGCGGCACCAGCAGACCCACTGTGGCCGCCGCCTGTGCAGTAAAGATCGCGGCGCCGACACCCGTCAACATGCGCGCCGCAAGCAGGGTGTTGTAGTTGGGCGCGAGCGCTGCAACAAAATGCATGATGGCGTATAGCGCGAGTGCCGCGGTGAGCAGCTTGCGGCGCTCGATCGTGCTGGTCCAACTGGCGAGGAACGGACCGCCGATGCAGACCGTCATGGCAAATCCGGAGATGAGGAAACCGATGGCAGCGGGCGATACCGTCAGGTCGGCGCTTAACTCGTTCAGCATGCCGGGCACGACCATGGCGCCGGTACCGATGGCGAGATTGCCGAGCGTAAGTGACCATAGTTTCTGCATGCAGGCTCCAGGAAAGGAATTCAGTGTATCGAAAGCTGGGTATGCGTGCTGACGCACTGAGTTGGCGCCGTACAGCACGCTCAATCGCCCGGACGCGTTCCATAGATGTGCAAGACCATCTTTTAACGGTGCAAACGCCATGTTTTAGTGGTGTTTACGCCTCCTTTTATGGCGGCACGACCCTTGCTCTGACTAAGGCTTCAGCATGTTAATGAAGCTCTACACGGGGACAACAATGGCGAACATCTATAAGCCTTACAGCACCACCGGGAACCTGGGGGGATGCAGTTGTGGCGCCCACCACACGCAGGCCGATCACGATGCGCAGGCTATGCAGGCGGACTCGCTGTCGAACGACTTCATCGAGGCCGCACTGGTCAAGGCTCTGTTCCCGCAAGATGCGCTGCGCCGGCGCTTCTTGGAGGCGGTAGGCGTGAATACCGCGCGCGCCGCGATTGCGAGTGTGCTGCCGATCAGCGCCATGCAGGCGATCGCGCAGGAGAAGCGTCCGCTGGAAAAAACCGATCTGAAAATCGGCTTCATTGCGATTACCTGCGCGACGCCGCTGATCATGGCCGACCCGCTCGGCTTCTATAAAAAAGAAGGCTTGAACGTCACGCTGAACAAGACCGCCGGCTGGGCACTGATCCGCGACAAGATGCTGAACAAGGAACACGATGCATCGCACTTCCTGTCTCCGATGCCGCTTGCGATTTCAATGGGACTGGGATCGGTAGCGCAACCGATGAACGTGGCGACCATACAGAACATCAACGGCCAGGCCATCACGCTCGCCACGAAGCATAAGGACAAGCGTGATCCGAAACAGTGGAAGGGATTCAGGTTCGCGGTGCCGTTCGAGTATTCGATGCACAACTTCCTGCTGCGCTACTACGTCGCGGAACATGGTCTCGATCCCGACCGGGATATTCAAATCCGCGTCACACCGCCGCCGGAAATGGTAGCCAATCTTCGCGCCGGGAATATCGACGGCTTCCTCGGACCTGATCCATTCAACCAGCGCGCGGTTTATGACGAGGTCGGCTTCATTCACATCCTGTCTAAGGAAATCTGGGATGGACATCCGTGCTGTGCATTCGGCGTGTCGTCCGAATTCATCAAGCAGAACCCCAATACCTTCGCCGCGCTGTACCGATCGGTGCTGACGGCCGCGGCAATGGCGCGCGATCCGAAGAACCGCGAACTGATCGCGAAGGTGATCGCGCCGCAGAACTACCTCAATCAACCGGAAACCGTGATCGCCCAGGTATTGACCGGCAAGTATGCGGACGGACTCGGCAATGTGAAAACCGCCCCCGACCGCGCCGATTTCGATCCGATGCCATGGAATGCGATGGGCGTCTGGATGCTCACGCAGATGAAGCGCTGGGGGTATATCAAGGGCGATGTGAATTACAAGGACATCGCCGACAAGGTATTCCTGCTCACCGATGCGAAGTCGCGCATGAAGGAACTGGGACAGAAGTCGCCGGATGTCATGCTGAAAAAGATCAGGGTGATGGGCCGTGATTTCGATCCGGGCAAGCCGGAAGCGTATGTGAACAGCTTTGCGATCAAGCGCACCTGAGCGCACATGGACACAGCTATGAACAAGCGTTCTCCCCTCCCCCTCGGCATCAAAGCGGCGATCGTGTCGCTGCTGCTTCTGGTTGTGGTGCTGCTGACATGGCATACCGCGACACTGCCGCGAACTACATCGGCCGCCACCTCCATGACGGCTGCCGAAGCCGAATATGCGAAGCTGATGGGCAAAAACGCGGAGAGCGGCACCAGGACCACCGGCTTTCCGACGCCGGCACAAATGGGTGAAACCGTATGGAAGAATCTGTCTGATCCTTTCTACGACAACGGCCCGAATGACAAAGGCGTGGGCATACAAATCGGCCACTCCTTGTTGCGGGTCGGACTGGGGTTCCTGATCGCGGCGCTGGTTGCCATTCCCCTCGGTTTCATGATCGGCATGTCACCGTTGATTCATCAGGCGCTTAACCCGTTCATCCAGGTATTGAAGCCGATTTCACCGCTGGCATGGATGCCCCTCGCACTCTATACGATCAAAGACTCGTCCGTCTCCGGCATCTTCGTGATCTTCATTTGCTCGGTATGGCCGATGCTGCTCAATACGGCATTCGGTGTGGCATCGGTACGACGCGAGTGGCTGAACGTTGCCAGCACGCTGGAGGTGCGACCCCTACGGCGCGCGTTCCTTGTCATCCTGCCCGCCGCCGCTCCGACGATACTCACCGGCATGCGCATTTCGATGGGCATAGCCTGGCTGGTGATAGTCGCCGCCGAAATGCTGGTCGGCGGCACCGGCATCGGCTATTTCGTCTGGAACGAATGGAACAATCTGTCACTGACCAATGTGATGTTTGCCATTCTGTGCATCGGCGTGGTTGGCATGATGCTTGATTGGTTCTTTGCGCGCCTGCAAAGAGCCGTGACCTACACTGAATGATCGCCATGCATATCGACAAACCATTTTTGCAGGTTGAGAACCTCGCCAAGACATTCAGTCCGGACGCTCCTCCGGTGTTCGACCACGTTCACCTCAGCATCAACAGCGGCGAATTTGCCTGTGTGATCGGCCACTCCGGCTGCGGCAAAACCACGATCCTCAATATCCTCGCCGGACTCGACGAGGCGTCCGGCGGCAATGTATTCATGGACGGCCGCGAGGTAAAGGGACCCAGCCTGGAGCGCGGCGTGGTGTTCCAGGGACATGCGCTGATGCCATGGCTGAGCGTGCTTGGCAATGTGATGTTTGCAGTGCGGTCGCGCTGGCCGCAATGGCCGCGGGCGAAGGTCGAAGTGCATGCGATGAAGTACATCGACCTGGTGGGCCTGAAGGCGTTTGCGCTCAGGAAGCCATCGGAGCTGTCCGGCGGCATGAAGCAACGGGTCGGCATTGCGCGCGCTTTTTCGATCCAGCCGAAGATGCTGTTGCTGGACGAACCGTTTGGTGCGCTCGATGCATTGACGCGGGGCGTGATCCAGGAAGAGTTGTTGAAGATTTGCCGGGAGACGCATCAGACCGTGTTCATGATCACCCATGACGTCGATGAAGCGATCCTGCTGGCCGACAAGATCGTCCTGATGAGTAACGGGCCGCGCGCGCGCATTGCTGAAATCGTGAAGAACACCATGCCGCGCAACCGTACGCGTAGCGATATGCACCACGATCCGCAGTTCTACAGGATACGCAATCACCTGGTGGACTTCCTGGTGCGCCGCTCAAAGAAGATACAGGGCGTGTCACACGAGGAAACGCTACCGGACGACTGGACGCCGCCGATCGTTACCCCGGGCTTGAGCGCCGCGCCTGCGCATGAAGCTCTTACCAACACCGACTTGATCAATAAGGAGAAATTATGGACCGCCAGACAGTGACGCAAAAAATCATCAGTGCCAAAGTGAAAAATGGCCTGAAGTGGACAGACATCGCCGAGAAGATCGGACACAGCAAGGAATGGACGACGGCCGCGTGCCTGGGACAGATGACGTTTAACAAGCAACAGGCGGAAGTCGCGCAAGGCCTGTTCGGCCTGACCGATGAGGAAGCTGCGTGGCTGCAGATCGTGCCCTACAAGGGATCGCTACCAAGTGCGGTGCCTACGGATCCGCTGATTTATCGTTGGTATGAAATCGTCAGTGTTTACGGCACGACGATCAAGGAATTGATCCATGAAGAATTCGGCGACGGCATCATGAGTGCGATCGACTTCTCGATGGACATCGCGCGTGAGCCGGATCCGAAGGGCGATCGGGTGCATGTAGTGCTGTCCGGGAAATTCCTGCCGTACAAGACGTATTGAGCGGGATGCTGCTTATCTGACCCGGATCGCGTTCACCTCCGCTACCAACTGATGGATGCGGCCTTCGGTGTCGCCGTGGATGCGAAAGCTGATTTGATCAGAAGTCATCGCTCCGGTGATTTGCGTTCCGCGGGCCAAGGCGAATGGCACTGGAACCGGGAAGCCGCCATCCGGGGCGGGCGGTAGATAAATCAGATTGCCGGTCGGACTCAAACTGTCTCGCGGCAGAGTCAATTCTCCGGAAAACGTAAGGCCGCTTTCGACAAAGCGCCAATGCTGGTGAACGGACTCGGAACCCTGGAACACGACGGCCGCCGAAAGTATCGTGAATAGGCCCTCCTCCGCTATGCCGGGTGATACGACGCCAGCGCGCAAGTGAAACGGGTTGAGCTCGACTTGGGCGCTGACCGGCCCCCGAAGCGGCGGACCCACTTCGATCGCGATCGGGGTTTGGAACTTTCGAAATTGCATTCGTCCCGCTGCGTCGGTGAACCGGACTTCGGTCAAAGCCTGACCCTGGTATACGCGAAATGTCTGGCCGGTGTCGAACGATTGCACGAAGGTCGCGTTGACCCCTCCCCCGCACCCCACGATGACGGCCGCGACAGCCGTGCATAGCGCAATCAGGATGGCATCGCGCGCGGTTTTGTACGCCGCGGAGAGTGCACTTCGGATGGCAAGGCAGGTTGTCATGCAGGACGGGCAATGTTGTTTCACGAAATCGCGTTACGGCAATCGTGCACCCGTCAATAAAATTAGCTGCTGCTTTCCAGCGCGAGGCGCTGAGAGCCGCGCGATTGATCCCGGTCAGTTCGCGCGGGCGATGTCCCGTTCAACCGATACGGCCGTCCGCTCCCCTCGGTATGCCAAAGGCGGCAGGATTGAGCACATTCCTGGGCGCGCCATTTGCAAAATCCACCACATTCTGGAACGCCGCGCGGAAATACAGCTCGTAACTGTCTTTCTCCACGTAACCGAGGTGCGGTGTGGCCAGGACATTTTCCATGCGCAGCAAGGGAGCATTGGCCGGCAGCGGTTCAGTTTCGAACACGTCGAGCGCGGCGAAGCCGGGACGGCCCTGCTGCAGCGCCGATTGCAATGCGCCTTCGACAACGAGTTCGGCGCGGCTGGTATTGACGAACAACGCGTCCGGCTTCATGCGCGCGAAATCGGCTTCGGTGACGATGCCGCGGGTGGCGTCGTTGAGGCGCAAGTGCAGCGTGACGATATCCGATTCCGCAAAAAATGCTTCCTTCGAGACGGCAGCCTGGCAGCCGTCCTGCGTAGCCTGTTCGCGGCTGGCGTCACGGCCCCAGACTAATACCTTCATGCCGAAAGCTTTCGCATATCCGGCGATCAGGCGGCCGATCTTGCCGTAGCCCCAGATACCGAGCGTCCTGCCCTTCAAGACATTGCCAAGGATATTGCGATCCGGGTTCAGCGATGTGGTTTGCCACAGGCCGTCCCGGAGGTTGGCGGCGTATTGGGGAATCCTGCGAGATGCGGCCATGATGAGCGCCCAGGCCAGCTCTGCCGGGGCGGTCGGATCGCCGACACCTTCGGCAATCGCTATGCCCCGCGCAGTCGCGGCGTCGACGTCTATGTGGCCGCTTACTTTGCCGGTCTGGGAAATCAATCTGAGCTTAGGTAATTTAGCCAGCAACGGGCGCGGGAATGCGGTGCGTTCGCGAATCAGCACCAGTGCCTCGAAATCGGCGAGGCGGATCGCGAGCTGACCGGTGCCGCGCGAGGTATTCGTGAACACCTTTACATCATGACCTTCGAGTAATTTGAAGCAGTTCAGGCGGCGAACGGCATCCTGATAGTCGTCAAGAATGGCAATCTTCATAAAATTTGAGTTGTTTTGGTTGAATTCGTAAGAAAAGAACAAAGATGGCGACTAGGCGAAATACCATACTACAAAACTCAACTACTATTACTACAAATTTGTTGCAGGTCATTGAGAACGCGTATGTCGCCGTGTACAATCGGCCCCTACTTCTCGTATGTTTCCCAGGGAACGCGAGCCCACCAGCCCGGCATTATTCCATCCGGGTTGCGCGGTCGACCAGGACCGCCATCGACAAGACCGCCGTATCGCTGGAAGCCGCATCGACCGGCCGACACAGCGCCAGCCAAAAGCTCACGACGTTCCTGCCGTGCCGGGACAAGACAGAATTCTTTATAGGCATTGGAGGTAGTATGAATCAACCCGTCATGGGTGGCGTTGCATCCGTTAACGCCCCGACTTATGTTAAACAACAGAAGCTAATCAACTGGGTCGCGGAAATCGCCGCACTGGCCAAGCCGGACAACATTTACTGGTGCGACGGCTCGCAAGCAGAATATGACCGCCTGTGCGCGGAAATGGTTGCTGCCGGCACCATGAAAAAGTTGAACGAAGCCAAGCGCCCGAACAGCTATCTCGCCTGCTCCGACCCGTCGGATGTGGCGCGAGTTGAAGACCGTACCTACATCTGCTCCGCCAATGAAGAAGACGCCGGCCCCACCAACAACTGGATGGCCCCGGCCGAAATGCGCTCGACCCTGAACGGCCTGTTCGACGGCTGCATGCGTGGCCGCACCATGTACGTGGTGCCGTTTTCGATGGGCCCGCTCGGTTCGCCGATCGCCCACATCGGTGTCGAGTTGTCCGACTCGCCGTACGTTGCCGTCAACATGCGCATCATGACCCGTATGGGCAAGGCTGTTTTCGAAGTGTTGGGCACCGACGGCGAATTCGTGCCGTGCGTGCACACTGTTGGTGCACCGCTCAAGCCCGGCCAGAAAGACGTTGCATGGCCGTGCAACCCGACCAAGTACATCGTTCATTACCCGGAAACCCGTGAAATCTGGTCCTACGGTTCCGGCTACGGCGGCAATGCACTGCTGGGCAAGAAATGCTTCGCGCTGCGCATCGCGTCCACCATGGGCCGTGACCAGGGCTGGCTGGCCGAGCACATGCTGATCCTCGGCGTCGAGTCGCCCGAAGGCAAGAAGCATTATGTCGCGGCCGCATTCCCGTCCGCCTGCGGCAAGACCAATTTCGCGATGATGATTCCGCCCAAGGGATTCGACGGCTGGAAAGTCACCACCATCGGCGACGACATCGCGTGGATCAAACCGGGCGCCGACGGCCGCCTGTATGCGATCAATCCGGAAGCCGGTTATTTCGGCGTCGCCCCGGGCACCAATACCGCGACCAACTCGAATTGCATGGCATCGCTGACCGCCAACACCATCTTCACCAACGTCGCATTGACCGACGATGGCGACGTCTGGTGGGA
>JBBWZW010000408.1:0-3457 GCA_039649305.1 Burkholderiales bacterium
CCAGCCGGTAGATCGTCACGGGTCGTTGCTGGCCCAGGCGGTGGGCGCGGTCGGATGCCTGGTCTTCGACGGCCGGATTTCACCATGAGTCCATGTGGAGCACATAGTCGGCAGCGGTGAGGTTGAGACCCGTGCTGCCGGCTTTCAGGCTGATCAGGAGGACGTCGCCGTCGCCGGCCTGGAAGGCAGGCCCTTCAAGAAGACAATGACATTTCAAACGCAGTGAAAAATCCCCCACGTACGTTCGCGACTTCTGAGATTCCTCGTTCGAAATGACAGCGAGCGCGGTGTTACTTACTGAATCTCGCGCAAGCGCCTTGTTTGCCTCGCCGTCAGTCGCTCTATATCCGCGATATCGGCGGGCGACAATTTCGGACCTGGCTTACGCACCGCGGCTGATGCAATGACGCCTCGCCCGGCCATGATGTGTTTCCTGACTGCGAGGCCGATGCCTGGTTGCTGTTCATAGCGGGCAAGCGGAAGGTACGCATCGAAAATATCGTGCGCTCTCTCGATATCTCCCGCAGCGTGCGCCTTCACCACATCCACCATCATTTCCGGATAGGCAAATCCCGTCATCGCACCGTCCGCTCCCCGCGTCATTTCCTCCGGCAAGAACAGACCTCCGCCGTTACCGGTCAGTATCGAAATAGGCTTGATGTCGCCGCGGTCGCTCGCAGCCCGAATCGCGGACAGTTTTGCGAGTCCGGGGCAGTCCTCATGCTTCAACATCACACAGGTCGGTGAATTCTTCAAGATGCGCAGCATCACCGATGTCGACATTTGCACACCCGTAGCAACCGGGTGATCTTGCAGGCACCAGGGCACCTGCGGTCCGAGAGTTTCATTGACCATGTCAAAGTATGCGGAGATCTGGTCGTCGGTTCGAACCGTTGAAGGCGGCGCGACCATCACTCCCGATGCACCCAGGTCCATCACGCTTTCGGTCAATTCGCGCATAGGCGCAAAGCCTGGCGCGGATGCGCCGACGATCACAGGCACCTTGCTGTTCACTCGCCCCAAAACCTGTTTGACAAAAATGCGGGATTCTTCCGCTGTGAGTTTGGGGGCTTCTCCCATTATGCCGAGGATGGTTAGTCCGGTCGCTCCGCGTTCCAGGTAGAAGTCCACCATGCGATCGGTGCTTGCCAGATCGAGCGCGCCGGTGTCTGTGAAGGGGGTTACGGCGATGAGGTACACACCTTTGGCGGATGAATCTAAGGTTTTCATATCTGGCCCTTGGTTACGTAAAATCAAAAACGGCGGGTCAGTTCAGACCCGCGCTGCGGCACTGCCCGCTCTGTCAGTCAGCTGCGCTCACGAGGAATGCGTTCGTTTGTAGTACTCGCACGAAGGAAGTCAAAGTCGACACCCTTGTCCGCCTGCGTGACAGTCTTCAGAAACAACTGCCTATAACCACGATCGGCGGCAGGCGGCGTGACCGGATGAGCTTGCATGCGCCCGGCCAATTCCGCGTCCGAAATCAGCACGCTGATCTCGCGGCGCTTCACACTCAGGCGAATGCGGTCGCCGTTCTGCACATAAGCAAGCGGACCGCCGATGGCGGATTCCGGGGTGACGTGCAGCACGATGGTGCCGGCTGCAGTACCGCTCATGCGACCATCTGACACACGCACCATATCCTTCACACCGGCGCGCGCGAGTTTTTTCGGAATCGGTATGTAGCCGGCTTCCGGCATGCTCGCACCGGTCGGGCCGATATGCTTGAGCACCAGCACATCGTCTGCTGTCACGTCCAGCGAATCGTCGTCAATGCGGGCTACCAGGTCTTCGATGTTCTCGAATACGACGGCGCGGCCTTCATGTTCCATCAGTTCGGGATTCGCGGCAGACTGCTTGATGATAGCTCCGCCGGGAGCCAGGTTGCCTCGCAAGACCGCGATACCGCCCTGCGGGTAGATCGGTTTGGAGAACGGCCGTACTACATCCTGCGGAAAGCCGGGACCGGTGCTTTCCAGTTCTTCGCCGAGGGTGCGCCCGGTGACGGTGAGCGCATCGAGATGCAGCAGCGGCTTGAGCTCGCGCAGCAACGCATGGACGCCGCCGGCTTTATGGAAGTCTTCCATGTAATACTGCCCGGAAGGCTTCAGGTCGATGAGAACAGGCGTTTCGCGGCCGAGCGCATCGAGGCGTTCGAGATCGATGTCGATGCCCAGGCGGCCGGCCATGGCGGTCAGGTGGATGATGCCGTTGGTGGAACCGCCGATGGCAAGCAGCACACGCAATGCATTCTCAAACGCCTTGCCGGTCATGATCTTGTCCGGCGTAAGGCCTTGCTTTGCCATTGCAACCGCGGTGGCGCCGGTGCGTTCCGCTACACGGATACGATCGGCGGTGACGGCCGGCGGCGCCGCTCCCCCGGGTACCATCATCCCGAGTGCTTCGGCAACGCATGCCATTGTGCTTGCGGTGCCCATCACGGAACAGGTGCCGACGCTGGCCACCAATTGATCGTTCACCTCAGCGATCTCTTCGCCATCGATCTCATCCGCGCGGTATTTGCCCCAGAAGCGGCGGCAGTCGGTACAGGCGCCAACCCGTTCGGAACGATGGGAGCCGGTCAGCATCGAGCCGGTAACCAGCTGAATCGCGGGAATACCCGCTGATGCAGCACCCATCAACTGGGCGGGTACCGTCTTGTCGCAACCGCCGATCAGGATGACCGCATCCATCGGCTGGGCACGGATCATCTCTTCCGTATCCATGGACATCAGATTGCGCAGATACATGGAGGTCGGCGAAGCGAAGCTCTCATGGATCGAGATAGTCGGAAAATCCATGGGCAGCCCGCCGGCGAGCATCACGCCGCGTTTGACCGCTTCGAGCAGCTGAGGCATGTTGCCGTGGCAGGGGTTGTATGCGCTGCCGGTATTGGCTATGCCGATAACCGGACGGTCCAGCGCATTGTCAGTGAAGCCCGCGCCCTTGATGAAGGCCTTCCGCAAAAACAGGGAAAACCCGCTGTCTCCGTAGCTGGTCAGTCCCTTGCGCAGACCGTCCGCTGGTTTTTCATCCTTTTTTTTCGACTCCGCCATCGCTTCCCCAATATGATTATTGACAATATAGGGGACATTAGGTGGATTCCGCCGCGAATGCAATAGCTGCGCCCCGGCAGCGGTTCACGTTTCCGCACCATCTACTGCAATTATTTCCATGCAGGACCTCAGCGGGTGTGGAATTTCAATCCAAGGTCGGCGCGGGAATTCCAAGCGCAACTTTCGCGGCCCGCATAAGAGCCTTCTGATGTGCACAGTACGAAAGTCGGGATTTGCATCCCAACCTGCATTCCGCTCGAATACCCGAAAATCTAGCCGTGACCGCGTTGAAGGAATTCCAGCTTGTCTTCGACTTCAGCCCATCCCGCATGTCCCGGCAAAGGATCCTTCGACCGGGTAATTCGCTTCCACTGAGGGTCCTTCGAAAGCGTCTTGTTGAT
>JBBWZW010000418.1:0-5481 GCA_039649305.1 Burkholderiales bacterium
TCGGTCTTCGATCATAAGGCTATGCTCAAGGCCCTGACTGCGCGGGACACTGCGGCAACCCGCCGGATCATGACCGATCACGCCGCCGACATCTGGAAAACTGTGCGGGCCAGCCTTGCATAATGCCCACCCCGGTGATGGCATCGGCCCCGAAACTCTTCCCGCCTTCTTTCGTCAGCAACCAAACATGATTTCATAGCGACTGGATCGGTTGATACAAGAATGGGCTGGGCTGCTATTCGCCCCGCGTCGAAACAGATGTGGCCATCGTCCATTGCAAGTTCACGAGCTGATTTGAATGTGCGGATCTTGCTGTCGTTCGAGCACGTCAACCTTGTTTTGAAGCTCCTCCACACGCCGCCAAAGACCCAATGCCACCTGCCGCAGGTCGACCTCGCCAGCCTCCAGGTCGGCGGCAATCTCGTCCGCCGATTTCCACTCACCTTCCATGGGTTCCCATCCTTCGGTTGCTGTTTATGCGGCGACCCTCATTCGAAAAACAGCCAGGGGCTCAAGCTCTTCCCGTGTCGCCATTTTGCAGTGAGTCGCACATTCCAAGCAATTAAAGTGCATTCAAAGCGCCGAATCAATATCTAAGATTGAATAATGCATTAGTTCTACCTATTGTTGATCCCGTACATACTCACAAACGGCATCGCATTTACTCTGCATATGCCGGAACATGAGCAATCCGAGCTCGTCAGCGGACCGCCGCCTCAAGGCGTCGACGATCTGCTCATGTTCGCGCATCGCATCACCTAGACGGTCTCGATGGACTAAGTTGGCCGAATATCGAAGGCGGCGGACGATGGAATTGAGGTTCTGGTAGTTCGCGCTTAGGACCGAATTGGCGGCCGCATCCACGATGGCCTGATGGATTTTCTGGTTGACGCGGAAATACTCGGCGAGTTCGCGGCGGAGATAGTGCGTGTACATGTCGAG
Source organism: Burkholderiales bacterium (assembly GCA_039649305.1). Lineage (GTDB taxonomy): Bacteria > Pseudomonadota > Gammaproteobacteria > Burkholderiales > Burkholderiaceae_D > Noviherbaspirillum. The sequence continues at coordinate 943 of JBBWZW010000418.1, forward strand.
ATGCATCTTCTCGATAGCCGCAATCGCATCGTCCGTGATTCGCGCGCACGCCAATTGTCCGGCAACGAAATCCAGGCCTGATATCACCTCGAACAGGTGGCGAATGTCCGCCTCGGAAAACGCCCGAACCCGTGCACCGCGATTTGGCAGAAGTTCAACAAGCCCCTCTGCTGCAATGACTTTCAGCGCCTCTCGGAGGGGGGTCCGTGAAATATCGAATTTTTCGCAGAGTTCGCGTTCGGGAATACGGATGCCGGGGGCAAGGTGGCCCTCGACAATGAAATCTCGCAGTTGATTGACGATGTCGGCGTGCAGTGATGCCGGCTCACTTTCAACGAGCTTGAGGCCTGTGGCCCTCATGTAGTGGCTCAAAATCGCGTTTCCCTGGTGATGACGGCGGCCTCAGGAACGGTGCTGACCCCTCTCAGCCTGCAAGTGCCTATGCTTTGTCTCAAAGACCATTCGGACTCCATTTGGATGAACTTACCGCATTTTCGGGTTGTCGCGTAGCACTTTTTGTATACAATTGGTTCGATGATCGTGGCAAATTGAATGCAAAAAGACACAGGGAGTGGGTATGACAGTTCATACGGGCAGGCATTTCTTGCAGATCCCGGGTCCGACGAATGTGCCCGACCGGGTGTTGCGCGCAATGGACATGCCGACCATCGATCATCGCGGTCCTGAGTTCGCGCAACTGGGACTGGATGTTCTTGAGGGTTGCCAGACCGTCTTCCGCACCAAGAACCCCATCGTGATTTATCCCTCGTCCGGGACGGGCGCGTGGGAAGCCGCCATCGTCAACACTCTCTCCGCGGGCGACAAGGTTCTGATGGCCGAAACCGGTCACTTCGCGATGCTTTGGAAGGGGCTTGCAGAAAAATTCCGGCTTGAAGTGGATATTCTGGCGGGCGATTGGCGCCGCGGTGCGCATCCCGAGGGTATCGAGGCTCGCCTCGTTGCGGACCATCAGCACCGTATCAAAGCAGTCATGGTGGTCCACAACGAAACGTCGACCGGCGTGACAAGCCGAATTCCTGAGATCCGGAAGGCCATCGATCGGGCAAGGCATCCCGCGTTGCTGCTCGTCGATACGATTTCTTCGCTCGGCTCGATCGAATATGAGCACGATGCGTGGGGCGTCGATGTGACCGTATCCTGCTCTCAGAAAGGTCTGATGCTACCCCCGGGCCTGGGATTCAATGCAGTCTCCGAAAAGGCCCTGTTGGCTGCGAAGGCCAATCAGGCGAGCCGGTCTTACTGGGATTGGCACGATATCATTCAGCAGAACAAGAACGGATCCTGGCCCTACACGCCCGCGACAAATCTTCTCTATGGTTTGAAAGAAGCGATCAAAATGCTGACGGAGGAGGGGCTCGACAACGTGTTCGCCCGCCATCTGAAGCTTGCCGCGGCAACGCGCGCTGCTGTCCGCGCGTGGAATTTGGAAATTTTGTGTCAGGAGCCAAGGGAGTATTCTCCGATCCTGACTGCCGTCGTCATGCCCGCGGGGCATGATGCCGATCAATTCCGTGATGTGGCATTGAAGAACTTCGATATGTCGCTCGGCGCCGGCCTGTCCAAGGTAAAGGGCAAGGTGTTTCGCATCGGCCATCTCGGCCACTTCAATGAGTTGATGCTGATGGGGACGCTGTCGGGAGTCGAAATGGCGCTCGATGTTGCCAACGTTCCGCATACGGCCGGCGGCGTGGTGGCCGCCATGGAAGTGCTGAAGGGAAAGGATGCGACGCCGCTCTCGACCCGCCGGAGTACCGCTGCATAAAGGCGATCGTCCAACCGGGCCCTCGGCCCGAAGCGAGGCCGATGCTTATCGATCAACAATAAGGCTGAACAATCGGCCGTAAGAACACAGGGAAGGAAAACGCATGCTAAATCTCATCAAGACCACAACTTCGGCCATCGCAATAATGATGGCGGTCGCTACCGGTGCCCGGGCCTGGGAGCCGATGAAGCCGGTAGAAATCGTCGTCGCCGCCGGCGCCGGTGGTGCGTCCGATCAGATGGCGCGGATGATGCAGGCGGCCATTCAGAAAAACAGTCTGATGAAGCAGCCGCTGGTCGTGTCGCTGAAGGGCGGAGCTTCGGGCGCCGAAGCGCTGATGTACATGAAGTCGAGCGAAGGCGACCCGAACAAGGTGCTGATCGCCTATTCGCTGATCTACATGCTTCCGCTGTCGGCTAAGATACCGTTCAACTGGCGCGACCTCACTCCGGTCTCGATCGTCGCGCTGGACCAGTTCGTGCTCTGGACCAACACGCAACTCCCTTACAAGAACGTAAAGGAATTCGCGGAGGCCGCCAAAGCCGCCAACCCGCCGTTGAAGATGGGCGGCACCGGTTCGAAGCGTGAGGACCACGTCCTCACCGTGTTCATGGAGAAGAAGACCGGCGCCAAATTCTCCTATCTGCCGTACAAGTCGGGCGGCGAAGCGGCGACCCAACTGGTCGGCAACCACTCTGCCGCCAACGTCAACAATCCCTCCGAGAACCTCGAAGTCTGGCGCGCCGGGCAGGTGAGGGCGCTATGCGTGTTCGACAAGGAGCGCATTTCGTACAAGACCAAGGTTACCGACACGCAGTCGTGGAACGACATTCCCACCTGCAAGGACGAGGGTCTCGATGTGCAATACCTGATGCTGCGCGCCATGTTCCTGCCCGGCAAGGTGACGCCGGCACAGACCGAGTTCTACGTCGATCTGTTCAAGAGGGTCACGCAGACCGCCGAATACAAGGACTACATGGAGAAGCAGGCGCTCAAACCGATCTTCCTCACCGGCAATGACATGGTGAAGTTCCTGGAAGAGGACGATGCGCTGAACAAGTCGCTGATGACCGAGGCGGGATTCGTCTCAAACTAAGCCATACCGAGTTGTCTTGCCGCCGAAAGCCGGCATCCGGTTCTCCGCTCGCCGCGCGTTCATCGTCACAACGAGGGACCTGATCACCCGCTCAGGCGCGCCAACCTCTGCGTACAGATGACGGCAGCCGCGGCTGTTGCCGCCACGAGAAACGTTGTTCCCGGGAAAAGAACGTCATGGCAAAAACCGAATCCGAAGTCGAAATCATCGTCGACGACCCGACCGCTCCGGAAGCCGACTCCCCGCCGCTCACCAGTACCCGCAGCGTCGAGTTGGTCACGTTGCTGATGCTGCTGGTTCTGGCCATCCTGCTCGGCTTCGATAATTGGCGAACCGGCATGTCGTGGGCGTCGGACGGTCCGCAGGCCGGCTATTTTCCGTTCTACCTCGCGGTTATTCTCGGCGCGGCCTGCCTGTACGGCCTCGGCCGCGAGCTCATCACGCGCGGCGAACCGAGCGACACCTTCGTCACGCGTGCGCAACTGCGACGCGTCATGCAGGTGTTCGTGCCCACCGTGCTGTTCGTGCTCTGCACCCAATGGCTCGGGCTTTATGTCGCGAGCTTCCTGCTGGTCGCCGGCTTCATGTGGTGGATCGGGCGTATCGCGCTGTGGAAGTCGCTGCTCACCAGCTTCGTGTTCGCGCTCCTGATGTTCCTCACTTTCCAGGTCGCGTTCGACGTCATCATGCCGAAAGGGCCGCTTGAAGCGGCCTTCGGCTTCTAGGACGAATCCGATGGAAGCCTTTACCCTGCTGTTGCACGGTTTCACCGTGCTGCTGACTTGGAAGACGCTGGCCTTGATGATGGTCGGGCTGGTGCTCGGCATCTTCGTCGGCGTGCTGCCCGGCCTCGGCGGCCCCAACGGCGTGGCGATCCTGTTGCCACTGACGTTCTCAATGGATCCGACCTCGGCCATCGTGATGCTATCCTGCATCTATTGGGGCGCACTGTTCGGCGGTGCCATCACCTCCATCCTGTTTAACATTCCAGGGGAGGCCTGGTCGGTAGCCACGACCTTCGATGGCTATCCAATGGCGCAGCAGGGCAAAGCCGCGGAGGCTCTGACGGCGGCATTCACCTCGTCGTTCATCGGCTCGCTGTTTGCCGTCCTGCTGATCACGTTTCTGGCGCCCGGCATCGCGTCGTTCGCGTTGAAATTCGGACCGCCGGAGTTCTTCGCCGTCTATCTGCTGACATTCTGTTCTTTCGTCGGCCTCGGCCGCGAGGCTAAGCACAAGACAATCATTTCGATGGCGTTCGGCCTGTTGATCGCCGGCATCGGAATGGACACGGTGTCCGGCACGCTGCGCATGACCTTCGGCTCGAACGAATTGCTGCGCGGCATCAACTTCCTGGTCGCAGTGATCGGCCTGTTCGGCATCAGTGAAATCCTGTTGACGATGGAGGAGCGGCTAGCGCTGCGTGGTCACGCAGCCCGCATCAGCCTGCGCGTAGTGTGGAGCGTGTGGAAGGATCTGCCGCGCTACTGGGCGACGCTGCTGCGCTCCTCGATCATTGGGGCGTGGCTCGGCATCACCCCGGGCGGCGCAATTGCGGCGTCATTCATGGGTTACAATCTGGCCAAGCGCTTTTCCAAGGACAAAGATTCATTCGGTAAGGGTCGCATTGAGGGCGTCTTTGCGCCGGAGACTGCGGCAC
>JBBWZW010000426.1:0-4768 GCA_039649305.1 Burkholderiales bacterium
TGCAGTTTAGCGGTAAACCCGCGCGCCGGCTCGGACCAGCAAAAACCGCCCGCGATTAGTAGTGCTACCGCGCCGGCAGCGACTCGATAATGCGCTTGAAGTTGTCCCACTCCATGGCTTCCCATACCTCGGAGTGCGCGCGGCCGAAGCTGCGGATGATGGCCGAGACCTTGATTGCATCATTCATGTCAGGCGCGGTAAATATATCCAGGTAATCGTATGGCCCGAGCAGCGCGTAGCTTTGCAGCCATTTCACGTCGGGGCATTCCTGTTCGATATGTTTGACTGCCCGTTTCTCAAAGTCCTCCATCGCGACCGGCGAGCGCAATGCTTCCGGCGACAAGCGGGTGAGTAGTACGAATATTTGCATGGGAGTTCTCCGGCGAGCAGCATTCGTTCCGCGAGCTGCTCATGCAGTGCGCTTTGCGCGATAGACGAGAACAGGGATATCACAGGTGGCCAGCACCCTGGAAGTGACACTGCCCAAAAACAGCTTTCCGAATCCGCTACGCCCGTGCGAACCCATGAATATCAGGTCGCAGTGATTCTCTTCCGCGATCCTGACGATCTCGAGCGCGGGCGAGTCGGAAAATTCGATGAAACCAAACGACGGCAACCCGGCTGCGGTGGCAGCTTCCTGTACTTCATTAATAAATTCCTGGCCGGTCCTGCGCAGCAGGTCTTTGTACTCCGCTTCCGTGGGCGGCAGCATTTCCATGTAGATGGGATTGGCGTAGGGAGGGGCAATGAAGATCGTGAAAACTTCCGCCCGCTGCTCCTTCGCGAATTCCACACCTGCGCGCGCCGCTGCGCTCGCAAGGTCGGAGCCGTCGGTGGGTATGAGGATTCTTTTATACATCGCAGCGATCGCGGACAGCGTGGTGCTCGATTCAAGTTAGCACCGTAGACCATGCCCGGTTTGAGAAAAATCAATCGGGTTTCCGTGGGCGAAGCATTAGTGCAAATCTTTCTTGGAACTAAATACCGGCCCCCCCTGCCGAAAATGCCGGACTCGCCCAACCTCGCAGGGCAAAAGCAATGTATTTCGTGAAGGCGATGAACGACTACAAGAGCGGTGCGCGCAAGAACGAAATAATGGCGTCTATGGTGCGCAACGTGTCCGATGACGACCTGAAGCAAATCGCGGCTTATTACAGCTCGATTGCGATTGCGGTGAAGGCGCCGAAGAAGTGACCCTTCCGGCGTAATCGTCGTTACATTTTCGGAATCCGCATTGTCTTGCTGATCATCATGGTTCCGGAAATGAAGAACAGCAGGGCCAGCGGGTGCAAGATCCAGGGACCCACGGTCCATGCGCCCCAATAGAGCTGCTCGCCGATCCGGCCGTTCCAGGCGGCCAACGCCAGTACGCCGGTCAGCAGTACGCTGGTGGGTATCGGTGTGCCTTCGAAGTACTTCACTTTGTCACCGTCGCCTGACAGGCTCTCGGCAGTGACGTTGAAGCGCGCCAGGCGGCTGACACCGCAACAGACGAAGTAGATCAGCGCGGCCCAGTCCCAGCCTCCCTGCATGCCCGCCGCAAAGCCGAGCGCAGCGGGCGCGACGCCGAACGAAACGATATCCGCGAGCGAATCCAGTTCGCGGCCGAGCGCGGAATGTTGCCGCCTCCATCGAGCTATCCGCCCGTCGAGCACGTCAAACAGAAAGGCCGCCGGCGCCATCGCCGCCGCCGCATAAAAAAGCGTCATCGACCCTTTCGCCATATACAGCATGGCGAAAAAAATCGCGGCAACGCCGCATGCGGCATTGCCCAGCGTGAAGAAGTCCGCGAGGTGGAAGCCTCGTATCATCGAGAAATGTTTGGGGGGAGTGGATGGTAGGTGCATTGCTTTCTTTGGGTTGCAGCATGGGCCGGCGAAGCGCCCGGAATTCGGCCATTGCCCTAACAGTGACCTGAATCGGCAGTCTTCCCTCTGATTTATCGCAGACAAAGTTGTATGCCGGCATATCAGGGGATAGGAAGTAGGGCCGCTACCGACCAGCCCAGGTAAGCGGTGCTCAACACGACGCCGGCCAGCAGGAAGGAGCGCGCAGCCCGACGCTCCTTGAGCCTCCATGCGGCGACGAAGGCGACCAGCAAGGGCAGCGTATAGGCAGGATCGATGATAAACACGTGCGCGCCATGACGGGCTGCGAAGGAAACGGCCATAGCAACTGCGTGGCAAGGTGCCAAGTGCGGCCCCGGCGAGCAGCGCCTTGCGCCGTTGGCTGGGTGGCGCGGCTAATGCCGCAATGGCGCCGCCCAGCACGATTTGGGTGAGGGAATCCACAGGGGCCGAACTCAGCCCGTGAAGTGTTGCAATGCTTCGCGGATGGCGAGGCCGCCGCCTGCGATCAGCACGGTGAAGTAGATGATGGTGCCGACGTTGGCGCAGTAGCCCAGCAGGATGCACGCACCGTCGCGTTGTAACAGCCCGACCGCGAGACAGAGAATGGCAAGCGCGGGAAACGTGTTGCTGAAGGGGATCAACCCGAACGGCGCCATCAACAGGATTGCTCCCAGTACCAGCGCACAGTTGTTCATGACGTTCATCAGTCCGCCCGACGCAAGCCAGCCGAGGCGGCCGGGACGGCTCACGCGCTCCAGGCGATGTAGCCATATCAGCGCGCGGTTGAGCGCGGCGCGCAGTTTGTCGCTCGCAACCACGCGATTCTGAAACGACTTCGGCAGCCACAGGTTGCGGCCGAAAAGGCGGCTGATGCCAATCATCAGGATCGCTGCGCCAAACACCGTGCTGACCCCAGGGATCGAAACCGGGATCAGGAAAACAAGCGAAAGCAATCCGGTGAGTATCATCAGCCCGTCTTTCCCTACCAGTTCTGTAATCTCGGCCAGCGTCACTCCGCCGGGCGGTAACTTCTCGATGATCGCCCTCAGCTTGTCTCCCAGTGAGTCCGTCTGCGGTTGCGCGGTTTGATCAGGCGCGAGAGGAGAGTCGTGCATGTTTGCTGGTGCCTTTCAGTGTTGTGTATGTCATGTCGGCCTGCCGATTGTTGGCGTATGAGCGGAAGTTGGGATTGCGTGCAGACATGAACGCGTTGAAGATCCGCAAGTATAGCGGGAACCCTCCGGCGTTTCGAGTTTTGCGTGGGTCTCGCTTGACCTGCCGCATCAACCGTTATCCAGGGCGATCGACAACCGGTTTCGTTCGATATGCTATGGCAGATTCCAAACTGCTTATCGCATCACGAAAGCGAAAAGCGTCGGCGCAGCTCATGGTCAGCGGCGGCGTCAAATCCGACATCGGTATGGACCAACAGAAGGTTTTGGCAACCGGGAGAGAAAAATGGCGCTATGTCATCGAGAGCGACCCAGTTTTCCGACGCGCGGCCGGCATTCCGCAGCCACGCATGAATCTCGGCTTCCCGGATGAAAGGGTGTTTCCATGAATCCAGTTGCGGTGTGACGCCAATGATGCGTTGCGCGATGTCTTCGGAGAAAAACGCCCTGAGCTGCTCCAGCGTATGCGCTTCCCGCCATGCACTCGATATCACAATGTCAACGTCGGGAAAGTCGCGCAGCACGCGCTCTAATGCCGGCACATGCACCAGCGCTCCGGCAGGGCGGGTGTATGGATGGAGCACGCCGTCGAAATCGAGGAACAGGAGCATGGCGAGGGTGCAGCGGAAGTGAGCGGAATTGCCGTTACCGCGCATCAGACAGAAAAAGGAATGATAGCGCGCATAGCGAAAGCCATGCTCTTGTTTAGTTTCCACGCCTTATGCCGGGTGCGACACGCATTCGTATCGCACCAGGCACGCTTGAACGTGCAACCGGCGCAGCCTTATTTCGTCATCAGGTCCGTCACCAGCATTTTTCCCGGGGCATGGGTAATACAGAACGGGATCCGGCTTAGCTCGGCAACGTACTGGGGTGTCACGCCGCAGGCCCAGAACACCGGTAATTCACCATCCTCGATAGCGACCGGTTCGCCGAAATCCGGCTTGGACAGATCGTTGATGCCGATGGCTTTCGGGTGCCCGATGTGGACGGGAGCGCCATGCACTTGCGGAAACTTCGCGGAGATCTCGACGGCCCGGGCGATATCCCGGCTCTTGACCGGACGCATGCTGACCACCATGTTTCCCTCGAAACGGCCGGCAGGCAAGCAGGGAATATTGGTCTTGTACATCGCGACGTTGATGCCCTGCTCCACATGGCGCAATGGTATCCCGCCTTCCATCAGCGCGCTCTCGAATGAAAAGCTGCAACCGATCAGGAAGGTCACGAGGTCGTCCTGCCAGTAGGGCGATACATTCGCCACTTCGCGGGTGAGCCGGCCGTTTTCAAAAATGCGGTAGCCGGGAAGATCGCTACGGACATCCGCGCCGGGCGCGCAACGCGGCGCGAAGTGCCCGGGTTCGAGCACTTCCACCAGCGGGCAAGGCTTGGGATTGCGCTGGCAAAACAGGAGGAAATCGAACGCATATTCGCGGGGCACGATCATCATGTTCGCCTGCACATGGCCTTCGGCCACGCCGGCTGTCGGTCCGGTGAATTCCCCGGTGCGGCAAAGTGCGCGCACGTCTTTCGCTGAAACTTGTTTCTTTGTGTTCGTCATCCTCTTCTCTCTTTGCTTGTTAACCGTTGCCTTTGATTCCTGCTTGTTAAAGGTGCTACTTAGGCACCGCGCAGGAATAAGTTGGTCAATTTTGCTGGCCGTAGCGGGCGCGTTGCTGCGTTGCTCGTCGTCGCCATAGCTCGCTATGGCTCCTCCTCACGCCTTGCACCGCATCCCGCGACGGC
>JBBWZW010000283.1:0-5921 GCA_039649305.1 Burkholderiales bacterium
GGGCAGGAGCACGGCCGGACCATCTCATTATCGGACATTGCCGCCCAAAGCATCGTTGGGGTGTACACGTGGACATCCACGATGACGCGAACTTCACGTCGATGAGGTAGTTGTCAGACTAGGCGAAGAATGCCGGTCCTTTGTGCGCCCCGGTCCGCTGGGCCGCGGGATCCGATGGCGGGACAAACTTCTGGACCACGTCGGTAGCCGCCCCCCAGGCAGTATCGTGAAGGGGCGCCATGTACTCCTTCACGGCCCGGCTGGTGCTCTCCGGATCGCGATCCTTGTGCCAGTCCTGCCTCGCGATCGAGCGCTACTTGTTGGCATCGGCCTGGATCAAGCTCGCATCGAACAGCGTTTATGTTTTACGGGACAGCTGTTTTCGCAGTACCGACGCTAGTTACGCTTGTGGGAGTGCTTCACCCGGCAAGGAAGCAACCGATAGCTTGGCGGTGCGCTTCTCGATGAACGCATTTAATCGGTCGGTAGCCTCCGGGCTCGTTTGTGTGAAAGCCGCAACGAGACTTTCAACGAAAAGTCCGTCGTCTTGCGCCATATCCTGGATGCGCGGCAGAGCATTGGTGATGGCAAAATTAGAAAGCGGTGCGTTAGAAGCGATTTGGCCCGCAAGCTCGCACGCCTTATCTAAGGCCTTGCCAACTGCGACAACGTAATTCAGCAAATTGAACCGTTCGGCTTCGTCAGCATTGAGCACGCGCCCGGTCAGCATGAGGTCGGTCATGCGCGCCGCCGTCATCATGCGTGCAATCCGCACAGAGCCACTGCCTCCCACAAAGATGCCTCGCTGACCTTCGGGCAGCGCGAAGAAAGCGGTCTCGTCGGCTATCCTTACGTGGGTCGAAGCAGCAAGCTCCAGGCCTCCGCCTATAACTGCCCCATGCAGCGCGGAAACGAAGGGAATTCCACCGCGCTGAATTTGGTCAAACACGGCATGCCAACGCCGCGATCCATGGATGCCTTCGATCGGCGTCTTGCTGGCGTGCTCCGACAGATCAAGCCCTGCACAAAAGTGATCGCCATGCCCATGGATAACGCCGACGCGCGCGTTGGATTGGGCGCGCCGAACCGCAACCTCCAAGGCCTCGATCGCAGAATCGTTGAGTGCATTGCGCTTAGCAGGACGGTTGAGACCGATCAGAGCGATGTCATCGCGCAGCTCGAACGTGAACAAGTCGTTTTCTGATCCAGTCATGGGCTCTAAGAAACCTTAATAATTTCCGGATGGGCATCGAGGTATAGCGTCTCGATAATATCGCTGCGACGCTCCCGAATCAGACGCGAGTTCAATGAGCCTTTTTCCGTGATCTCACCGGAGTCAAACGTCGGCGGCTGGCGTAGCACGATGGCCCTCACGATTCGCTGGGACGTGCCCGTGGCTCCGTCGTTGATCGAGCCGAGGCAGGCTCGCAACCGTTCCTTGTACGCGGAATCATCGGCAGAATGGCCCGCCGCCGGAAGTATAAGTAGCCCGATGTCGTTACGGTCAGCGCCGGTGACGACGACATCGGCGATGAGACCGGAAAGAGCGGACTGGGCACGTAACCTGATCGCTGCGGCATTAACCCATGTTCCGGTCGACAGTTTGAAATCCTCGGTGGTTCTGCCGTCAAAGATCAATCCCTGTGCTGGATCTTCGGGATCGACGAAGGCGACTGCGTCGCCCGTGCAGAAAAAACCCTCTTCATCAAACGCGTTTTGAGACTCTTTCATTTTCCAATAGCCGCGCATGACGTTCGGTCCCCGAACGCGGGCTTCTAGCTTCCCTTCATGAGGCACAAGCTTAAGCTCCAGGCCCGGCATCGGGATCCCAATATTTCCTGGCGCAAGCGCCGATCGATTGACCATCGTGATAGACGGAGCGGTTTCCGTCAGCCCCCAACTTGTCGTCATTGGAATGTCGCGACCGGCGGTCTCGCGTCCAAGTTCGACCAACTCCTTCCACAAAGCAGCGGGCAAACTTGCACCGGCATAGAACATCAGTGTTAGGTCGCCATAGAAATTTCGCCGAGCGATCTCGTCCAAACGGAGGCGCGGCAGCAAAAGCTCGTAACCTTTTGGAACGTTCCAATACAGGCTCGGCCTGATTTCTCGGAGGTTACGAACCGTGCGGTCGATCTCGCCGGGGATCGGCCTTCCGTCATCGATGTAGAGCGTACCGCCATAGCGCAAAACGGTATTAACGCTATACGATCCGCCGAACACATGACTCCAGGGTAGCCAGTCTAGAATGATCGGTGTGTGATGCAACATGAAGGGCCACATTGCTCCGACCTGCGAGAGCGATGTGCACATCATGCGGTGGGTTGTCGGCACGCCCTTTGGCGTCCCCGTCGACCCCGACGTAAACAGTATCTTGGCAACGGTTTCCACCGGCAATTCGATTGCGCGGCGTCTCCGACACTCCACCCTGGGCTCAAGCAGAGCGGCAAGGGAGATCGCGCCACGAATATGGTAGTCGTCGCCGATGACAACTTCGCGCCCCCGTATCTCGTCGATAGCAAGCGCGCGCGAAAAAGGCTCGCCTTGCGCAGCAAACACCAGGCCCGGATCCAGAATCTTGATAATGGCGCGAAGCTTGCCGAGATCACCACTCATTGTCGAATAAGCAACCGACAGCGGGGTGTAAGGAATTCCCGCCGTCATTGCGGCGAGCGCTACAAATTGATGGTCGATTCCGTTTCCTGATAAAATCAGGATCGGGCGATCCGGTCCGAGTTCCCGTCTAGCAAACGAAGCGGCAAGTATCTCGACCTTCTCATAGGCCTCGGCATAACTCACCGTTCTCCAGCCATCACCGCTCGCATTGCGTTCGGCGAGAAACGCCGTCTGCGGGCGAACGTGCGCCCAGTGTTTCAGATAATCATGGACCAGTGCGTCGGATGATTCGAACGGTGCCTCGGTTCGGAGGACCATTGTAGCATCGCGGCGTCTTTCGACGCGGACATTCGCGTCAAGGAAACGCAGAGGTACGGTCGGCGAGAGCGTGGCTGCTACGGGCATAGAAAGAACCTTTATTTGACCAGGGACCTTCTGCTGCAATCAACGCGGGGCCATGCGGATACCACCGTCGAGACGAATCGTTTCGCCATTCAACATGGGGTTTTCAGCAATGTGCACGGCGAGATCGGCGTATTCTTCCGGTCGACCCAGCCGGGAGGGATGCGGGACCTGAGCGCCGAGACTCTTTTGGGCCTGTTCGCTTAAACCCTTCAGCAGTGGTGTGAGAAACAGCCCAGGTGCAATCGTGTTGACACGAATGCAGGACTGAGCGAGATCGCGTGCAATGGGCAGCGTCATCGCGACAATTCCGCCCTTTGATGCGGAATAAGCGGCCTGCCCAATTTGCCCCTCAAAGGCGGCAACACTAGCCGTGTTGATAATCACACCGCGCTCCTCGCCCAAAGGCGGTGCCGTCACCAGCCGCTCGGCGGCGAGTCGGATGACGTTAAATGTTCCGATCAGGTTGACGTTGATGACGCGCCTGAAAGCATCGAGCGAGTGGACGCCGTTCTTGCCCACGACCTTCATCGCGTCGCCAATGCCGGCGCAATTGACCACAATTCGCGGAATACCGTGACGCGCCTCGCTGTGATCAATTGCACGTCTGACCTGCTCTTCGTTGGAAACGTCTGCTTCTAATGCGACGCCTCCGACCTGAGCTGCGACCGTCTCTGCGTCGGTCTTGTTGAGATCGAGAATCGCGACCCGCGCGCCTTTGGCCGCCATCGCACGAGCGGTTGCGGCTCCCAATCCAGATCCGCCACCAGTAATCAGAACAGACAAATTCTCAAGATTCATGACAGGCTTTCCTTTCCGGCAATCACTCTTTGACAAGAGGGCAATTACCCTCCCGCTGGGGCCGAAAGGCATCCTCGCCAGGCACCGTCGCGACGACTTTCAGCAGATCCCATTTCGATTTCGAGTCGTCAGGTTTCTTTACTTCCAGCAGATAAAGCGGATGGATCTTGCGTCCATCGGGACGGATATAACCCTTGCCGAACAGCGGATCATCTGTCGGGATAGCCTTCATCGCCGCGACAACGGCTTTGCCATCGACAGCACTACCGACTTTATCGACCGCTTTGAGATAGTGGATAACTGAAGCATACACGCCGGCCTGCATATCGTTGGGATAGTTCTTTTGCGGATGGCGTTCTGAAAATCGCTTTGCAAATGCGCGCGTTCCCTCGTTGAGGTCCCAATAGAACGGATTTATGATCTGGGCGCCTTGCGCGGCCTGAAGCGTGAGCGCCGGTAGACCGTTCATTCCAAGGATCAGCCCCACCAGCCTTTGTTTCTTCGTGAGCCCAAACTCTGCAGCCTGCTTCATGGACGTGATTGTGTCGTCACCGGCATTAGCGATCCCGATGACGTCGGCACCCGAAGCCTGCGCCTGGAGCAGAAACGATGCGTAGTCCGCCGCGCCAAGTGGATGGCGAACTGCGCCGACAACCTCACCGCCGGACGCCTTGACCGCCTCGGCGGCCTGTTTCTCGAGATCGTGTCCGAACGCGTAATCCGCCGTCAAAAAGAACCACTTCTTGCCGCCCTGCGCGACGACGGCTTTGCCGAGGCCATGTCCGTAGGCGTAAGTATCGTAAGTCCAGTGCACGGTGTTTGGGGTGCATTTTTCTCCTGTGAGCAGTGCCGTTCCAGCACCGGAGCCGGCGAAAACCTTGTTTTTTTGTTCGCTCATATTCGCGACCGCGAGCGCGATCGCCGAATTCGGGAGGTCGAAAATTGCATCGACGTTTTCGTTCTCGTACCAGCGACGTGCGATGGCGACGCCGATATCGGTTTTGTTCTGGTGATCCGCAGCAATTACCTCGACTTTCTTGCCAGCGGCCTTGCCACCGTGGTCCTCGACAGCCATTTGCGCCGCAATGACCGAACCAATCCCCTGATACGTGGCGAAAACGCCCGACTGATCGTTCAATACTCCGATCCGCACGCTGTCCTGTGCTTGTGCAACGGCCGTCGTCAGCAAAGCTACCGTCGCGATGGTGACGACCATGATTCTAGCCCGACAAAAAATATGTGCCATGGAAAGCTCCCTGTGCTTACAACCCTGACGACAGTCTTTTCGCTGCGCGTAATTACTTATAATTTATAAGTATCTGCTAAAGAGTCAAGCCACCTCTAAACAGGACGTCGTAATGAACGAGAGAGCCAGAACCGTGACGCCCCGAAACCGACCGCCCGTGAAGGCGCCGCAGCAAAAAAGCTCGAAGCAACTGGATCTTGTCGCGCTGCAACAAGCACCTGGCTTCATGATCCGGCTTCTGCAATTGCAAATATTTCAGGAGTTCTTCGAGTTTTTCACCGAAGCCGGATTTACTCCGGCTAGTCATTCAATCCTGATGGTTGTTCGGGACAACCCGTCCGTAACGCAAAGCGAACTGGCGGCAATTCTCAGGATCCAGCTTCCGAACCTTGTGAAGATTTTGAATGAGCTGGAGACGTCAGCTGTCATAAACAGGAAGCGGTCGAGTAGAGATAAACGCGCAATTGAACTCAGCTTGACCAGCAAGGGCAAAAAAGCTGCCGGGCAAGCATCTCGTATGGCCGACGTTTTCAACCGTCGGATACTTTCGGCTCTCGACGAACGCGACCGCCAAGAGTTCCTTCGAATGCTCGTGCGTTTAGTGAAGTTCTAAAGATTGTGTCGGTCCCGAACCGCTGGATGGCTGAATGATCCTGACTGCGAATTTTTCTTCGTTCGACGGCGCATGTTCGACGCCCTTTCCATTCCAGCAAATATTTGTTATAAAATATAAGCATTCCGGTTCCAACCCGGCACCTTCTGAGGGATTGTTCCAGTGATAAACGTCGACGAGGTCATCGCCATTGATATCCATACCCATGCCGAAGAGCCGTGTGGCGCCCACGGCGATGACGGC
>JBBWZW010000435.1:0-2610 GCA_039649305.1 Burkholderiales bacterium
ACAAAATTCAGGTGCCGGAGATCCGGCGTCGCATCACCTACCTGCTCAATCTCTTCCCGTCGGAACTGCATATCTTCGTTCGGCCGGAAATCGAGAGCCTGCAGGATCTCGCTGGCAAGAAAGTTAATTTCAACACCCAGGGCACGGCCGCCGCCTATACAGGGCCGCTGATCTTCAGCCGTCTCGGCATCGAAGTGGAAAAGACCTTCATTCCCCACCAGGTCGCGCTGGAGCAAATGCGCAAAGGCGAGATGGCGGCTGTCATTTTCATTACGTCGAAGCCGGTCGACGCTTTCGTACGCGGACGCTGGGAGCCTGGCTTCAAGTTCCTTCCAGTAACTTACGAAAGCAAGTTCGAGGATTATTATCTTCCCGCAACGTTGGAGGCGAGCGAATATCCCGGTCTGATCAAGCAAGGCGAGCGCGTGTCGACGATCGCGGTACCGACCGTTCTGGTCGCGTTCAATTGGCCAGCACAATCGAACCGCTATCAGCGCGTCGCCCGCTTCGTCGACTATCTGTTTTCCCGAATAGACAAGCTGCAGGCGCCGGGCTTCGACCCGAAATGGAAGTCGATCAATCTCGCTGCGACTGTGCCCGGACTGTTCCGCTTCTCGGCGGCGCAGGAATGGCTGGATCGTCAGGCGCGCAGAGCGCGGGCGTCGCAATGAAGACCGCTGCGATCCCCCTGGCTGTCGCGTTTGGGGTGGTGAGCAGAGTCGTTTTTGCAGAAAGCGCGAGCGATCCGATGGCGCAGCTTCGCGCCTGCTCCCTGATGGAGCGTGCAGAGCGGGTAGAATGTCTGGAACAGCTGTCGCGGAACATCGCGCCGCCGGCTCGCCCAGTGCCGGTAGGCGACAACTGGGTTGTCAGCGAGACCACCTCGCCGGTGGACTATATGCCGATCGTCACCGCCACCACGTTTTCTCGCGGCGGCTCGGATGGTTCCCCGATGCAACTCTCCATTCATTGCCGCGGTGGCCGCACCGAACTGGTGGTCGCAGGACCGGCCGTCTCCCGCAGCAGCGCGGAATATGCCATATCCTATCGCATTAATGACGATCAGCCGGTGCAAGTTGCGGCAGGCCCGCCATCGTTTGGAACTGGCGTTGCGTTCACAGGCGACGTCGTACGTCTGTTGCAGTCACTTCCGGAACAGGGCGACATCGCTGTCCGTCTCTCTACCCGAACTGGTGCCGCCCAAGACGGACGTTTTTTGCTCGGCGGCCTGAGGATGGTGCGAGAGAAGCTAGCCGCGGGGTGCAAATGGCCACGCGCCGTTGCCAGGCCACGTAACTAATGCGTCATCGATAATCATGGGAGATGCACGATGATAAGGTTTGAAAATGTTGTCAGAGTGGCGGCGGGGGCCGTAGCGCTGCTCATCCTCGCGCCGCCTTCGGCGGTGGCGCTGCAGAAGAAGCAAACGACGCCGCAAATGTTGAAGCGGCCTGCCGCTGACCAGAAGCTGCACCGCCTTGTCTTGCAGGTGAATACGAACGACCCTGCGATGATGAATCTCGCGCTCAACAATGCGACCAACGTCGCCGAATATTACAAGGACCTCGGCGAGAAAGTGACGATCGAGGTCGTCACTTTCGGTCCCGGCCTGCATATGCTGCGTGACGACACCTCGCCGGTCAAGGCGCGGATCAAGGCGATCACGGAGAGCACGCCCGCAATCGCCTTCAAAGCCTGCGGCAATACCCAGGAAAAAATGCATAAGGCCGAGAACAAGGAAGTTCCCCTTATTCCGGAGGCGCAAGTCGTGAAGTCCGGCGTTGTGCGCGTAATGGAGCTGCAGGAGCGGGGCTGGACGTATGTGAAGCCGTGATGCGCCGCGATCGAAAAAGCGGATTGTTGCGCTTTTGAGTGCCTGCTACGATTCCTCGGATCACGAAGGTCAAGAGGACGTTGCGTTCCTGAACGACGCACAAGCTTTTTGCAATTTCCCGGCTAACCTATTGGAGCCGGCAGACCTGCAACGGCCGCTATTGAAATATCGTTTAGGGCTTTTCGTACGCACAGACACTCGCTGCCGCGCGCTCAGGTGCGTTCAACAGAGAATTCTGCGGACACCGTGACTCATCAACGTTGGCGAGCCAATAATCCTCGCAGCGACTGTACGGGCCCGAACACAGGCACCAAGGCGTGCTTCAAGAATGGGAACTCGCGCGCAATTGCGCCTTCGCGCCACATTTGTGCTTTTAGTGACATCAGCTTTCTCGTGAATGTCTTATTTTTCTCGGGCGCAAAGGTTTGAAGTACATCGGAACGTCCGAAGTCGATCGAACGGTCCCCGACCTCGAGACATCGCAAATCGGCCTTTGTCGGTCGGGTAATCGCACGTTTGAGACGATGCCAAGCGACTTCAGCATCACGGAGTGCAAGGGCGCCGCCGTTGGTCGGCAAGGTTTCAATATATGCGAGAGCGCCGGAGAGAAGTTGATTGTCTGCGGATGGATCGATGGCGCCGAAGCTTATGTCTCCGCAGTTAGCTCCAACCTGGCCCAGTCCATCCTCCGCAAACAAATGCACCGACGGCACTGCCGGCTCAAACAAACTTTCTATCAGGTGCCAATACCTCAAAACGCATGAATATACATTGAA
>JBBWZW010000442.1:0-3592 GCA_039649305.1 Burkholderiales bacterium
ATCATTGATCGGCTCAATGTTGAAACGCTCAAGGCGCTCCAGAACCCCGCGCTCAGGGCAAGACTCGAGGACATGGGCGGCGAAGCGCGCGGCAGTACTCCGGAGGAGATGAAAGCCATGGTGAGCACCGAGCTGCAGCGGTGGACACGGGTGGTGGCTGACGCACATATTCAGAAACAGTAAGCGGACCCGCGTCAGAAAGGAGTGGCAAGCATGAAAGCGATACAGGTAAAAGTGCCAGGGGGGCCGCAGGCGCTCGAACTTGTCGACATCCCGGTGCCCGCGTTGCGCGACGGCCAGGTGCTGGTCAAGGCGCACGCGATCGGCGTGGGCAAGCCCGACGTGCTCATCCGTAACGGCACCTATCGCTGGATGCCGCCATTGCCGGCAATTCCGGGCGGCGAAATGGTCGGGCATATCGACGCGATGGCGCCGGACGTGTCCGGGCTAAAGATCGGCCAGCCGGTGCTGGTCAGTTCGCGGGATCTGCCGGTGCGCGGCGGCTGCTACGCGGAATACATCGCGGTTCCCGCGTCAGCGGCCATACCCTTGCCGGACAACGTCGATCTGGACCTGGCAATCAATATTCCCAATTACCAGCTCGCTTGCGCATTGCTATACGAGGCGGCACGGGGAGTCGAGCCGAAGTCGGTGTTCATCAATGGCGCCGCGGGCGGAGTAGCAAGCGCGGTGATCGACCTGTGCAGGCTCGACGGTGTGACAGTGATCGGTTCAGCCAGCACCGAAGAAAAATGCGCGTTCGCTCGCAGGCAGGGCGCGACCCACGTCATCAATTACCGGAACGAACAGGTCGCGAAGCGGGTCCTCGAGCTGACTGGTGGGCGCGGCGTCGACCTGATTCTCGATCATGTAGTCGGACCGCGCTTCACCGATCAGTTCGACATGCTGGCGCCCATGGGCCTGATCATCAGTTTCAACGTGCTGGGTGGCATGCCGGAAAAGGATCTGTTCAAGGAGATGCGCGCGCATCTGAACAAGAGCCCGGCGGTGCGCTGCTTCACGATGCATACCTATGATCATGACCCGGCGATCCGGCGACGGCTGATTGAACGCGTGCTCGCGCTCTTTGCGCGCGGCAAAGTGCAGCCCATGATATTCGACCGCCTTCCGCTGGCGCAGGCGCGGCGCGCCCATGAACTGCTCGATAACGGCGATATTCTCGGCAAGCTGATCCTCAAACCTTGAATGCCCGTGCTTCGAAAGGCGCCGGCCTATGCGCGGGCCGGATCACCGTTACTTCAGATGCGGTACAAGACGCGCGCGTTGTCGTGCAAGAGCGCGTCGACCGCGCGCACCCATGCAGACTCCGGCAGAGCGAAAGCTTTGGCGGTATCATCACGCGACCACCAGGCGATTCATCCCTATGTGCCGTCGGTGGCTGAAACCGGCATAGGGTTGTTTCACTTTTTACCTACCAACCACGGACAGAAACATGACCAACAAGAAGATCGCAGTAATCGTAGGAAGTCCACGCAAGGCATCCATCACCCGCAAAATGGCACAGGCACTGATGACAATGGCTCCTGGGTCATTTGACATGCAGATCGTCGACATCACGCAACTCCCGTTCTATAACCAGGACCTGGAAGACGCTGGCACCCCACCTTCCGCATGGCTCGAGTTCCGTGAGCAGATCAAAGGCGTCGATGGTCTGCTGTTCGTCACCCCCGAGTACAACCGCGGCCTTCCCGCGCTGCTGAAGAACGCGCTCGACGTGGGTTCGCGTCCTTTGGGAAAGGGCGTATGGAGCGGCAAGCCGGGTGCGGTCGTAACTGTCTCTCCCGGTCCGCTGGGCGGTTTCGGTGCGAACCATAGCTTGCGACAGTCACTGGTATTCCTGAATGTGCCGTGCATGCAGCAGCCGGAAGCGTACATCGGGGGCGCGGCCGCATTGTTCGATGCCGACGGCAAACTGACCAACGACAGTACGCGTGAATTCCTGGGAAAATACATGAGTGCGTTCGCTGCCTGGGTGGAGACGCACACGAACAAGTAAAGCAGGAAAAGGCCGCATAGGACAGACCGCGCTTCATCGTGGCCTGCCCTCTGATACATCAACACATTTGCTTCGCGGCTTACACCGAGCGGGCGAGCTTCACCTGAATGTGATCAAGTCACTCCGGCTAAGTGTCACCTTCTTGTCCGCAAGTGGCGTGTTGTCCGCATTGGTATATCCGGGTTGATTCAGAAGCTGGTAACGCGCCACCTGCGTGTTCACAGCAACGGGACTCGATATTCCGTCGTCTGCAACGACGACCGTGAATCCCCTTGTATTTGCATGGAACGATGTGTAGAGCACCGCGCCATTCGCTGCGCTGCCTGCGACGACCAACGTGGTGATATTCCGTTGCTTCAGAATGTCTTCAAGATCCGTATTCGTGAATTTATTCGCGCTCGACACGACCGTAGGCTCGCCGCTTCGTGGTGCGACCTCTGCCAGCATCGGGGAAGGCCCCGCCGGCGTCGCGGTAGACGAATAAATCACGGGAACATTTGAGGCGCGGGCTTTGCTTAACAGCGACGCAATGGCGGGCACGGATGCGACGCACGCCGGACGCGGCTGGCATATTGCAGAGCTGATGTCGAGTATAAGCAATGCACTTGTCCTGGCGTCTACAGTCACCGGAACAACTGCAGGGATACGAAGGCTTACTGCATTGCCGGAGTTATCTGTTGCCGTAGCGGATGACTGGGTCGTAGTCGTCGGGTTCGTGCCACATGCCGTCAAGACGCCAAGTAAAAGTAGTGCTGCAACTGAATGCAGCGATTGCGTGCTTCGCATAATAGTCTCCTCTGTTTTATCTCTGTCGCTCGAAATTGGAAATTCAATTCATGGGAGAATTCGCACTCCGCGCAACCATTTTACAATGCGAGAAAGAAACGAGCCGAAGCGTGGGGCAGCCCACTGGAAAGCCATTCAATGTCACGTGCCCAGGTTTTTCTTTTCACAGCGTTATCCATGATCGCATTTGCGGGCAATTCGCTGCTGTGCCGAATGGCCCTGAGGCACACCACCATTGATGCAGCCAGCTTCACTTCAATTCGGATATTGTCCGGCGCGATGGTACTTTGGCTGCTCATCATGGCCAGGCGCCAAACAATTTTTACAGCAGGAAGCTGGTATTCGGCGCTCGCGCTTTTCGCCTATGCGGCCGGCTTTTCATTTGCCTACGTGAGCCTGCCGGCCGGTACAGGCGCCCTGCTGCTCTTCGGCGCCGTACAGGCAACCATGATCAGCTACGGCTTATGGAGCGGAGAACGATTACGGCAACGGCAGATCGCCGGATTGATACTCGCTTTCGCGGGGCTGATCGGTCTTTTGCTGCCGGGACTGTCGGCGCCGCCACTGCACGGCGCCCTGTTAATGCTGGGCGCCGGCGTAGCATGGGGCGTCTATTCTCTACGCGCAAAAGGCGCGATAGATCCTACCCAGGTCACTGCAGGGAACTTCATGCGCGCAGTGCCTTTTGCTGTCGCGCTCAGCATCGTCATGCTTCCGTCGGCCTCGCTCGATCGCTCCGGGATCGTGTACGCGATTGCTTCTGGCGCCATGGCTTCAGGCGTCGGATAT
>JBBWZW010000445.1:0-6454 GCA_039649305.1 Burkholderiales bacterium
ACCCAGGGCTACTCGAGTATTAGCAACGTTGATGGCAAGGCTATCCATCCATAGCGGCCGAACCAGCCCGCCATGAATAGCGCCATATACAGCCGGATGCCGCTGGCCCACGAAAGGCCGCCGGCCAGTGCGGCTGCGGAAAGTGTTTCAGACATGCGAGTCTCTGTCTAACCAGGCCACACCCAGTACGATCGGCAGCGTGGCGTCTCTCATCATGATCCTCTTTTTATAACGCGGACAACCAGAAATTCCGTGACTGACCGATGCCCATGCGCGGCTTGCAGCGATATGGCCGGCCGTCCGGATGCGTTTTCCAATTTTACACAATAGGCACTATCAGGTGCCGCTTCGGAATTGCCTTTTACCGAACAGCATGGAGATCATGATTGTCGTACCTCAACCTCCGTATCGATTACCCCCTGAAACCTTTCCGGTCCCAGGGGTAGATGGGTGCATCGGGCAAACGGTTATTGCTTGCGAGCGATAAATCCGCCGACTACCGTCTGGCCGGTCCCTGCGTTCGTCAGCGTAAACGCGCCGCCGACTTCCGCCGGACCGCCGGTGCCCGGCCCGAAGTAGCGGCCGCTGACGCCGCCCTGCACGGTGCCGTTATTCACCGTCCCGGTCAGATAATTCGCGACGCCCTCTCCGGCCGCACCCATCTTCGTGTCGGCGTTAAATGAAGCGGCCGCCACCGGGGTTCCCGCCGCATTGTAGGTCTGGGTGTTCTGTATCGATACGCGGACGTTGCGCGTCGCGAAGTCCACTGTCAATACCGCTGCGCCCCAGAATACCGCCGGGTCTTCCTTGCCGTTGCTGCTATGCCAGCCATAAGCGATGCCCGAGTAGCTGGCTGTCCCTGTCGAGGGAACGGTCGAAGGATTGGTCACGTCGCCAAACGCGACGATGCCCCGCCGGATCTTGGTATGTTCGTCAGTTGCGCCCCATTCATGGATCTGGACGGTATCCTGTGTGATCCATGTGCCGAGGTTGCCATAGGTGTAGCTCCAGTTCTCAAAACCACGATAGCCCTTCGAACCGGGGAAAGGCACCCCAAAGCCGCTGCCGCCGGCCAGCCACGTCGGGTTGCCATTATTGGGCTTGCCGTTACCGGCATGGACGTCACCTTCCCCATGGAGGCGCACTGCGGACGACCAGTCAGGTGTCCGTTCCCCTGTACGCCAGCTTCCCGGCTTGTACACGGGTCCGGTTGTCTCGGTAGTGCACTCTTGGGGCTGCGCGCAGCGCGGAGGATTGTCCGGACCGCGCGGAAAGTAACGGTTATTGGCATAGTTCGCCTGCGTACCGGCAGTGCCTTTGTCCGCATAGTCATAGAAGGTGAGGTCCGTGGTTGGCGGCAGCGCAATCGAACTGATGTTTCCGTTTGCATCCATCACGACCCGACCCTGAGTCTTATCGAATAGATCGATGATCGGAGGACGCTCGGTCTTGCTATCCCATGTGAGTCCGAGATCGCGCAGCAACAGCGCCGGCTTCGATACCGCACCGCCGGCATCCTTCGCCAACCTGAACTCCGCAACGCCCCTGGATGTCGGCCCGGAGGGAGCCAGGCCAAACGCCAGCCCCGGCTCGGTGATCGGTTTGACCAGGTCACTGGTCGATATGCCATATACCTGCACGCCGGATCTGGTCAGTGCCACGCCGTTTTCCCTCTTCAGGACCTCTGCGCCGCTGCACTGGACTCCCGCACCCTCAACGCAGGACATGGTCATCGGCGCGGCCACCGGGCCGGGCGACGGAACGTTGACCAGCGGAGGTCCGGATGCCGGCGGAGTGACCACGACGGGAGGCTCGCTCGTCGGAGCGCCGCCCCCGCCCGCAGGACTCGGCCCGCCCTGTGTGTTACCGGTTCCGGTTCCCGCTGTCGGTGCATCGGAGCCTCCGCCCCCACCGCCTCCGCATGCGGACAACAGGCTTGCGAGGATCAGTGCTGAGCAAAGTGGCTTGACGTTCAGTGTCGGTAAATTCATTCCGGGCCTTTCATTCACGATAGCAAGACATCCATTGATGTCTTTTGGTCACAAATGTTCCGATGCTTCGTTACAAGGGACATTGACCGACATTAAGCGAGGCTTGTTCTTGTCGTAAATGTGATGCAGGCGCAGCAGATAGTGACGGTTGCGGCATAAAAAAACCGCCCGTAGGCGGTTCCTGCTATGCAACTCTTCCAAAGCGGAATCACTGCGCGAAGTAGGCGTCTACCTCTTTCAGATATTTTTCTTTCGCCGGCGCATCGAGAAATGACGCTGCGAAACTGTCACGCGCCAGTTGCTGTGCGTGACGGCGATCGAGCGCCAGCGCTTCGAAGGTTTCGATGAAGTTGTCGTTGATATAGCCGCCGAAATAGGCGGGATCATCCGAGTTGATGGTGACGGTCAACCCGGCATCCAGCAGCCTTCGCAGATTATGCTGCGGCATCTTGTCGAATACGCGCAGCTTGATATTGGATAGCGGGCACACAGTCAGCGCTATCTTGTCGCGCGCCAGCCGCTGCGTCAGCGCGGCATCTTCCAGGCACCGCACGCCATGGTCGATGCGCTCCACGCGCAACAGGTCTAGCGCTGTTTCGATATATGCGGGCGGTCCCTCCTCACCCGCATGGGCAACGAGATGCAAGCCGAGCTCGCGGCAGCGCGCAAATACCCGCGCAAATTTTTCCGGGGGATGTCCGCGCTCGGAAGAATCCAGCCCCACTCCGATGAATTTGTCTCGGTATGGCAGCGATTGCTCCAGCGTGGCAAAAGCGTCTTCCTCCGAAAGGTGACGCAGGAAACACATGATGAGCGCGCCGCTCATCCCAAACTGCGATTGCGCCTGCTGCAGCGCCCCGTGAATGCCATTGATGACCGTGGCAAAGCTGACGCCGCGTTCCGTGTGCGTCTGCGGGTCGAAGAAAATTTCCGCATGGCGCACGTGATCCGCATGGGCCCGCTGCAGGTACGCCCAGGTCATATCGAAAAAATCCTGCTCGGTCAGCAGTACGCTTGCGCCGGCGTAATAAATATCGAGGAAGGACTGCAGGTCGGTGAACGCGTAAGCGCGCCGCAAATCCTCCACTGACGCATAGTTCAGTTTGACCTGGTTGCGTTGCGCCAGCGCGAAAATCAGTTCAGGCTCAAGCGAACCTTCAATGTGGATATGCAGTTCCGCCTTCGGCATGTTCAGCAAGGCATTGCGCAGGGTGGCATCCATCTTCTTCCTTTGTCGTCAATGGCGAATTCGTAATGCCATGATTTTACGACCAGAAGCGGATAGGCGTGTTTTTCTGCCCTACATGGTGGCCCCGCGCCGCTGGTCGGCATGGGTCTTTTCGTACATCTCCTGGCACGGTGCGCACCGCTCGGCGGTGGGCTGCGCCAGCAGGCGCTCATACGGGATCTCCGTTTCGCAGTCGATGCACTGGCCGTAGGTGCCTTTATGGATGCGGTCGCGTGCCGCCTCGATCGAGCGCAGCTCCGCCAGGTCGCGCGTGGCGGATGCATTTTCGAGGTCCTGCTCGAGGCTGGCGAAGGAAGCGTCGCCGGGATCAGGCGCTTCGCTGGCGATGGTCCTGTAGTCTTCATCGGAAAGATCGCGATTCAGGTCGCCGCGCAACGCTCTTTCCCGTTCATTCAACAGTTGTTCGATTTGCGCGAGTTGCTCCTGGGTCAGGTTTGCCATAGTCATTCTTCCCAAAAAAGGACTGCAGATGGCGGACATTGCGCCGGCATGTGACAAGGCGTCGATCGCCGCGGCTGAACCGGGAGTCGAGCAATCGCCTGGCAGGTTGTAGACGAGGTAACGCCATAACTAAACCAGAGCAATTCCCGCGCCCAGCAAAACGGGCAAGGTCTTCGGATGCATCACCGCCCGGATCAGCAGCAATTTTTACCGCTTCAATGCGCGTTTTTGCAAGGCGTACGGTGCCATCCGGCCAGTGTCGAAGATGGGTCTGCATGAGCAGGAATTAGGTCATACAATGTTTTTCATCCCGACCTGGCATAGGCCGTGCCCATGTCGTGAACCGGCTGGACGGCCTGCGCAAAGTCGGCCAAACGGATAAAGTACGAAAGATGGAAATTTTGGAGACGGGTAATGGCGGTGATAAACATCTCGTTCAGCGAAGATGAGTACAGCAGGTTAAAGGAAGAACATAAAAAAGTGGTCGCGCGGGCAAAGCACGACCTCACCACGTTGCCGCCTACCTTTGAGGAATGGATCGCGACCCGCGCCGCAAACAGCAATGATGCGACGGCGAGCGATGCCGGACTGGACGACGTGCGCGCTTTCAATGTGATCGAGAAGCTGATTACGAGCCTGCGCCTGCACGGATTCGGACTCGCCCATCTCGGCAAACAGGACATCCCGCCGGCGGAGGCCGCACGCGAACTGGCAGAGGCCATCGTCAGCGACCTGAACCTGTCGCAGCAGCAAGCACGACGTATCCAAGAGGTAGTCGAATACTACTCAAAGGGAGCAAAGGAAATTGCGGATGCCGGCCAGGTCGGGGTCACGAACCGCACTTACGGCGCGCTGCACGAAGCCTTTCGCGATCTGGTCGACCGTGCCGATAAATCGGTTGACCGCATCGGCGAAGAACGCGCGATCGGCCGCGTCGAAGGTGCGATCGCCATCCTTGTCAACGTTCATGTGATGGACCGCCAGGCGGCGAAGGAAAAAACAGAAGCATTCAAGGCACAGGCACGCAACCCGAAAAAGCGTTCCGGGTAGACGCTCGCCGAAGGAGTGTTCTTATGAATTTCGGAATCAACCAGTTCGGCGTAACGCAATATCCCGACAACGACGCACGCCGGTTGTTTGTGCTGCTGTCGGCGATCGACCTGCTGGAGCGACCGACAGTATCCGCGATAGCCGATCTCACCAGCCTCGACAGGGAAAAGATCGATGACGACGTCGCGAAACTGCGCGAGCAATACGGTGTGGCGCTGCTCAAGGTCGGCGATGTATACCGCATCGATTCATGGGGTGAGGTACTCCGAAAAAACGGCGTGAAAAAGTACCTGAAACCCTGAAACGGCGGCAGGCTGCCGCAATCCGTTCCACGCGCGATACACAAGTTTCCCGCTGGTTCGCTCGTCTCAAAAATCCACATCTCCGCACTCGGGCTTTGCGATGCCGCAAAGTTATGGTTTCTTCTTTGCCTACAATTTCCCTTGGGAAGGAATACGCCTGCTTGTCACACCACTTCAGTCACGAGCAAATCCAAAACAAAAAGAGGTCAAACCGATGACATTGGCGCGATGCAGAAAATGTGGAAAGATAGCTAGCACCGCCGCCAAAACCTGCCCCCATTGCGAGGTGCGGAATCCCACCAAAAAACCGGCCGGCCCGTTGTTCAGGCTCATGGCGGCGTTTGTCGGAGTCGCACTGGTCGTCGTGGCGGTCGAGTCGTCGGGTTTGCGTAGCAGCCTGGCCGAGGCAAAAATCGAACTCCCGCGCATTCCGCTGCCTACGAATTCCTCCTCCGAATCCCCGGGCAAGAAGCGCGAAAAGCATCGCTTCAATGTGACCGCGGCACTGGCAACGACCATCAAGAAATCGACAGACAACCCGAATTCACTGGTATGGGAACGAATCATGTCCGATGACGACGCCGGCGTCGTCTGCTTCGAGTATCGGGTGAAAAACAGCCACGGCGAGTACAACCAGGAATTTCTTACCTACATCGACGGCAAGGCGAGCGAGGCGCCGGACGACTGGAACAGATATTGCGCCGGCAAAAAGCTGAATAACATGATTCGCGTCCGGGACGCTGTGTGACCCAGCTGAACAAAGCGAGGCCCGATGATTCAATCATCGGGCGGTCCGATTACCTTGGCAGGCAAGCCATATCGTCGCCCGGTTTGAAATGCTTGTCGCTGATACGGAATTTCTGACGCCTGTCCCCCATCAGTTCGCGCAGCTCCTTGATGCTGATATTGGATACCTCGTGCATCCGGATCAGCAGCGCTGCCCCAACCGGCAGGCGCCCGTGCCGGATCTTGCTGATCAGCGGCGGAGCCACCTCGAGCGCACGCGATAACGCAGCGTCGTTCTTCAGGTTGAGCCGTGCAATGAGGGTATTGAGCAGGCGGTTGGGGTCGTATCGCACCTCAGGCGGCGTTGCATCATTCGACATCACCGGTTTGCCTGGCTCGAGCTGATTGGGCTTGGGATCGTTGTTCATGATGGACTAGACTCGTTGTAAGTAGGCAATATTGCCTCAAGGCATGCCATTGTTGACGAGGAAAGCGCCCGGTGTCTCTCAACAATTCTCAATATGCGCGATGCCTGTTGCGCGCACGGAAAAACGTGGGCGGCACGTCGGTTCCAAGCGGGAAAACGGGGAAGTCGAACGATGGATCTTGCAGACCGCCAAGCGGAACGCGCGCGAAAACATCCAGGCGACAGCGCAACGGGGCACCTTCGCAGAGTGTGCCAAGGAATACCACAA
>JBBWZW010000450.1:0-5882 GCA_039649305.1 Burkholderiales bacterium
GTATGTAACTTGCCCGTCATAAAGCCAATTTTGATTTCGAATATCAGACATGGGTCCTGTGAATACGGAGTGACTGTTACTCATGAGCTCAGCCACGTCTTCCGCGCGCAGTTCCATTGACAACAGGACCGCATTGATTATGCTGGGAAAAGCCGGTCCTTCCGGTTGCCAAAAGAATCGCTTGAAGAATCGCTTGCCAACTCCGATGAGCTATCGACAAGGAGACGATCATTATGAAGGTCTACTATCATCCCGCTTCGACCACCAGTCGCGTAATCATGCTGTACGCGGGCGAGGAAGTGCCTGACCTCGCATTCCAGGTCGTTGACATCTTCAGCGGCGAACACCTGCAACCCGCTTATACCGCCATCAACCCGAGCTGCATGGTGCCGATGCTCGAGGACCGGGATTTCCGCCTGACCGAGAGCTCGGCGATACTCAAGTACCTTGCAGATAAAAGTAACTCGCCGTCTTATCCGACCGACTTGCGTGCGCGGGCACGCGTCAACGAGATGATGGATTGGATCAACACCAACTTCTATCGCGACTTTGCCTATGGCCTGGTGTATCCGCAGGCATTCCCGACCCATCTGCGACGCAGTGAAGAGGCGCAGGCAGCGACCCTCGCCTGGGCACAAGAGCGGTCGCGGACCTGGCTGAAGATTCTGGACCAGGGACTGATCGGCCCGGATAAGCAGTATCTCTGCGGTGACGCGATCACGATCGCAGACTACCTTGGAGCGGAGATGATTGGAGTGGGTGAGCTCATCGGCTGCGACTTCTCGGCCTATCCCAATGTTGACCGCTGGCTGCGCAACATGAAAGCGCTCAAGAGCTGGCCGAAGGTGCACGACGTCTTCCACGGATTCGCGGCCTCGCTCAAGGAGAGGTCATTCGTGACGATCTGAAGAAACCCGCGGAGAGGTGCAGGTACCGTTGCACGCAACGCCAATGGACCCGCAACGTGCGGCCGCACGTGGCGAATACAAACGCTGGCTGAGTTTCCAACAGATAACCAACAATCGGCCAATATTTCCGTGTGGTAATATTGGCCGACACGTTTAACCTTATCTATTCAGTTTTCGAAGAGAACGGAAGCAGTCGATGCCGATATCAACCGTCCTTCTGGGTAGTTTTAGAAATGGAAAGCCATCGCGATGGCGCACGACATTATCGGAAAACGCCTCGCCGGCGAAATCCTCAAGCATGGCTTTCCGCGAGCGAACCTGTATCTGATACTCATATGGCCCATGGTCTGTCTGGGGCTGGCGTTGTTAATCTGGGGCCTGACGCTGTCGCAACTCGGCCACGAAAAAGAGCATATCAGCAAGGATACAGCGAGGCATGCATCTTCCCTGTCCAAAGCCTACGCTGCGCAACTGGAGCGGTCCGTCGAGCAGATCGACCAGGTCACACTGAATCTCCAGTACTACTGGGAAAAGGCACCGGGCATACTCGACCTTCAGGATCAATTGCGCCGCGGTGTATATCCGGCCTCCGCCCATCTCTACGTGACCATCAACAACCGCCATGGCCGGCCGGTCACCAGTACCATCAATTTCGTGAAAAACAGCGTCGATATCTCCAGGAGGGACCACTTCCTGGCGCATCAAAACAATGCGTCCGTGGGCCTGCTGATCACCAAGCCGGTGATGGGAATCCAGATAAACAAAATGGTCATCCTGTTTTCACGCCGGCTGGACCGGGCCGGAGGCGTGTTCTCCGGAATAGTGGTCGCAGCGATCGAGCCAATCTATCTGGCGTCATACACTGACGAGACGAGCCTGAGAACGGGTGACTTCCTTTCGGTCCATAGCATCGACGGCGGATTGTTCGCGGCGAAAATGGGCCAGAGTATCAGTGCGACGACGGACATTTTCCAGGCACCGCCGACTTTCGACACCGACAAAGGCGTGATCCGGATGACGGCAGAAAAGTTTTCAGACC
The DNA here is from genome assembly GCA_039649305.1 of Burkholderiales bacterium. Classification (GTDB taxonomy): domain Bacteria; phylum Pseudomonadota; class Gammaproteobacteria; order Burkholderiales; family Burkholderiaceae_D; genus Noviherbaspirillum. The sequence continues at coordinate 1,948 of JBBWZW010000450.1, forward strand.
ATGAGCCGCGCATCATCGCCTGGCAAAAGCTGGAAAACTATCCGCTTGTTTCGATAGTCGGCCTGGCTGAACGGGAAATTTTCGCCCCCTATGAAGAAATGGCGCGCGATTACCATCGTGCCGCGGTCGCGGCGAGCGTGTTTCTGTTTCTGCTGGCTGTCGCCGGCATGGTATTTTCTGCGCGGCTCGCATCGAGAAAACGGGAGGCGGAGGAAGTAAAGACCACCTATCGCCTCGCAACCGATGGCGCGCGCGAAGGTTTTTACATGCTGCGGCCGCTCTATGATCATGACAAGACGATCTTCGACTTCCTGATCAAGGATTGCAATGAACGGGGGGCCGCCTATTACGGCAAATTGAGAGCCGATCTCATAGGCACCCGGTTTTCAAGTTTGTTTTATGAGAGCTACCACCGTGAGGTGCTGCCTGATTACCGGCGGGCCATGGAAATCGGTTTTTTTGAAACCGAATTGAAGGTATCGAGCCGAAGTTCGCTACAGGTGAGCTGGATCTATCGCAGGCTGGTGCGGTCCGGTGACGGACTGGCCGTCACGCTAAGGGACATTTCTGAAACCAAGGCGCATGAGGAAGCGTTATCCACCCTGGCGAACGCGGACCCCCTGACCGCGCTTCCCAATCGCCACTGGTTGATGAGTTACCTGCCTGTCGCAGTGGAACGGGCAAGAAGCAGCGACATGGCGCTTGCATTGCTGTTCGTTGACCTCGACGATTTCAAAGACATCAATGACACTTTGGGCCACGCAGCCGGGGATGAATTGCTGCAGGCGGTCGCGTTGCGTCTCAAATCCGTGGTACGGCCAGGCGACAGCGTCGTGCGACTCGGAGGCGACGAATTCACCATCATCCTCGAAAATATTGAAACCGATACCGATGTGTCGCACGTCGTTGAGCGCATGATCAAAGCGCTGGGCGAGCCGTTCGACCTGTGGGGCGAGAGCAAGCATGTCGTGCACGCGTCGATAGGCATCAGCATGTACCCGCACGACGGTGACGAGGGCGAGACGCTACTCAAGCACGCTGATATTGCGATGTACGCCGCCAAGGCTGGCGGCAAGGCCAACTATCAGTTCTTCCGCCCCCACCTTTCAGAAAACCTGGTCGCAAGGCTCACCAAGGAGCGCGCTTTGCGACTTGCTATCGAACTCGACGAATTCGTGCTGTATTACCAGCCGCGGGTGGACACCGTCAGCGGTGAGCTGCGCAGCATAGAAACCCTCGTAAGGTGGACGCATGGCGAGCATGGGCTGGTCCCGCCCAACGACTTCATTCCGATGGCGGAAGAAACCGGATTGATCGTGCCGCTGGGTGAACTGGTCATCAAAAAAGCTTTCGCGCAATTGGCGCAATGGAAGGCGCAAGGCCTGCCGGTTGTCCCGCTTTCCATTAATGTCTCTCCGCGCCAGTTCAACCACGGAAATCTGAGCGCACTCCTCGCATCGTGTATGGCGCACCATGACATCAGCGCCTCCCTGATCGAGGTTGAAATCACGGAATCATGCATGGTTGGCGAAGACCAGACCGTGACCGAAGAATTGGCAGCGATAGAAACGCTCGGCATGAAAGTCCTGGTCGATGATTTTGGAACGGGTTACTCATCGCTGTCTCAGTTAAGGCGGCTCGATATGGATGGCTTGAAGGTGGACCGGGCCTTCACCGCTCAACTGGGTAATGGAAAGGAAGATGAGGATTTCTTCGTCGCGATGCTCTCGATGGCGCATGCGCTGGGCATGAGCGTAGTCGCTGAAGGCGTGGAAACCGTGGAACAATTGCGCATCCTGCAGAGGCTTTCGTGCGATGAAGTCCAGGGTTATCTGATTTCACGGCCGGTGCCGGCGCGCGAGGTACCCGCCATGATGCTTAAGCGTTTTCTGCTCCCTCAGGTCGAAGAGGACAGGACTATCGGACGGAATGACGGGGACGCCAGGACCACCTATAGCGGTTCCGATACGCTATAGGGAATGTAGGGTGCGCCGTGCGCACTGTGAAATCAAAGAACTTACGCCATCGCAACCCGCCTGGCCTTGGGCTCCCATATTCCTGGGATGGCGCAACGTTGAAATGCGGCGGTATCAGGCGTCCCTCACGCCCGCGCGCGAAACGAATGCCCGCTGTATCGGCGGGTCACTACCCGCCCTACGATTCAAGCCGTTTTTCAGCGACGCGCGTGACTCAATTGACCGACACCGTCGGCTTGATATTCTGGTTCTGCCGGAACAAATTACCCGGATCGTATTTGTTCTTCACCTGCACCAGGCGGTCGAAGTTCTTGCCATAGGCTTCGGCGATGCGTTCGCCTTCGTCCTGGGTAAGGAAGTTGATGTACACGCTCCCGGCCGCGTAAGGCGCAGACGCAGCGAAGTACTCGCGCGCCCAGGTGATGCACTTCTTGTCGTCCTTCGGGTCGGTCCACCTTGTATGGACGTTCATCGCAAATAAGACATCGCGATGCGGATAGGCTGTCGCGTCAGGCGCCAGGCGATTGGTCTGCCCTCCGAGCAAGCCGAGGAAAATCTCACTCTCGGGCGACGGCAGTTTTCCGCTGTACTCGATCAGAGTATCAAGCGCGCCGTCATCCAGCCCCTTGAAGTTATGCGATTTCCAGTAGTTGCGTGCGCGGGGTGCAAGTAGCGGGTCGAATGCCTGTTGCCAGGCGGCGTAAGGCTGTACCCCGACATGTTCGCCGACCGGCTGGCCAAAACTGCGCAGCGGTTCGATCGCACGCATTGCGTCGTCGGGTTTCATCGTCGAACAGATTGCCAGCACCACCACTTCCTTGCCATGCACGTCGGCTGGCAGGAACGGCAGCGGCGGAGCCTTGCGCAGCACCGCCCATACGCTCAGGTCATCAGGCGCTTTTTCGACGAAACCCCGATATTGGGAGAGCACCTTCCTGGCCTGATCGAACGGGAAAACAATGAGTCCGGACACGACGTCCGGCCCGACCGGATGCAACTGGAATTCGAACAGGCTCACCACGCCGAAATTACCGCCGCCCCCGCGTATCGCCCAGAACAGATCAGGATTTTCGGTGGCGCTCACGCGTAATCTTTCTGAGTTCGCCGTGATGATTTCAGCCGACAGCAGGTTGTCCACTGTCAGGCCGTGTTTGCGGCTGAGCCATCCGAAACCGCCGCCGAGCGTGAGCCCCGCGACGCCGGTGGTTGAGTTGATCCCCAGAGGAGTCGCCAATCCATATGCCTGCGCTTCATGATCGAAGTCGCCGAGTGTGGCGCCGCCTTGCACATAAGCGCGTCGCCCATCCGGATCGATCCTGACTGCTTTCATTTGCGACAGATCGATGACAAGTCCATCATCGCAAAGCGCGTTGCCCGCAATATTGTGACCACCGCCACGAACCGCGAGGGGCAGATTGTTGTCGCGCGCGAACGCGACCGAGCGCCTGATATCCGCAACACCGGCGGCCCGCACAAACATTGCCGGCTTGCGGTCGATCATCGCATTCCAGATCTCGCGGGCCTCGGTATAGCCTGCATCGTTCGGCTGGAGCAGTTGCCCTCTCAACGTCGACTTGAATTCCGCAATCACATCACTCTTTAAATTAATCACGATGGTCCTCGGCATAAACTGCAGCGTTATGCAACGAGTGGCGACGGGGTTTGCGCCCGTGCCCACTCACCCAGGGCCGCTTTTGCGTGCATACGCCGGAGAAACTTAGCCGATCTGCACAGCGATTGGAGCGGCACCTCGTATCCATACTAGGTTTTGCACGCCGGGCAACCAAGTGTTTCTTCGCAATTTCGGATTAATGGATGGTGATTGATATCGAAATAGCCTTGCGATAGCGGACGGGAAGCAGGGACTATAAATCTTATTGACAATGTAAATCGATGTCGCCAGTGTATATCGTATACGATATACAATTCATACATCATGTCACTGCTAATGCCCTGGGC
>JBBWZW010000471.1:0-5705 GCA_039649305.1 Burkholderiales bacterium
ACTCCGGGCAGCTCGGCCAGGATCGGCTACCGGTGGTCGCGGTGCGCGGCTGCGGGCGGCGGCGACCACGCGGGGGCGACGGTGGGCCGTGCTGGGTGAACCTGCTTCGCGCGATGCATTGGCCGGCCGACGAATTTCTCAAAAATATGGTCCATGTCATCCGTCATTTTCCGCATCATGACGAACGGCTCTTCCCAGGCATGCAGGATATTGGGCAGCCATGATTGCGGATTCATCGATGTCATTGCGCTTAACACCGGATCCAGATCGGCGCCTTGCGCTCCATGTTGCTGCGACGCCCCTCCCTGTCCTCCGGCTTGATCACCGCCTGGCTGGATGCCATCGGGCGCCGGGATGCCGCCGGTCTGCTGGCCTTCCATTCGCCCTGTTGCGGACTGCTGCCCGGTCGCCGGCTGTCGCTCCGCCGATTGTTGTCGCTCCGGTCGCGCTCCCGGTTGCTGATGACCGGGGGGCTGCTGACCCTGCGCCGCCGCGACATCACCGGACGGCGGCCTGGTCTCCTTTCCCCCGTGCACTTCAGCACGCCACGCACCGGTTTCCTCTCCCCTGCTCTCAATGAATCGCTTGAAACCCATCAGGTCATGCACCGCATGCTCGGCCATTCTGGTTTCAAGGTCCATGTCCTGCCCCTGCCCCTGCCCCTGCGCCAGTTGCTGTGGCGCTTCAAATTCCGTCAACAACGTTACTTTGGTCCTGTCCTGGTCCACCGGGCGCACCTCCAGTTTGTTCATCTTGATGGGACCAGCCGTGTTACGCCAGGCAATCACCTGGTCCGGAACTTGTTCCATAATTTCGGCATCCCATTCCATGTCATGACTGTTCATTTTGGCACGCCAGTGAAGATGGGTATCGTCAAGTTGCCGTACTTCCTCTACGCCCTCCATAAAACGCGGGTAATCCTCAAACTGCGTCAGTTGGTTGTATACCTTGGGCGCAGGTACATTCACTTCAATCGACTGCTCGATCCTGGTCATCATGAATCTCCTTTCCGCTTGCCCGAATTCGACGGCGACCGCGAAACGCGACGATTCTTGCAAATGCAGACAAGGGGACGAAAGGCGGCCGCTGGACAACTCCGGGAAAAGGCCCCCGGAGCGCGTGTTGATGAAATGCGCGAGGTTCGCAAGTTCCATACCATGCAGGCCATGACGCCCACGCGCCGTTTCCCCTGCCCGAAAAAGTAAAAGCGCATCCATTCCAAACGTCCGCGGTAAGTTTTACAGTAGGCGCGCAGGCGTTACACCGAATAGTTCTTTAAAACATCTTCCCTTCCTATGCCGGATACCTCTCAAAATCAAACCGCTGGACAACATGTCTTTCGCGACCTGTGGAACGTGGTGAAGACCTTTCGCGGCCGGATCGTCGTCGCCGTCATATGTCTCGTCATGGCAAAGTTCGCGGCGGTCGGCGTCCCGCTCGTCCTGAAGCGCATCGTCGACGAACTGTCGCGGCCGGAACAGTTGCTCGTCCTGCCTGTTGTCCTGCTGGCGGGCTATGCGCTGCTGCGATTCGCCGGAACCCTGTTCAATGAGTTACGCGACATAGCATTTGCACGCGTAACACAGCACGCGGTAGGGACTTATGCGCTGAATACCTTCTCCCATCTGCATGCACTCGGTTCGCGCTTTCATGCGAAGCGGCGTATCGGCGGCCTGCTGCCCGACATCGACCGCGGCACCAACGCCATTGCTTTCCTGCTGAGCGTCGCGCTGTTCACGCTGGTGCCGACCCTGCTTGAAATCGGGATGGTGACCGCGATCATCACGACCCGCTACAGCCACTGGTATACCGTCATCCTGGTGGTGACCTTCGTCATCTACTGCGGATTCACGCTGATATTTACCGCCCGGCGCGCGCCGTTCCAGCGTCGGGTGAACCGCCTCGACTCCAACGCCAAAAGCCTGCTTGCCGACAGCCTGATCAACTACGACACGGTCAAGTATTTCACCAACGAAAAAGTGGAATCGAACCGTTTCCGCGAGATCATGGTGCACTGGTCTGAAGCCGGGGTCGCCAACCAGAAGGCGCTGTTCATCCTGCATGTGGGACAAAGCGCAATTATCGCCATCGGCGTGGCCTCGATAATGTTGCTGGCGGGGCAGGACGTGCTGACGCGCGTGATGACAGTGGGTGACCTGATATTGATCAATGCCTACGTGCTGCAGGTCTGCTTGCCGTTGAACGCGCTCGGCTTCGTGTATCGCGAAGCAAAAGATGCGCTGATCAATGCCGAAAAACTGTTCCAGCTGTTGCGAGAAAGGCCTGAGGTAGAGGAGTCTCCGGGATTGCCTTCGCTGAAAGTGACGAGCGGCGAGGTGAATTTCGACAATGTGAGCTTTGGCTATGAGCCGACGCGGCTGATCCTGTCCGGCGTCAGTTTTCGCATTCCGGCGGGACAAACGGTCGCGGTGGTGGGCGGCAGCGGCTCCGGCAAGTCGACGCTGGCGCGGCTGCTGCTGCGCTTTTACGATCCGGGCAGCGGCAAGATACTGGTGGACGGCCAGGATATCCGCACCGTCAATTCAAGCAGCGTGCGCGCGGCGATAGGGGTTGTGCCCCAGGACACCATGCTGTTTAACGACACCATCGCCTATAACATCGGCTATGGCCGCATAGGCGCGTCCACGGGAGAGATTATTGCTGCGGCGAAAGCGGCTCATGTTCACGATTTCATCGACTCGCTGCCGCAAAAGTACGAAACACCGGTTGGCGAACGCGGCGTGATGCTTTCGGGTGGCGAGAAGCAACGCATCGCCATCGCGCGCGCCATCCTCAAGAACCCGCCATTGCTGATTTTCGATGAGGCCACTTCCGCACTGGATACACAGTCGGAACGCGCAATCCAGGCCGAGCTCGACCAATTGTCGCAAAACCGCACGGCGCTGGTGATTGCCCATCGCCTGTCGACGGTGGTCGACGCTCACGAGATCCTGGTCCTTGAACGCGGACGCATAGTGGAACGCGGCACGCATGCCAGGCTTCTTGCGCAGGACGGCGTCTATTCCCGCTTGTGGCAGATGCAGCAACGCGAAAAGAAAACGGAGGAAGCGAACAAGGCGACTCAATCGGTTGTCTGAAATTCCAGCTCCCATCCATATGGTCATATGGCGATGGAACATTAATTGCATCATGTTCTGTTTTTTGCCCAGCCGGCGTACTTGTCCGTCTGTAGCGACATGCCGATTCGCATCCCGGAGACCATGATTCTTGCAGGATAATCCATGCCGAAAGTACTTGCATTTACAAGGGCCCGAAACCACTCCGCTGCATGCAACGAAGGCACGGCGCTGCGCGGGGAGCTCGACAGCCCGCCGCGTTTCCGCGTGTCCACCCGCGCCAGCACGAGCAGAAGCACCACGACCGCCCGGGAAGCCGGCCTCCTGGTTTCGGTCGTCGTGCCCACCTGCGGCAGGCCGCAACTCCTGAACCGATGCGTGGCCAGCCTGATCCTTCAGAATTTGGGCCCCGATAAATTTGAAATCATCATCGTGGATGACCGCCCGAGCGAAGACACGCGCAAGGTCGTGGCGCGCTGGGCGGAGCATACCGAGGACGCTGGCCCGAAGGTCACCTACATCCCATCGTTCGGCCCACATGGCCCGGCCGCAGCGCGCAATCTTGGGTGGCGAGCGGCGCGCGGCGGAATCATCGCTTTCACCGACGATGACACCATTGCCGGAGCCGACTGGCTGGAAAGCGGCCTGCGTTCGTTCAATGACCACGTGCACGCGGTATGGGGCCGCATCGTCATGCCCTTGACGGGAACGCCGACGGACTACCAGCTCGACGCCAAAGGACTTGAGAGCGCTGTGTTCGTCACCGCCAACTGCTTCTGCCGCAAACGCGTGCTGGAACAGCTCGACGGCTTTGACGAACGGTTCCGCTATGCGTGGCGGGAAGACTCCGATCTCTACTTCCGGCTGCTCGACTATCCGGCAAATATCGTCCATGCACCCAGGGCGGTGGTCACCCATCCGATCCGTCCGGCGGGTTGGGGAGTGAGCCTCTCGCAGCTGAAGAAGGTCCAGTTTGACGCGCTCTTGTACAAGAAACATCCGACGCACTACCGGCAAAAGATCCGGGCGGCGCCACGCTGGGATTTTTACTTCACCGTCACAGCGCTGTTGGCCTGCCTGGTTGCCCTCCTGACGGGTGCATATGGGGCCGCCGTCATTGCCGGCGGTGCGTGGCTGTACATGACCGGCCGCTTTTGCGTGAATCGTTTGAAGAACACCTCCAGGTCCCCGGCACACGTCCTGGAAATGATCATCACCTCGATGCTGATACCGCCGATGGCCGTCTATTGGCGGGCGGTCGGCGCACTGAAGTTTCGCGCCGGCCTGCTATGAACGAAATCACCGACCTGCCCAGTTTCGTGCAGATTGAACCGGTCGGGCAATGCAACCTGCGTTGCCGCATGTGCCCGATCCAGTTCCGCAGCGATGGCGCTCCTGGCGATTGCTGCATGGTCGCCACGCCGGACCACATGCACTTCGGCGACATGAAGGAATGCGGTGTCGCACAAGTGTGGAACAACGAAGCGTATCGGCGGTTCCGGGAACAGCTTGCATCAGTCATGCCGCCGGAAGTTTGCCGCAGCTGCGCGATCTATGCCGGCACGTTTTAGCGTATACCTCACAATCACTCGAACCATATGCACAAACGATTAAGAATTCTCACCTGGCACACTCACGGCAGTTACCTCTACTATCTCACGCAGGCCCCGCACGACTTCTACATACTCTCAAAGCCGGACCGCCCACCCGGCTATGGCGGCCGTTGCGGCCATATGCCCTGGGGGGACAACGTGATTGACATGCCGGTCGACTGCGTGAAGGACCAGCAATTCGACTGCATCCTGTTTCAGGATGACGACCAATACCTGAAGGACCAGCATATCTACCTGACCGAGGCGCAGCGCCGCCTGCCTGCGATCTATCTGGAGCATGACACGCCGCGCGAGCACCCGACCGACATGCCGCATCCGGTGGATGATCCGGAAATACTACTGGTGCATTGCACCGCCTTCAACGAACTGATGTGGAACAACGGCCGCAGTCCGACCCGCATCGTCGAACATGGTGTGATCGTTCCGCCGGGGATCCACTATGACGGCAGCCTCGCATGCGGCCTCGTGGTGGTGAACCATCTGGCGAGGCGCGGCCGCCGCCTGGGCGGCGACGTTTACCTGAAGGCGCGCGAACATGTGCCGCTGGACCTGGTCGGCATGGGCGCCGACGAAATGCCGGGCGGCATAGGCGAGGTGCAGCATGCACAACTTCCGGCATTCGCCGCCAGGTATCGCTTTTTCTTCAATCCCATCCGCTACACCAGTCTCGGCCTGGCCGTCATCGAAGCAATGATGATCGGCATGCCCATCGTTGCGCTGGCCACCACCGAGATGGCCACCGTCATCAGGAACGGCGTGTCCGGATATGCCGACACCAATGTAGAAAACCTGACCGCCCGCATGACCGAGCTGATCGACGACCCCGACGCCGCCCGGGCGCTGGGCGAAGGCGCGCGCCGGTACGCTGTCGAACGCTTCAACATCCAACGTTTCATCGACGACTGGAACGCGACCTTCCGGTTGGTTACGCAGCTTTAAATTTCATAAGGAAAATATATGGCGCAAACAGGAAGCTATCTGATCGATCGACAGGCCGCCGAGAAGGCGGTGACCA
>JBBWZW010000480.1:0-8700 GCA_039649305.1 Burkholderiales bacterium
CTCCAATATCGTCAGCGACCGCAACTTCCGTTACGGCGATCCGGAGACGGCATTCGCCAACGCCGCGCACTGTATTGAACTCACCGCGCGTTATCCGCGCAATTCCTGCACGCCGATCGAGGGTTCCGTCGTAGTTGCCGAATACCTGTCCGATGAAGAGGGCTACGACGCCAGCTCCAACTTCATGGGACCTTTCTCGCTGCATACCGTCATGGCCATGGCGCTGCGTGTGCCCGGCACAAAGCTGCGGCATCGCACCTTCCGTGATTCCGGCGGCAGCTTCGGCGTCAAACATGCGGTATTCCAGTATGTGGTGCTGATGTGCCTCGCCTCGCGCAAGGCACGCGCGCCGGTGAAATGGGTGGAAGACCGGCTCGAACACCTGGTTGCGCTGACTTCGGCGACAGGCCGCCTATCCACCATCAAAGCCGCGGTCGAAGCCGATGGCCGAATCACCGCGCTTGATTACGACCAGTTCGACGATTGCGGCGGCTACCTGCGCGCACCCGAACCGGCCACCTTTTACCGCATGCACGGCTGCCTGACCGGCGCCTATGCGATTCCCAACCTTTCGGTGCGCAACCGTGTGGTGCTGACCAACAAGACGCCGGCCGGCCTGGTGCGCGGCTTCGGCGGTCCGCAGGTGTATTTCGCGCTGGAACGGCTGATGCAGCGCATCGCTGTCACGCTGAACATCGACCCGGTCGAACTGTATCGCCGTAATTTCATTGCCGCCGATGCGTTCCCGTATCGCGCAGCGGCCGGCGCGCTGATCGACTCCGGCAATTATCAGCGTGCGATCGAGCTGGTGCATGAAGAAGGCGGGCTTGAAGAACTGTATGCGAGGCGCAAGCAGGCGCGCGCCGAAGGCCGCCTGTATGGCATCGGTTTCGCGGCGATCGTCGAACCGTCGATCTCCAACATGGGCTACATCTCCACCGTGATGCCGGCTGCGGCGCGCGCGAAAGCGGGCCCGAAGAACGGCGCAATCGCAGCGGCGACCGTCAGCATCGATCCGCTCGGCGGCGTCACTGTCATTATCGCGTCAGCGCCGGCGGGACAAGGTCACCGCACTGTCTGCGCGCAAGTCGTCGCTGATGTCTTCGGGCTCAATCCCGAACAGATCGCCGTCAATGTCGAATTCGATACACAAAAGGATGCGTGGTCGGTCGCGGCCGGCAACTACTCCAGCCGCTTTGCCGGCGCAGTTGCGGGCACCGTGCACCTGGCCGCATGCAAACTGCGCGACAAGCTGGCGCTGATCGCCGCTGCGCAACTCGGCGGTGACGCTGCCGACGTCGTCTTTGCCGGTGGCAAGGTCTACGCAAAGCATGCACCCGACAACAGCTTGCAATTCCTGCGCATGGCCGCGAGCCCGCATTGGGCGCCCGGCCTGCTGCCGAAGGGCATGGAACCCGGCCTGCGCGAAACCGCTTTCTGGAGTGCCGAACAACTGACCGCGCCGGACGAACAGGACCGGGTCAACACATCGGCTGCCTATGGATTTGCATTCGACGTGTGCGCGGTGGAAGTCGACCGCAATACCGGTCGCGTGCGCATCGACAAATACATCACCACGCACGACGCCGGCAAGATCCTGAATCCGGCGCTGGCCGACGGCCAGATCCGTGGCGCATTCGCGCAAGGCCTCGGGGCCGCGCTGATGGAAGAATTCCGCTATGGCGAGGACGGCAGCTTCCAGTCCGGCACCTTCGCCGACTACCTGGTGCCGACCACCTGCGAAGTGCCGGAACCGACCATCATTCACATGGAAACGCCGTCGCCCTTCACGCCGCTGGGCGCCAAGGGCCTGGGCGAAGGCAACAACATGAGCACGCCGCCGTGCATCGCGAACGCGATCGCAGACGCCCTCGGCGCCAGCGACATCACGCTGCCTATGACGCCATCGAAGGTGATGGACCTGATCGGCATCGATGACCCGCCGCCGTCCAAACCACAGGCATCGCAACCCGCGACTGCGGCATCCAAAGGCGGCAAAGCGCTCGCGGCCAGAGGCGAAGTCCAACTGCCTGCTGCGCCGGAAGCTGTGTTCGCCGTGCTGCTCGATCCTGTCGCGCTGGCGAAAGTCATCCCGGGATGCAATGCATTGGAACGTATCGGCGAAAACCGTTACCGCGCGGATGTCACCGTCGGCGTCGGCATGATCAAGGCGCGTTACGCTGCCGAGGTCGCGCTTTCCGAACTCGACCCGCCGCGCAGCTTGCGTCTCGCTGGCTCCGGCTTGTCGTCGGTCGGTAGCGCCAGCGGCAGCGGCCTGGTCACGCTGGAGCCATCGGGCACTGGCACATTGCTGCGCTATGACTATACAGCCGACGTATCGGGCAAGGTGGCCGCTGTCGGCAGCCGCATGCTCGAGGGCGCGGCGAAGATCGTTCTCAACCAGTTGTTCGAACAGCTCGGACGTGAAGCGGGCGGCGGCAGTGCGGCTCCGGCAACGACGAGCCGATGGAAGCGGCTGCTGGCGTTTTTTGGAGGTCAGCGATGAAACCGCAGGCATTTGACTATGTACGTCCGGACTCCGCCGAAGAAGCAATCGGCCTGCTGGGAAATTCCGGTCCCGATGCGCGCATCCTGGCCGGCGGGCAGTCGCTGATGGCAGTGCTGAACATGCGCCTCGCGCAACCCAGCATGCTGATCGACATCTCACGCGTGCCCGATCTTAACTATGCGCGCATCAAGGACGGTCATCTGGCGATAGGCGCCGCAGCTACGCAAGCCAGCATCGAATGGCGCGACACGCTCGCGCAAGAAGTGCCGCTGCTGGCACAGGCGTTCCCGCACATTTCGCATTTCCAGGTGCGCAACCGCGGCACCGTTTGCGGCTCAGTTGCACATGCCGACCCTAGCGCTGAATTGCCATTGGCCTTGCTGACGCTGGGCGGGCAGGTCGTGTTGCGCAACAAGAAGGGCCGGCGTGCGCTTGCAGCCGAAGACTTTTTCCAGGGCATGCTGATGACCGCGCGCGCCCCGGATGAGCTGGTGGAAGAGGTGCGTTATCCGCTCGCCGCTGCCGGTCACCGATACGCGTTCGACGAGTTTGCCGGCCGCCATGGAGACTTCGCGATTGCGTCGGTCGCCGCCATGGTCGGACCCGACAGCATTCGTTTCGGAGTCGGCGGCGTTGCCGACCGTCCGCGCGTGAAAGTCTGGCCGCTGCTCAAAGGCGACGACCTGGAAACCGCCATCAATGATTTCGCATGGGAACTGGAAGCGCGAGACGACCATCACGCATCCGCAAAATTCCGCCGGCAACTGGTGCGACGCCTCGGCCGCGCAGTGATTGAAAAGGCTATGACATGAAGAAGTACGCAAAAGGCGACATCATTCGCATCCAACTTACGCTGAATGGACAAGAGCGTTCCGGCACCTGCGAGTCCCGCACGCTGCTGTCCGATTTCCTGCGCGATTCGCTAGGCGCGACCGGCACCCACGTCGGCTGCGAGCACGGCGTCTGCGGTGCGTGCACGGTACAGATCGACGGCGTCGCATCGCGCTCCTGCCTCGCGCTTGCGGTGCAGGCGGACGGACGCCGCATCGATACCGTGGAAGGACTCAACGGCGGACAGGACGGCTTGTCGGACCTGCAGGAAGCATTCCGCCGTAACCACGCGCTGCAATGCGGTTTTTGCACCGCCGGCATCCTGATGTCTTGCGCCGACTACCTGCAGCGCAAGCCGGACCCGAACGAAGAAGAAGTTCGCGAAATGTTGTCCGGACACCTGTGCCGTTGCACCGGTTACACCAACATCGTCAAGGCTGTGCTGGAGACCGCGCAATCACGGCGCGAGCAGCGCGTGGCTGCGTAAAAAATAAACGAGTAGAAAGAGGAGCACACATGCTGGATTTGGGACGCACATTCCTGCAAAGCGTCGAACGCAGTCCGAATGCGCTGGCGATCATCGACGGCGACAAGCGCATGACGTACGCGCAATGGTATGAGCTGATTCAACGTACCGCTGCTGGCCTGCAGGATATCGGTATCGCGCGTGGCGACCACCTGCTGGTAATTTTGCAAAACCGCTTTGAGATGGCAACGCTGCATTGGGCCTGCCAGTTCCTGGGTGCGATCGTGACGCCGCTGAACTGGCGCGCGAAGCCGGACGAGGTTGATTACTGCGCTACCGACGCGCAGGTCAAGGCCATCGTGTACGAAGCGATCAGCGCCGAATCCGTTGCTGCCAGCCCGGTCGCGCAGGCGCTAACCCGCATCGCCGTCGGTGGCGCATCAGGCGGAACGCACGAATTCGCCCAACTCCAGAAGCGCGCGCCCGCCGCGCCTATCCTGCAGGCCACCAGCGACGATTACTCGCTGATGCTGTACACCTCCGGCACCACCGGTAAACCCAAGGGAGTGCCGCGCCGCCACCGGCATGAACGCGCCGCCGCGCTCGCGCACGTTGCACAGAACCTGTATCGACGTGGCGAACGCACGCTTGGCGTCATGCCTCTCTACCACACGATGGGTGTGCGCTCCCTGCTGGCCATGGCGATGGTCGACGGACTGTTCGTCTGTGTGCCGAAGTACGATTCCGGCTATGCATTGCGTTGCATCACCGAGGAACGCATCACCTGCCTGTACCTGGTGCCGACGCTGTATCACGACATGCTCGCGTATCGCGAACAGCACGGCGCCGACGTTTCGTCGGTGACCAAGCTCGGCTTTGCCGGCGCTCCGATGCATGACGCCTTGCTGCAGCGCCTGAACAATATCTTCAAGCCTGAACTTTTCGTCAACCACTACGGTTCATCCGAGGTGTACACCTTCAGCATCGACCAGGACGCGACCCGCAAGCCGGGCAGCGCCGGTCGCGGCGGCATCAACACCCGCATCCGCGTGGCGAAGCTGAATGCGACATCGCCGGATGATCTCGCTGCCGTCAACGAGGAAGGCCAGATCATTGCTGAACTGGCCGGCGACGAAGCGTTCGAAGAATACTGGAACCGCCCCGACGCCAATGCCAAGTCGATCCGCGACGGATGGTATTTCACAGGCGACACCGGCTACTTCGATGCAGACGGCGACCTGTTCGTATCAGGCCGGGTCGACGACATGATCATCAGCGGCGGCGAGAACATCTCGCCGGTCGACATTGAATCGGTGCTTTCGCTGCATCCCGCGGTCGACGACGTCGCCGTCGCCGGCCTGAAGGACGAACGCTGGGGACAGCGCGTGGTCGCCTTCGTCAAGTGCAAAGGAGAAATCGATTCGAAAGCGCTGGACGAACATTGCAAGCAATCGGACCTGCTCAATTTCAAGCGTCCGCGCGAATACGTTTTTGTTCGTGAAATCCCGAAATCCCCGGTCGGCAAGGTGCTGCGGCGCAAGCTGGTCGCGGGTGAATATGAACCGCTGGTTATCGATAAAAACAAAGCATAAGAGGTGTGATGATGAATGCAAAGACCAAGCCCGACACCCCGATCCGCGACTTGCGTGAATGGCTCACCCGCCTGACCTCCACCGGACGCCTCGCGGTCGCCCGAGACAACGTGCCGCTGAAGCATCGCCTCGCCGCCATTTCCAAACGCCTTGACGGCCGCCAGGCAGTGTTCTTCCCGAAACCTGACGGCCATGCCATTCCGGTCATCTCCGGTTTCATGTCGCGCCGCGCATGGATCGCCGAAGCGATGGGCGTGCCCGAGTCGGGCTTGCTCGAGGGCTTCCGCCGCGCAGCAGAAAACCCGCTGCCATGGCAGGAAGTGCCAGGCGCCGACGCCGTATGCCAGCAGGTCGTCCATAAGGAAATCGATCTGCATGGCCTGCTGCCGATCCCGACGCATAGCGAGCATGACAACGGCCCTTACATCACTGCCGGCATGGTGATCGCGCGCAATCCGGTGACAGGCATCCAGAACGTGTCGATCAACCGCATTCAGGTGCATGCGAAAGACCGTATGGCGATTCTCATGC
Source organism: Burkholderiales bacterium (assembly GCA_039649305.1). Classification (GTDB taxonomy): domain Bacteria; phylum Pseudomonadota; class Gammaproteobacteria; order Burkholderiales; family Burkholderiaceae_D; genus Noviherbaspirillum. Next base: position 5,930 of record JBBWZW010000480.1, read on the forward strand.
TGCCGCGTCATCTGTTCGCCTTTTACCAGGCAGCGGAAGCCAACAACCAGCCGCTGTCGGTGGCAATCGTGATTGGCGCCGATCCGCTGACTTTGCTGGCGTCGCAAGCGATCACGCCGATCGACCATGACGAACTGGAAATCGCCGGTGCATTGCACGGTGCGCCTCTGCCCGTCGTGAAATGCCTGACCAGCGACGTGCGCGTTCCCGCCAACGCCGAGATCGTGATCGAAGGCCGCATCCTGCCGAAGGTGCGCGAGCCGGAAGGTCCGTTCGGTGAATTCCCGAAGTACTACAGCGCTAAGGAAAACCGTGAAGTAATCCAGGTCGATGTGATCACGCATCGCAAGTCGCCGATCTTCCACACCATCGTCCCCGCAGAGATGGAACACCTGCTGCTCGGCTCGATCCCGCGCGAGGCAACATTGCTTGCTCACTTGCAGCGCAGCCACCCCGGTGTGCGGGATGTGCACTTGTCGATCGGCGGCGTCGGGCGCTATCACCTGCATGTAAAGATGGAAAAACGCCGCGAGGGCGAACCGAAAAATGTGATCCTGTGCGCATTCGGTGCCCACTACGATATCAAGCAAGTCACCGTGGTTGACGCCGATGTCGACGTGCATGATCCGCAGCAGGTTGAATGGGCGATCGCAACGCGCTTCCAGGCCGACCGCGACCTGGTCGTGATTGCCGGTGCGCAGGGTTCGGTGCTGGACCCGTCGACCACCATCGGACACGAGACCGCCAGCGGTGAACCTCCGCCGATGCACATGCAAGGCATCAGCGCCAAGATGGGCATCGACGCCACCAAGCCGGTGTCCTATCAGGAGCATGTGTTCACCAAGGTGCGCGTGCCGGGCGAAGACGAAGTGGACCTGAGCCAGGAAGTCGTGGCCGGCGCCACGGTCGACTGGTCAAACGCAACCGCATCATGAATGCACGCAGCACAAAGCCGCGCCTGATCATCGCCATCACCGGCGCGAGCGGCACCATCTACGGCGTGCGCATGCTCGAGCAGCTGCGCGCGTCAGGCGCCTGCGAAACGCACCTGGTGATGTCTGCCTCGGGTGCGTTGACCGCGACACAGGAATTGTCGCTGAAGCGTGGCGAAATCGAGGCATTGGCCGACGTCGTTCACAACGTCAAGGACGTCGGCGCCACCATTGCCAGCGGCTCGTTCCTTTCAGAAGGCATGGTCATCGCGCCATGCTCCATGAAGACACTCGCCAGCGTTGCGCACGGCTTCGCCGACAATCTGGTGAGTCGTGCCGCTGACGTGATGCTGAAGGAACGCCGCAAGCTGGTATTGATGGTGCGCGAGACGCCGCTCAACCTCGCTCACCTGCGCAACATGACTGCCGTCACCGAAATGGGCGGCATCGTATTTCCGCCGGTGCCGGCCTTCTATACGCAGCCCCAGACGGTGGACGATATCGTCAACCATACCGTCGGCCGCGTACTCGATCTGTTTTCGATTCCGCATGACAGCCTGGTAAAGCGCTGGGAAGGAATCGGCAAACTGGCGCAGAACGACCAATAGCGTATGGACGACTTACGCGAACTGAATTGCCGGACAACGGCACCATATCTACACAAAGGAGAACACCGTGACCCAAATCAAACATTCCGCACAGCACCTGCTCGAGAACCTCGACGGCTTCCGTGTCGAGATCGACGAACAGCGCCAGCGTGCCGATATCATCCTCAAGCGCGGCCCGCTCAATATCATCTCGATGGGACAGCGCGACCAGCTGCGCCTGGTGTTTGAATCGCTCGACGAAAACGATGCAGTGCGCGTGATCGTGCTGCGCGCCGAAGGCGAACACTTCTCCAGTGGCGGCGACATCAAGGGCTTCCTCGAAGCCACGCCGGAACACGTCTCGAAGCTGGCATGGAACATCGCCGCCCCGGCCCGCTGCAGCAAACCGGTGATCGCAGCCAACCGCGGCTTCTGCTTCGGCGTCGGCTTTGAAATCTCGCTCGCCTGCGACTTCCGCATCGTCACCGACACCACGTTCTACGCACTGCCGGAACAGAAGCTGGGCCAGATCCCCGGCTCCGGTGGTTCGGCGCGCTTGCAGAAAATGGTTGGCATCACCCGCACCAAGGACATCGTAATGCGTTCACGTCGTATTCCTGGCAAACAGGCTTATGAGTGGGGTGTTGCTACTGAGTGCGTGCCGGATGCCGAACTCGAAGCGGCAACCGACCGTCTGGTCGACGAACTGCGCGCGTTCTCGCCGATCGCCCAGCGGACCGCGAAGAAGCTGCTTAACGATACCGAGGATTCGCCACTTTCGATCGCGATTGAACTCGAAGGGCATTGTTATAGCCGGCTGCGAACGTCGGATGACTTCCGTGAAGGCGTTGAGGCGTTTCACAGCAAGCGCGCGCCGAAGTTTATCGGTTCCTGATAGGTGATGACTCCCCTCCCCCACCAGCAGGGATCGGGGGTGAGGGGGCCCGTCAAGCAAGACGCATCGAAAAACGCGTGGGTCTGTAATGTCTTCACGCTGGATTGAACCTTGCCTCTTGCGAACCTCCCTCCCCACGGTTTGGCTTACAAGCCAAACCGGCTGCGGCAGCGCGAACCGTTCAACCAGATGTCGCGATAGCTCCACCCGCCGTACCCTCCGCCTCCCCCGCAACCTGCTCCTGCGTCCGCAACCGAATCTGCTCCGTCAACATAGCAATAAACGCATTCGTTGCCGAATTCATAGGCCGCCGCGGATGCGAAATCGCAACCACCTGGCGAATAAGCCGCGGCGAGA
>JBBWZW010000523.1:0-6007 GCA_039649305.1 Burkholderiales bacterium
GTGCAGTTGTCGACGACACGCCTTAGCGCTCTTGCATGATTGCCTGGGTTTTTTGGCGTGCTCCACACACTGGTTATGCAAAATTCGCCGCAGCGGTGGTTGTCAAGTGACAACCGACTTCGCCGCACTTTACAATCCAATTTCGCTGCCGTTAGTGCCAAAAAGTCGTTAATTTCCTAGAACCGGAATCGTGCCGGAAAGTCGACCATTGCGAACTCAACCATTTTCAACAGTTGAGTAATGCGAGGGTTGCGCCTGACCTACTAGATCTGAATACTGGGAGAAATGTCGTCATAACGAACAAGTGACCGTTACGATGAACGCGTCGACGGGAAACTTGCGGGCGAGATTCCTCAATGCGCTCGGAGTGACAGAGTAACTAGCATCGACCCTGGACAATCCGTTCCTCCAAAAAAGCCGACCTGCGAGTCGATTTTTTTATGTACCCGATTAAATTCAAATCACCCTAAGAGCCACGACGAGTAGCCCAGGATGTCTTCTAATCGAATCATGACGTTACAGTAAAATTCTGATTCAATTCATTACGCATCGCCGTGAGACCCCGGGCTTGCGAGAGACCGTCGAGATTCGCCCGCTCACTAAATAAAAAAGCCGACCCGCAGGTCGGCTTTTTTTTATTCCTGAAACCGCAATTACTTCGCAGCAGCAACCAGGTAATCCACAGCAGCCTTAACTTCTTCATCCGAAGCGGAAGATCCACCCTTCGGAGGCATCATCCCGGCCTTGCCCTGGAAGCCCTTGATCGCGTGTTCATACAAAGTCGCCTGACCTTGTGCGATACGCGGAGCCCACGCGGCTTTGTCGCCAGTCTTCGGTGCGCCGGCAATTCCGGCGCCATGGCAGGCAACGCACGCGGTGTCATAAATCTTCTTACCGACATCAGCTTTAGAAGCAGCTGGAGCGGCAGGTGCCGGCGCAGCAGTAGCGGGGGCAGCGGCAGCAGCAGCTGGAGCGGCGGCAGTTTGTTCAGCAGGTGCGGAAGCAGCAGCCGGTGCACTTTGTTTCACTTCCGGCTCTTTGAATTTGGCGCCAGACTGATTCGCCATGAAGACCACGGCGCGTGCAACTTCGGCATCATCCAGATCCGGATTGCCTCCTTTTGCAGGCATCGCGCGGATACCTTTGATCGCATGCTCCACCAGTTTGTCATAGCCCTGGGCAATACGCGCTGACCAGCCCGCAGCGTCGCCAGTCTTAGGTGCGCCGGCAGCGCCGCTGTCGTGGCAGGCTGCGCAAGTGGCTTTATATACAACGTCACCAGCTTGCAGTTGCTTCGGTGCGTTCGCGTCCCTCAGCGTAAAACCTTCGTCGGCAACCGGCCTGATACGCGCCGCGACAGCTTCAGGAGACAGGCTGTTGGATCCCGCGCCAGCCGTCGGCTCGTGTGCAACATATTGCACCAGCAATACGATGACAATGATAGGTATCAGAAAACCCGCAGCGATGGCAGCAATGAGTTGCCCTGGTGTCCGGATCGCGGATTGGTGTTCGTTATGTGCGTCGCTCATTATTCCCTCAAAACTATTTTTAAACCGGTAATCGTGTACGTGTTTTCGGCAGATATTAAGCCGACAGGCAGACAGAATGCAGGGCCTAAACCCTCGCAAAACTTTCGATTATAGACGTAACCAGACGGTTTTGAAACGGAAATGCCTGTTTGGCAGGCACCCCGGGGGAGTAGGAATTCACTCTCAGACAGCGCCGCACCCCGACGAGGCGGCCGGCACCGGAATGGATAAAAAGCAGCACTATCGTTTGTCGAGAGAGGGCACGGATGAATTAAAGAAAGATTAAAGACTGATTAGACACTGCGAAAAAGCAGTTTAAGTCCTTGAAAAAAAAGAGTTTTCGTAAGACCCCCTCTCGCTCGGGAAACGACCCGCCCGCGCTCGGCGTACGAGTGTCGCCGCGCTTGAGCTACGACGGCCTCTCGCTGGACAAACGGGGTTCAACGCTCGAGCGACGCCACCCCCCAACGCGTGGAAAACGATAGCCCACGGGGCTTCCAGGCCGAAAAACAGCCCGAAACGTTGCCAAAGAAACATGAAAATCCCTTTTTGGGCGCACTTCATCGCTCGAAGAACGATAATTTGCAGTGCAACACCTCGCTCGAAATACGTGAGTTTCTGGCCATCCCCCTCTACCCACGCTCGAAAAACGTGTTTCGCAGGTCCCGCGGCAACCTCCAGCGTCAAAATTGGCCCTGTCAACTGCTCCGCCCACGCTGGAAAGACGATTCCCACGCGTAAAAAACGCCTGAAAGCCCCGCACAGCCTGCCCCCACGCTGGAAATACGATACTTCACACGCTCAACAAACGAGGAAACGCAGGGCGATACGTCCTGTCGCATCCAAGCAACCACCGTTTTATCGACCGACCCACGCTCGAAATACGCGTCTTTTGCGGCGCATGCGATAAAAACCCCTGACCCACGCTCGATATACGTGTCGAAAAGCGCCAGAAATTTCAAAGCGAAGTTCCCCGACCACGCTCGAAATACGTGTGTCCACGCTCGAACAACGTGTGTCCACGCTCGAAAGACGAAGTCCGCCATGTTAATTTAGCGACCCGTGAACGACGCCTTACAAAAATCAACATGCCCCCGGTCCTGAAACACAAGCCGCTCAAAGACGCGCTAGCAAAAATCGAAGAAACAATCGCCAACAAGAGAAAAGGGAATCCGGGCCAGGCACAGATGGCGTTCGCTGACGGCGCGGAAGGCATTAGCCAACGCGTGATGGAAGAAGCGCTGAAGATCGTCCAGCTCCCGTTGTGGGAAAACCAGGTTCGCGGATTACCTAACCCGCTGGCGAGGTCAGCACTGTTCACGGTCGCCAGGCAAAACGAACCGCGCCAGCATCTGAAAGAACGCCCGATCACTTCCGTCAAAGGCGTCGAGATTTTCTACACCGGCGAAGAATTGCGGCAGGATGATGAAGACGTGTTTCTGAACCTGGTGCATCTCGCACGCAGCCAACCGTTGGGTCATGAAGTTTCGTTCACCGCCTACTCGATGCTGAAGTCGATGGGCTGGCCGACATCTTCACCGTCCTACGAACGACTGCGCCTGTGCATCCTCCGGCTCACAGCGAACGCGGTCGAGATCCGCTTCGATGCCGGATCCGGCAAGCGCGGTTACGGTGGAACGCTGGTGCAGGAATTCACTTTCAAGGACGAAATCGACCGGCAGTGGAAGGTCCGCCTCAATCCGAAACTGATCTCTCTCTTCGGCGCCGACGCCTACACTCAGCTTGACTGGCGCCAGCGCCTGAAGCTGCGCTCGCCGCTGGCAAAATGGCTGCACGGTTTCTACTTCACCCATCGCGAACCGTTCGGCTACAAGGTCGAAACATTGAAAGGCCTGTGCGGCTCATCGGCGCAACAGCTCTATCACTTCCGCAACGGACTCAAGAAAGCATTGGATGTATTGGTCGAGCAGGGCTTCCTGAAATCCTGGAAGATCGATCCGATGACCGATGTAGTCACGGTGATCCGCGCGACCCGGTCATTAGCGCTGGTATGAACGGGATTGCCCCTTCCCCTTCAAGGCCTTCAAGGGGAAGGCCCTGAATTGCCAAATCCATAACGCTTCCGTCGGCAATTCGTAAATAACTCAACATTCCCTCAACCCATCCCGAGAACTCCCCGGCTTTTTTGCTTATAATCAACTCCCGCCGGAATACCGCTTATCTGTCACTTGAAATTGTTGGTTGTCTGGTTGCCCGGTTCATCGGCCGAAATTTATTCGTCCTACAAGAATAAAAAACAAGCGTTTTTGCGAGACTGCCGTTTACATGCGTTTTTCTTCTACCTCACTGCATAAAACACTATGCGTGACTGCCCTGATTCCCCTATTTACTGCGTGCGTCAACCTCGCGCCGGGGATGCGGATCGACCATCAGCAGCCGGCGCAATCCGCCGAAGCGAATGTCACTCCCATCATTAAACTGATCACGCCCGACCTGATCGTTTCAGAAAAAGCATCGAGGGCCCAGTTGCCGCAGCAAGATCTCAGCGCACTGATCGGCACGCCCGTTCCCTACACCATCGGCCGTGGTGACATCCTGTCCATCCTGGTATGGGATCACCCCGAACTGAGCGTCGCCTCGATACCGGTGCAAAGCCTCGCGTCCAACGCCACCAACTTCGTCCAGACCCCGGCCGGTTTTGTAGTCGATCACAACGGCATGGTGCAGTTTCCCTTTGTCGGCCCAATCAGGCTGGCCGGACTGACCGAACTCGAAGCGCGCAACCTGCTCGCGGATAAATTAGTTCGCGTCATCAAGAAGCCCGACATCACGTTGCGCGTACAAAGCTTCCGCAGCAAACGCATCTATGTAGACGGCGAAGTCAAAACCCCCGGCAACCAGGTCATCGATGATGTCCCGATGACCCTGCTCGAAGGCCTGACCCGCGCAGGTGGTTTTGTGCCGACAGCCGACCAGAGCGAGATTCACGTCAACCGCGCCGGCGTCACTTACCGTATCAACCTGCCGTCGCTGGTACAGAGAGGCATCGACCCCTCGGGCATCATGCTTACGAGTGGCGACGTAGTCCATGTGCGTGCCCGTGATGAGAACAAGATATTTGTACTCGGCGAAGTCACCACCCCGAAAGCACTGCCGATGGTCAACGGCCGCATGACGCTCAACCAGGCGCTCGGCGAAGTCGGTGGCGTCAATCCGCTGAGCAGCGAAGCCCGCCAGGTTTATGTAATCCGCAACGCCGACGCGAAGAATCCGCTGGTGTACAACCTCGACGCACGCTCCCCGGTTGCGCTGGCCCTCGCAGAAAACTTTGAACTCAATCCGAAAGACGTCGTGTACGTGGACGCATCGGGACTCGCCAGGTTCAGCCGCATCGTCAACCTGATCATCCCCAGCTCTGCCGCGGTAACGACTCTCTATCGGGATACCAGGTAATGAACAATATCCTGGTCCTGTGCATCGGCAATATCTGCCGCAGCCCGATGGCTGAAGGATTGCTCAGGCACGCGCTGTCCGGCAGGACCGTTCATTCCGCCGGCCTGGGCGCACTGGTCGGCCACCCCGCGGAACCTTTCTCTGTTCAGATCATGCAGGAACAGGGCATCGACATCAGCTCGCACCGCGCCCGCTCGCTCACCGCTTCCATGGTCAGTGAAGCGGATCTGATCCTGACCATGGATCTTGCGCAGAAACGCCACGTTGAGTCGCAGTATGTTGCATCCAAGGGGAAGGTGTTTCGGCTGGGGGAATTCAAGAAATATGACATTGCTGACCCTTATCGCCAGAGCATCGTCGAATTTCGGAAGTCATATCAGCTGATTGCGGACGGTGTCGAGGACATATTGAAGCGGCTAGCGCACATGAGCTGACCGCCGCACACCACTGTTACTCCTTCCCCCTGCAAGGGGGGAGGGGACAAGTAAGCGTAACAAAGAACAATTCAGAGACCGCACCAATGAATCAACCGCTCCAACAAGTACTACCCGCCGCCGAGCAAGACGAAGACGCCATTGACCTGGCCTCCTATCTCGACTTCCTGCTCGACCATCGTTGGCTGATCGCGAGCATCGCATTGGTCGTCACATTGTCAGGCGTCGCGTACGCCCTGATCGCGAGACCAGTCTACGAAGCCAACATCCTGGTCCAGGTAGAAGACAGCGCCGGCTCCTCAAAGAATATCCTCGGCGACCTGGCCGGTGTGTTTGACCTGAAAACCGCCGCAACCGCCGAGATGGAAGTGATCCGATCACGCATGGTCATCTCCCGCGCTGTCGAAAACACCCATCTCTACATCAAAGCCGATCCTGTCTATTTCCTAGGCATCGGCCCATGGATGGATGACCGCATCAAGCTCCTCTCCGACCCCACCGGCGGCTATGCATGGGGCGCAGACAAAATCGTGGTGTCGGCATTCAATGTTCCAGCCGAACTCGAAGGCGATCGCTTCATACTCATCGCCGACGGCAATGGCGGCTACCAATTACCCCACGCTGATGCAG